>JBEDUR010000030.1:0-2786 GCA_040414865.1 Acidimicrobiales bacterium
GCAAGGCGCAAGCGTTCTTCGCTCGCCTGGCGCAGGGCTTCCTCCTGTCGCCCCTGGGCGAGGGCGAAAGACCGTTGGCGGCGCAGCCGGACCAGCTCGGCGCCGGCAACCAACGCTGCCAGCCCGGCGCCCAGGCTCACGGCGAATATGGCCGAGGGGGCGTGACCCTCTCCCAACACGGTGGGACCCCACAGCGACACCACGTAGCAGACGACCAAGAAGATCAGGGCCGCCATTCGGCGGCGGAGGTAGATCGCTGTCCCGAACGCGACGATGACCGCGATCCATGCCGGCCCGCCGCGGCGACCGAAGTCCTGGGTTGCCTGGAAGGACAAGGTCAGCGCGTAGGCAACGGCCATGACAGACACCGGGTACCGGCGCCGAGCGATCAGCACCAGGCCTCCGCTCACGAGAAGGAGCGCCTCGCCGAGAGTCACGACGCGACCGCTGTGTGCTGCTTGGGCGAAAGCTAGGCCCACCTGGAGTGCTGCAACGGCGATAGCCACCGCAGCATCGACGATCAACCGCCGTCGCGCCTCTGAACCTGTCCAATCGCTCTCGCCTCGGGAGCGCGCCACTCTCATCTTCTCCGACGGTACGCCCAGTCGGCGCCGAACACGTCGTCCTGAAGGCGATCTTGGGCTACATCGCCCGTAGTAGCCGCGCCTGCCCGCGTGCCTCCCGAGACGAGCGCGGCGCACTCAATGTCGGCCTCACGCCGACTTGGATTTCGTCTTCGCGCTGACGACGAGGCCGGACCTGACGCCGACCATGTCCAGAGGCGAAAACGCCAGCCACCCCTGAAGCAGAAGGGATCACCAATGGCAGTGATCGAAGTCCAAAGCCTCACCAAGCGTTTCGGAGTGCTGACGGCCGTCGACCATCTCAGTTTCGAGGTCGACGCGGGTACGGTGGTCGGATTCCTGGGCCCCAACGGAGCGGGCAAAACCACCACGTTGCGCATGCTCCTGGGTCTCGTCGCGCCGAGCGAAGGTTCGGCCGAGATTTGCGGTCACTCGTACCAGGAGCTGCCCGACCCGCTTCGTCGGGTCGGCGCCGTGCTCGAAGCTTCCAGCGCCTACCCGGGCCGCACCGCACGCAACCACCTGCGGGTCCAGGCACTGGCCGGGCACGTGCCCGACTCCCGAATCGATGAAGTCCTCGACCTCGTCGAACTCACCGGCGCCGCCGAGCGACGAGTCGGCGAGTTCTCCCTCGGGATGCGTCAACGCCTCGGGCTCGCCACGGCACTCTTGTGCGATCCCGAGATCCTGATCCTCGACGAGCCCGCCAACGGCCTCGATCCCGAGGGCGTCCGGTGGTTACGCGATCTACTGCGCGGCCTGGCCGACGAAGGGCGCACCGTGCTCGTCTCCAGCCACATCCTGGCCGAGGTCGCCCAGACGGTGGACAGCGTGATCATCTTGAACCGCGGCCACCTCGTCACCCACGACGCCCTCGACGAGCTGACCGCCCGGGCCAAGCACAAGCTGCGCATCCGAACGCCGCAGGCCGATCAGCTGCAAAGGCTGCTGCTCGCGCAAGGGGCTGCCGCATTTGTCGTGGCGCCGGACCGAGTCGAAGTCACCGGGGCCAACGCCGAGCAGGTCGGCCTCCTCGCCGCCGAATTCGCCATACCCATCTTCGAGACCACCACCGACGGCGTCGGCTTGGAGGACGTCTTCTTCCAGTTGACCGAAGCCGCAGACACCAAGGAGAACGCCCGGTGACCCGCCTCGTCCGAATCGAATGGCTCAAGCTGCGCACCATGCGCGTCGGCTTCAGCCTGCTCGCCACCTCAGCTGCCCTGACCGCCCTATTCGCCTCGCTCGAAGCGTCGCGAGCTGGCAACGGCCAAAGCGGTGTCGCCCCCCTCTTCACCGCTTCGGGGCTCGGAACGGTGACGACCGTGACCGGCTGGTCGATGATCCTCTCGGCGGTGCTGGGGGTGATCTTCACCAGCGGGGAGTACCGCCATTACACCGCGACCCTGACCTACCTGGCGATCCCGAACCGGCGGCAGGTGCTCGTCGCCAAGACGCTGACCGCAGCCGGGGCTGGCACGATCTTCGGGCTCGTCTCCGGGCTAATCGCGACCGGGGTCGGGCTCATCTTCGTTGCCGCTCACGGCTATCACGTGGCCCTTGGCACGGGCACCCTCATTGCCCACATTGCCGGCGCGGCCGTCGGGGCGGCGCTCTTCGGGGCGATCGGGGCCGGGATCGGCGCGTTGTTCCGTTCTCAGCTGGCCGGCGTCATCGGCGTCTTCGTGTGGGCGCTCGTCATCGAGTCCATCATCGGCGGACTGTTCACATCGGTCCGCCCCTACCTGCCCTACACGGCTGCGACCACGTTGGCAGGCATCAAGCTGGGAGGCGCCGCGTTCGGTCCGGCCCATGGCGTCGCAGGCGGCGGTCCACTGCCGTTCGCTGCCGCCACCGCTCTTCTGGTTGGAGTTGCAGCGCTGCTCGAGACGATTGCTTCTCGCACTGCGCTGCGCCAGGACGTGACCTGATGTGGGCAACAACGCCCCTGAGTCAGAACCCTCTGGTACGGCCCCTGGACATGCGTCCCCATCAGTACCCATAGAAAAGGAGAACCACCATGCACCCCTCTCTACTCTTCGCCGCAAACCTGTTGGCGACCACGGCCGACTCCAAGCACTTCAGCATCGGGCCCTGGATCATCGTTCCGATCCTCATCCTCGCCGCAATCGTTGCCGTGCCCGTTTACGTGATGAGAGATCGCCGCAAGCGTCGGGGGGTCGAGAGCGGGTGGTCGAAGAC
>JBEDUR010000031.1:0-8199 GCA_040414865.1 Acidimicrobiales bacterium
ACGGAACGTACGTACTAGCGACCGGTGATTTCGTGGGGCAAGAGTTCGAACGTGTCGAGTGCTCCGCCGTCTACGTTGATGATCTGTGCCGTCATAAAAGAGGAGGCATCGGCAGCCAGGAAGGCGACCACTTTGGCCACCTCTTCGGCTGTGCCGGTTCTGCGCAGCGGGATGTGCTTGGTGATCCATTCCCGCACCCCCGGGAGGGCCAGCCCGGCCTCCCACATGTCGGTTTGGATCACGCCCGGTGCGACGGCGTTGACGCGGACGCCATGAGGTCCCCACTCGGCGGCCAGCGAGCGGGTCCAAGCATCCACGGCGCCCTTAGTGGCCGCATACGCAGCCATAAGAGGCACGCCTACCCGTCCGGCTGCTGAGGAGAGGTTGACGATGCTGCCCCCGCCGCTTGCTGCCATCACGGCTGCCGCTCGCCCAGCTAGAACCAGACTGCTCACCTGATTCACCTGAAACAGCTCTGCTAGGGCGGCATCTGTGAGCTCGCCGGTCGCTCCGAGCATCGAGAGCCCGGCATTGTTGACCAATATGTCCAAGCGACCCATTGCGTTGTGTGTCTGCTCGAGGAGGCGTGGTGCTGCTTCGGGCTCTGCGAGGTCGATGGCGATGACTTCAGTGCCGTCTGGGAACTCTTTGGCAAACTCGGCAAGTCGTTCCTGGTCTCGAGCCGAGATGACGACCCGGGCACCTCGTTGAGCGAGAACCCTTGCACAGGCTTGGCCGATCCCACGACTCGCACCCGTTACCAATGCGACACGGCCGCCAAGTTCCACGTAAGGCTCCTTCATCACGCCGCACGCCAACACGAATCCAGCTCATCTGGCCAGTGGGCGGCTTGGTGATGAACACAGAGCCTGCCACCTGGCCGTATTGCAAGTCCAGGACATGTAGGTGTTCTTTGTTACCGGACGAGAAAGCATGTCCCGCACCAAACCGGGGTTTGTCCCCGCAGTGGTTACTCGACTGTCGCGAGTTCGGGAGCGTTTCGCCGTCGAAATGCCTTGCAGGCCTCGGCCGCAACGATGATCGAGAGTGCCACGGCTGTACAAATGAGCCATTGCCTGACGTCAAGCGTGCTTGTCTTCAGGATTGTCTGAACGGGTTGCAGGACAGTGGCCATCACGATCAGGAAGAAAGACAGCCCGGTCGTGATGAGGAACGTCCGATCGGAGAAGGTGTCAAGAGAGAACGCCGATCGCCGATCGTCTTTTGCCTCGATTGAGAAGAAGAGGTTGAACAGCGAGAACGTGACCACTCCGAAGGTTCGCGCGATCGTGAGCGTGTGCTGCTGTTCTGCCCAGCTGATTACGCTGAGGGTGCCGGTTGCCATGATGAGCCCTGCTGAAATCAGTAGGGCGATGAGGCCGCGGCTCAGGATCGGCTGGCCGGGTGCCCGGGGCGACCGTTCCATTAGCCCACTCGCAGGCTTGCTGTACCCAAGCCCAATGGACTGGATGGTCACGGTGGTGAAGGCCACCCACAGGATCTGCAACGGAATAAGCGGCTCGCTGTTGGCGATGTCGAAGATGCTGGCGGCTAGGAAAGTGATGATGAAGCCGAACATGCATCCCACCTCGAAGCGGATGTACCGCTTGAGGTTGTCGTAGAGGCCGCGCCCGAGTTCTACGGCCTTGACGATCGTTGAGAAGTTGTCGTCGGTCAGGATCATCACGGCGGCTTGCTTGGCCACCTCGGTCCCGGTGATTCCCATTGCGATCCCGATGTCCGCTCTCTTCAGGGCAGGTGCATCGTTGACACCGTCACCGGTCATGGCAACGATCTGACCTTTGCGCTTGAGTAGGTCCACCAGGCGGACCTTGTGCTGTGGGCTAACCCGTGCGATCACGCCGACATCGTTGATCGCCTCGGTGGCGTCATCGTCGTTCATCGCCTCGAGCTCTGCCCCGGTGATCGTCTTGCCGTCGATGCCGAGCTGACCCGCGATCGCTGCCGCCGTAACCAGGTGGTCACCCGTGATCATGCGGATCCTGATTCCGGCGGACTTGGCCTGCGCCACCGATGACCGGACCGCCGGACGCGGCGGGTCGACGATCCCAACGAGGGCGAGCAACTCGAGCTCGCTCACGAGCGGAAGCAGCTCTACCCCGGGATCGAAGACTGCCGGGTCGAAGTCTCTTCGTGCAGTGGCCATGACCCGTAGGCCCTGTTCGCCGAGGCGCCGGTTCTCGGCGAGAAAGACTTCCCGGTTGTTGCCGTCGATCGGAACGGGTCGGCCGTCTGAGTCCAGCACGGAGGCGGCGCGACGTAGCAACTCATCGGGAGCGCCCTTGACGAGGCAGCGGACCACGGCCTTCCCCGATTCATCGGTCATGCTGTGAAACGTAGCCATGAGTTTGTAGGCGGCATCGAAGGGGAGCACGGCGATTCTCGGGTACGCCTGCCTCGTCAAAGTCGCGTCGATGCCGCCCTTCGCGGCTGCGACGACGAGGGCGCCCTCTGTCGGATCGCCTATGAGCTCTCCGTCGCTGAGCACTGCGTCCGAAGCAAGGACCATCGGCAAAAGGAACTGGTCCAGCCCAACAGCTGGTTGGCCAGCGGTTCGGGAGATGCGCCCGTTGGTCGAGTAGCCCTTCCCCTCGACTGCATAGCGGCGCCCTGCGGCAACGATCTCGACGGCAGTCATCTCGTTCAGCGTGAGAGTCCCCGTCTTGTCCGTGTTGATTGCGGAGGTGGATCCCAGGGTCTCCGTCGAGCGGAGGTGCTTCATGATGGCTCCGGCCCTCGCCAGGGCTTGGGCCCCCCACGCCAAGATCGTCGTGACAACGAGGGGCAACTGGGCCGGCACCGCCGCGATCGCGAAGGCGACCGCGGCGTTGAAGACGCGGCTGAACGTATAGCCGCGAGCAAGGGTCAATGCCATCGACGCGAGAAGCGCGACGCCCGCGACCCACAGGAGTTGTATTGAGAGCCGGTCAAGCTGGCGGGTGAGTAGTGTCTTGACCGCGCGCTGGGCGTCGAGCATCTCTGAGATGTGGCCGATCTCAGTTGCCATCCCGGTCGCAGTGACGACGAATTCGCCTGCGCCGCGTGTGACGGAGGTGTTCAGGTACACCATGTCGGTCCGATCGCCAAGCGGCGCTCCGGCTGCTCCGACCGCGACCGTATCTTTCGAGACCGGCAGGCTCTCCCCAGTCAGTTCGGACTCGGCCACTTCCAGATTGGCCGCCTCCAGCAGCCTGCCGTCAGCTGGAACGACGTCACCGGCTGTGATCAGGACAACATCGCCAGGAACGAGCTGTTCGGCGGGGATCTCCGCTTGCTCGCCGTCGCGACGTACCCGAGCCGTGACGATCATCATCTCCTGGAGCGCACTGACGGCCTTCTCCGCTTTGCCCTCCTGATGCAAGCCGAGAACCGCGTTCCCGAGCGTCAGCAGGATCAGCAAAATGCCGGTTCCCAGCTGCCTGATGGGGAAGAGGCTGAGTACTCCGGCCGCGAGCAGGACGATCTGCATGGGATCTGAGTACTGACGGATGAACGCTTGTAAACGAGGTTCCGCCCTGCCTGATGTCAACCTGTTGGGGCCGAGCTGATCGGCACGCGATGTTGCTTCCGCTGAGCTAAGTCCGCACCGTTCATCTACCTCTAGAGCCTGAAGAACACGCTCGGCGCTGAGTGCGTGCCACGTCCGCTCGCTGGCCTGCGACTCCAGCTGCACCAGTCAACCTGGCCGGCCGGGATGCTGTCTTGTCGGCGAGCTGTGGTAGCTGCAAATCGGAAGAGCAATCATGACCGCCGCAAGGATCTCGCCCGCCTCGGGCCATCATAAAGTGGGCGCAGTGAAGGCGGCGCATGATGCGCAAGGGTCAGAGGTTCAAGTCCTCTACGGCCCACCAGGTCAGAGCCAGTTTTTGAACGCCGAGAGGTTCTGCGCGAGCCGTGGGGCAGTCTTGGGGGTTAACGGGACCTCTTGCACATCACGGTTCCAAGAGATCAACTGGCGTGGCTGCAATCACCCGCCAGGGCGCCGGTAGGTAGCGCCCCTCGTCCTCGCTTCGTCGACCTCCTCTGGGGTGAGAAGCACCGTGGTCTCGGTCGTGACGGCACCCGAGGCTGCCACCACCAAGTTCAACGAGGCGGCCGCGGCGTTATCGGGCAACTCCGCGACGATGAAGACGTCGATGCCGCCGAAGGCATAGTAGAAGCTCTCAAGACGGCCACCTACGCCTTCGACCGCACGCTCGGCCGCTGTGCGCCGACTGGTTCCGCCTTCGTTGAGGAGCCCTCGTGCGCCCTCTGCGGTGTAGCGGGATTGGAAGAGGTACATGGGCATGGAATCACCTTTCGCGCTTGGTCGTCCCATCAATGGTTGAGCCGCTGTGCCGGAGCAATCAAGAGCGATTTCGTTCAAGGAACGTTTTGGCTTAAGGAACGAACCACATATCGTCGGGGTTGCGGCCGTGTAACTACCATGATGTAACCGGTCCCGGTGAGCGGCTCCCGTCGAGCTTCCGGAATGGGGACTTCTTTCGCTCAGACCGGCGGTCCCTGTGGGCCGATGGGTGAGGAGCGTGCTGGATACTCGATCACGCTGCAAAGGCAGCCGTGCTTTGCGACTGTGGCGTTCAGGCCAGCGAGCTCCTGCAACTGATGGGCTGAGATACCCGGCACGTGAGCCAGCTCGAAGGCGACGAGGGGATCGCCAAGCTCGAGGGTGAGCCCTTCCTCGCCTGCAGTGGCGAGCACCCCGGCGAGCTGGCGCTCCAGCTGAACGAGCCGGGCCTGCTGTCTGGCCGGGAGGGGATGTGACACAGCGACCACTCGGGCATGAGGCAGGAACGACCCCAGGGCATAGACGGCGCTTTGCTCGCCCACGGTGAGGACCCAGCGCACCTGTCGGGGAGTGGCCGTCCGCCCAGAACCGAATTCGAAGCCGAGCCAGGGGTCCACGAACACCGGTTCGTGCTCCCGGGCTAACTGGTCGATGAGCCCGACGGCGAGGCCACCGATCGTCGTTCCCCAAGGCCGCACGAGCGTTGGCCCGTCAGGCACTCCTTGTCGATGCAGTTGGGAGAGGATCGATGCCGCGGTGGGCTCGATCCAGACCGGCCGGTCGTCACCTACCA
This sequence comes from Acidimicrobiales bacterium, assembly GCA_040414865.1. GTDB lineage: Bacteria > Actinomycetota > Acidimicrobiia > Acidimicrobiales > RAAP-2 > Palsa-461. Next base: position 5,103 of record JBEDUR010000031.1, read on the forward strand.
CCCGCTCGGTGACGACAGCGGACGCGATGGTGAGGGTGACGGCCAAGACGCAGGCCCATGCATGGCGGATCAGCAGCCAGCGGCCTCGAACCAGGGCATCGACGACCACAGTGAACATGAGGACCACCGTCGCCACGCCGGCAACGATCCGCCAGAACATGAGGTAAGGCTGCGGCGCTCCTTGGATGAGCGAGATGGAGAGGGCACTGCCCACGAGGAGGAGTGCAACCAGCTCCGCCAGGACGCGCAGCTCACGTCTCCTCCGCCGCCACGAGATCCACCACGCCAGAGCGATCAGGACGCCCGGGAGGATGAGCCAGCCGAGCGAGGACCGGACCGGTACCAAGGCGAGATTGAGGGGATCGGATCCGCCGAGCCAAGGGGGGGGCCAGCGAAACTCGGTCGCGAGGTACCTCAGTCCCTGGGAAACGCCCAGGACTGCCGGGCGGTTCGGCGAGGTGTAGAAGTGCGCCAGCCGGTCGAGGTTGCTCGAGACATTGAGCAGGGGGTCGAGCAGCAGCGGTGCAAACCACATGGCCACGAAGACGCCAGCCACTCCCAGGAGCGAATATCGATCCGGCAAGCGGCGCTGGCGCCGCAGGCTCACCGCCAGTCGTACGATCGCCCATGCGCCCAGGATCAGGACGAGGATGGCATAGCTGATGTGGGCCTGGACCAGGAAGCTGGCCACAAAGACCAGTCCGATGAGGCGCCGGGCAGAGCCTTGGGCGACGACCCAGCACTGCAGCAAGAAGAGAACGAAGAAGGGCATCGCCACACTGGGATTCCAGGGGAGCTCGAGAACGACCGGACCGGTGGCCACGTAGGCGAGGACGGCGATGGCCACCCAGACCACCGTCCATTGCAAGCCCCCGGTTTTGAAGGCCAGGCGCCCGGTCCATGCGATGGCCAGACCCTGAAGCAGCGCGAAGCCGACCAGTGTGGCCCAGGCTGCATTGCCGAAGAGCCAGGCGAAGGGGGCGACCACGTAGAAGAGCGCCGGGCCCGGATGATTGAACCAATAGTGGCTGTAGACACCGACCAGGGGCGTGTTGTTGGAGAAGGTCAGTACGTCGCGAACCCGGAGATCGATGATTGCGGAATCCTGCATCGGGAGGTAAGGACGACCAGCCCGCTGGATCACCACCGCGATCACCGGTGCTAGGCCCACCAGGGTGACCGCAACCGCGGCCGCCGGCTCGACCCAGGTGGGCAGTCGCCAAGACGCCCAGTGCAGCCGCTCACCCTCCGTTGCCACCGTATCGGCGGCGATGGCCGAGGCAGAGGCCATGACTGGGCATCCTATGTCGAGGGGGTCAAGTCCCAGGAGCTCCGCACATTGTGGACCTGACCTCATGGCGCGACGCGCTGGGTTCCCCTCTTCGGGTGGGTTACTTGATTCTCTGAGTGCGGCTCCGGATTGAGGCCGAGCTCAATCCGGAGCAACAGGCCTGTAGCCCACAGGCGGTCCAGCTTCAACGCCGTACCGCAGGGATCCGATGAGTGGAGGACGTCGGCCGTCGGGACGTCGTCTGAGCCACCGGGTTGGATCCGATAGCCGTGCCACCCTTGCATGGCGGCGGTATGGCCGCTCAGTCCTTGACCTCCGTGCTGTACACGATCAGGCGGCCCTCGATCGTGCGGTGGTGTCAGTCCTCGTCATTGGCAAAGCTGGCGAAGAATCCCGGCGGTGCGCCAAGGTCTTGGTGAAGGTGGCCGAGATCGAGCCCTTACTGTCCCGGTAGACGCGATCACGAGCGGGCGGCGATGGGACAGGTGGCGGCGAGGCATAATCCCGGTGTGGCGGGAGCCTTCTTTGCGGAAACCGATAGCGGCCTTGTCCCCGCGCCCGAGGCTAGGAGCCCTTGGTCGCCCGACATGCTCCACGGGCGACTGCTGGCCGGGCTGGCCGCGCGAGCAAGCGAACCGGAGATCCCGAGCGAGTTCCGGCTTGTCCGTCTGACGCTGGACATGTTTCGGTTCCCTCCGATGGTGCCCTTCCAGGTAGCCACTGCGGTGACACGAGCGGGCCGACGAGTTCGCGTCTTGGAGGTCTCGATCAGCTGCGAGGGCAGGGAGGTGGCCAGGGCGTCCTCGGTCGCGTTGCGAACTGGTCCTCATCCCTCCGGCAGCCTGTGGAGCGCACCGGAGTGGGACGCTCCGCATCCGGAGGCGATTCCTCCTCCGAAGGAGGCGTTCGGCGGGTGGGAGTTTCGGCCAATCACCTCTGACACGTTCTCGTCCTCCGGACGGAAGCAGGTCTGGATGAGGGACAACTGGCAGCTGGTGACCGGCGAGCCCCTAACGGGGAACGTCCGGGTCGCCCTGGCTGCCGATCTCCCAAACCCCCTCGCCAACGCTGGTGCGGGGGGCCTCCAGTTCATAAACGCCGACCTCACCCTCACCATCCACCGGCCCCCAGCGACGGAATGGATTGGAATAGAGGTGACCAATCATCTTGGCGAGGACGGAATCGCCATCGGATTGTGCACGATGTATGACATCTCCGGGGCAATCGGCTGGTCTTCTGTGGGAGCGGTGGCTAACGAGTAGCCCCGCTGTGAACGAGAAGCAGTTGCCGCCTCGAGGCTCGCGACGGAAGACAGCGGCGTCGTGTCGCGTTTTCGAGAGTAGGGAAGTGGCCTGTTGCCTATCCGCCCAAAGCGGCGCGTCGAAACACTTGTTCCACAGCAGTCTGGTTAGAGGTATCACGCAGGCACAGAGTGCTTGAAGGCTCGTGACAGGACGAGCTGCCGAGCTGTCGTAATCGGATGTCGTGTTCTTCGACAAAGCGGATGCACACGGGGGTAACGTGGCCGGATCGCGTTCTATTCTGATCAAGTTCTCCCTCGGGTCCTGAATGTGGCCATGGCCCGCAAAGAGTTCATACCCATCCGCGCCCGTGTTGCCGCTGGCCTCAATGGCGATGCTCTAGAGGTGGGCTTTGGATCGGGGCTGAACGTTGCCCATTACCCGCCTACCATCCGTCGGGTCCGCGCAGTAGATCCCGACACCGTCGGGCGGACTTTGGCGGCGAAGCGGCTGGCCGCCGCACATGTACCGGTCGAGTTCGTTGGCCTCGACGGTCAGAGCTTGC
>JBEDUR010000032.1:0-22356 GCA_040414865.1 Acidimicrobiales bacterium
CGTGTCGCTCACCGCCACCGCGCACACCGCTCCAGACGCACCGCGCTCGAGCGCACCGAGCACCGCCGCGAACAACTCGGGTCGGGCCAGCGGGCGGGCGGCATCGTGGACCACGACCGCGTCGACGTCCTCCTCGAGCGCGGCCAGCCCGGCGCGCACCGATGCAGCCCGGGTGGCGCCGCCTTCGACCACGACGTCGGCGCCGTGAGTCTGCGGGCCGGCGCCGGTCGGCACGACCAGCACCACCCGGTCGGCGACCGAGCGGCAAGTGGCCACTGAGCGCTCGGCGACGGTGAGTCCGGCCAGGGGGAGGAATTGCTTGGGTGCCCCGAACCGCGTCCCGGCGCCGCCGGCCACGACGATCCCGAAGACCCGGCCCACGGCGCCTCTTCTAGGGCAGGGCTTCGTTCAGCCGCTGCTCGGCCTTCTCCTCGTCCACCCCGAGGGCGAAGGTGAGCTCGGATACGAGGATCTGACGGGCCCGGCTGAGCATTCGCTTCTCACCCGCCGAAAGACCCTTGTCCTTGTCGCGGATCGAGAGGTTCCTGACCACCTCGGCCACCTGGTAGATGTCGCCTGAGCGCAATTTCTCGGAGTGGTTCTTGTAGCGCCTCGACCAGTTGGTCGGCATGCGGGCCTCCTTCTTGCGGAGGACCGCGAACACCTCCTCGACTTCCTCGTCGTTGATCACCTCGCGCAGCCCGACCCCGTCGGTGTTGTCGGCCGGGACCATGAGGGTCAAGTCGCCATAGGCCAGGCGGAGCACCAGGTACTCGCGCTTCTCCCCGAAGGCATCCTTGGTCTCGCGCCGCTCGACCACGGCCGCGCCATGGTGGGGATACACGACCTTGTCGCCGACCTTGAACTTCGACTTCACCGGACTCATTCGGACTCCTCAGTGCCCGGGTGCCCGCAGGGTGTGTCGGCACCGGTGTCTCGTCTCGCGGCGCTCATCCCCTGGCCCAGGCGGAACATGCCATTCTACATGGCCCCCTCAACCGCTCTTTGGGCCCCCGGCCGCGATCAGTTCCAGCCGATTGCCGAAGGGGTCGTGGACGTAGCACCGGTCCACCCCTTCGACCAGGTTGTCCCACTCGACGGCGACGCCGGCCCGGGCCAACCGGCCAGCCAGGTCCTCCAGGTCGTCGACCACGAAGGCCGGATGGGCGCGTTCGGCGGGGGCGAAGCTCGTGTCGGCCCCGAGGTGGAACCGGGCCGACCCCGACCGGTACCAGCGGCCGCCGCGCGCCGCCAGAGCCGCCGGCTTCTCCTCGGCCTCAAAACCGAGAAGGCCGACGTAGAAGCGGTCGGCTTCCGGCTCGCCGCCTGGCGGCAGGGTGAACTGCACGTGGTCAAGCCCGACAATCCCCACACAGCGATCGTGCCACGTCGCCGCCCCGGCCGCGCCTGGTAGACCAGGCCCGGCAGCACGCGCCAGGAGGTGGGACGATCGCAACCGAGGGCACCAGGGGCACCGTCGTGGTCACCGGGGCCTCGAGCGGCATCGGCGAGGCGTCGGCCCGGTGCTTGGCCGCGGCGGGGTTCTCGGTGGTGCTCGGGGCCCGCCGGACCGAGCGGCTGCAGGCGATCGCCGGCGACATCCCCGGCGCGCGCTGGCGGTTCCTCGACGTGGCCGACCCGGCCTCCGTCGAGGGATTCTGCGCCGCGGTGCCCGATTGCCGGGTCCTCGTGAACAATGCCGGCGGGGCACTCGGCCTCGAGCCGATCGCCGAGGCCGACGAGGAGAAATGGCGAGCGATGTGGGAGAGCAACGTGCTCGGGACCCTGCGGATGACCCGCGCCCTGCTCCCCAAGCTGGTCGATTCGGGCGACGGGGTCGTCGTCAACATCGGCTCGGTCGCCGCCTTCGAGCGGTACTTCGGCGGGGCCGGGTACCACGCTGCCAAGGCGGCCGAACGGGCACTCACCGACGGGCTGCGCATCGAGCTGCTGGGCCAGCCGGTCCGGATCTGCGAGATCGACCCGGGCATGGTGGAGACCGAGTTCTCGCTGGTGCGCTTCGACGGTGACGCCGAGCGTGCGGCCGCCGTCTACGCCGGCGTCGAGCCGTTGTCAGCCGTCGATGTCGCCGAGTGCGTGGCCTTCGTCGTCACCCGGCCCAGCCACGTCGACGTCGACGAGCTGGTGGTGCGGCCGCGCGACCAGGCCCGGGTGCACCTTGTCCACCGGCGGCCTGCCCCCGAAGGGGGCGCGTCGGGCTGAGTGCGCCTTATGCGCTACTCGGTGGAGCTTCCGCTGCCGGCCAGCTCCATCGGTGGCGCTTGGAACCCCTCGACCGCCTTGAAGGTGAGGGCAGGCTCGCCGTCCTCGCCCTGCTCGACGTCGATGACGATGGTCTCGCCGACCCGGAACTCCTTCCACAGGATCTTTTCCGACAACGGGTCCTCGACCAACTGTTGGACGGCCCGGCGCAGGGGGCGCGCTCCGAGCTGGGGATCGAAGCCCCGCTCGGCGAGGAGCGTCCGAGCGGCGGGGGTGAGCTCGAGAGCCAGGCCCTGCCCGGTGAGCTGCTCGGCGGTCCGGCCCACCATGTGGTCGACGATCTCGATGACCTCTTCCCGGGAGAGCTCGTGGAAGACGATGACCTCGTCGATGCGGTTCAAGAACTCCGGGCGGAAGTGGGTCTTCAGCGCGTCGGTGACCTTGGCCTTCATCCGCTCGTAGGTGACCGCCTCGGAGGTCTTGGCGAACCCGAGGGACGCCTTGCGTAGGTCGGCGGTCCCGAGGTTGGAGGTCATGATCAGCACGGTGTTCTTGAAGTCGACCGTGCGGCCCTGGGCGTCGGTCAGCCGGCCGTCCTCCAGGATCTGCAGGAGCGTGTTGAACACGTCGGGGTGGGCCTTCTCGATCTCGTCGAAGAGGACCACCGAGAACGGACGCCTCCGCACTGCCTCAGTGAGCTGGCCGCCCTCTTCGTAGCCGACGTAGCCCGGGGGCGAGCCCACCAGACGCGACACGGTGTGCTTCTCCATGTACTCGCTCATGTCGAGCTGGATGAGGGCGTCCTCGTCGTCGAAGAGGAACTCGGCCAGGGTCTTGGCCAACTCCGTCTTGCCGACCCCGGTCGGACCGAGGAAGATGAACGACCCACTGGGACGCTTCGGGTCCTTCAGACCGGCCCTGGTGCGCCGGATGGCCCGGGAGAGCGCCTTGATGGCCTCCTCCTGACCGATGACCCGCTTGTGGAGCTCGTCCTCCATCCGGAGCAGCTTGGCCGTCTCCTCCTCGGTCAGGCGGTAGACCGGGATGCCGGTCCAGTTGGCCAGGACCTCGGCGACGACGTCCTCGTCGACCACATCGAAGAGGTCCACGCCCTCGCGACGCCACTCGGCCTCCATGGCGTCCTTGTGGTCCAGCCGCTCCTTCTCCTGATCGGAGAGCTTCCTCGCCTGTTCGAAAGCGCCCTTCTCGATGGCCGACTCCTTGTCGGTCCGGATGCGCGAGATCTCCTCGTCGAGCGTCTTGTAATTGGGCGGGGTGGACATGCGACGGATACGCAGCCGGCTGCCGGCCTCGTCGATGAGGTCGATCGCCTTGTCCGGGAGGTACCGGTCAGATATGTAGCGGTCAGCCAGGTTGGCCGCGGCCACGAGAGCCTGGTCGGTGATGGTCACCGCGTGGTGGGACTCGTAGCGGTCGCGCAACCCCTTCAAGATGTCGATGGTGAGCGACACCGACGGCTGGTCGACCTTGACCGGCTGGAACCGGCGCTCGAGTGCGGCGTCCTTCTCCAGGTGCTTGCGGTACTCGTCGAGCGTCGTCGCGCCGACCGTCTGGAGCTCGCCGCGGGCCAGCATCGGCTTCAGGATCGAGGCGGCGTCGATCGCCCCCTCGGCAGCGCCCGCGCCGACAAGCGTGTGGATCTCGTCGATGAACAGGACGATGTCACCGCGGGCCTTGATCTCCTTCAAGACCTTCCGCAGCCGCTCCTCGAAGTCACCGCGGTAGCGGCTGCCGGCCACCAGGGCGCCGAGGTCGAGGGTGTAGAGCTGCTTCGCCGTCAGGGTCTCGGGCACGTCGTTGGCCACGATCCGCTGGGCCAGTCCCTCGACGATCGCGGTCTTGCCCACGCCGGGCTCGCCGATGAGGACCGGATTGTTCTTGGTCCGGCGGGAGAGCACCTGCATCACCCGCTCGATCTCGCTTTCCCGCCCGATGACCGGGTCGAGCTTCGAGTCCCGGGCAAGCTGGGTGAGGTTGCGGCCGAACTGGTCGAGGACGGGGGAGCCGCTCGGCGTCTCCGAGGAAGACTGCCCGGCGCCGGCGCCCACCGCCTCCTTGCCCTGGTAGCCCGACATGAGCTGGATGACCTGCTGACGGACCCGGCCGAGGTCGGCGCCCAGACTGATGAGGACCGTGGCCGCCACGCCCTCGCCCTCGCGGACCAGCCCGAGCAGCATGTGCTCGGTGCCGATGTAGCTGTGGCCGAGCTGCAGCGCTTCGCGCAGGGACAGTTCGAGGACCTTCTTCGCCCGTGGGGTGAACGGCGGGGAGCCAGACGGGGCCGAACCGGCTCCTCCGATGGTCTCCTCGACCTTCTCGCGCACCGCCTCCAGGGTGATCCCGAGCGACTCGAGGGCCTTGGCTGCCACGCCTTCGCCCTCGTGGATCAGCCCGAGCAAGATGTGCTCGGTGCCGATGAAACTGTGGTTGAGCATGCGCGCTTCTTCCTGCGCAAGCACCAGAACCCTTCGTGCCCGGTCTGTGAAGCGTTCGAACACGGACCGCCTCCGTCTCGGCTCTTTCCCCTCGGGCGTCCCGGACGATCCGAGACCCATGGGCGACTACGCGAAGTCTACAGGTGGAGCCCCAAGCAACCCGTCGCAGCTTCGGGGGCCCTGGTGGCGGCCCTCGCAATAGAGGATGTCACCCCTGCCGGGCGTCGCCTATCGTGCTCAGGGTGAACCCGGTCGACGTTCTTGGGCTTTCGGGTCTCGACCAGGAACTCCAGCGGGTCGAGCCGATGTTGATCTCGGCAGTGGCGGCTGGCGACCCGTTCTTGGACCAGGTCGCGACCCACCTGATCCGGGCGGGGGGAAAGCGGCTCCGGCCCATGCTCGCGTTGGCATCGGCCACCCGTGGTGAGCGCCCGGCCAGCGAAGAGGACCTGCTCGGCTCGGTGTCGGTGGAACTCGTCCACCTCGCCTCCCTCTACCACGACGACGTCATCGACGAGGCCACGATGCGCCGGGGCACCGACAGCGTGAACAGCCGGTTCGGGAATCTCGTCGCCATCGTCGGCGGCGACTACCTGTTGGCCCGCTCGGCCGAGATCGCGGCCAGCCTCGGGACCGAGATCGCCGGACTCTTGGCGACGACCCTGGGCCAGCTGTGCCAGGGCCAGATCTCCGAGGTGAAGACCGCCTATTCGGTGGAGCGCACCGCCGAGCAGTACCTGGAGGCGATCGAAGGCAAGGCGGCCGCGCTCATGGCCACCTCGTGCCGGATCGGCGCGCTGACCGGCGGGGCGCCGCGACCCGAGGTGGAGGCGCTGACCGAGTTCGGCCGCAACTTCGGGATCGTGTTCCAGCTGCGCGACGACGTCCTGGACGTGGTGGCGACCAATGGCCAGCTGGGCAAACCGCCCGGCCAAGATCTGGCGGAGGGGGTCTACACGCTGCCGGTCCTCCACGCCCTGGCCGAGCCGGAGATCGGGCCCGAGCTCTCCACCTTGCTCGGGCAGCCCCTGGCCCTGCCCGAGCGGGACAAGGCCCGGGCGATCGTGGCCACCTCCGGCGGGATCGCGGCCACTGTCGAGCTCGGGCGTCAGTTCGCGGCCCGAGCCGACGCGGCGCTCGGCGGTGTGTCCTCGCCGCAGCTGGCCGGCGCGCTGCGCGCGCTCAGCGACACGCTGTTCGACGATCTACCGGCCTGAGCCCGCCCGAGACGCGGGGCCGTCGGGGCTCCCGGGACCCTCTGTGCGTTCTGGACGCAGCGTCGGGAAGGCGATCACCTCACGGATGTTGGCCGAGTCGGTGAGGAGCATGGCCAAGCGGTCGATGCCGATGCCGACCCCGGCGGTCGGCGGCAGACCGTGCTCCATGGCCCGGAGGTACTCCTCGTCCGGTGGCATGGCCTCCTCGTCGCCGGCGGCCCGGCGGGACGCCTGCTCGATGAAGCGCTGGCGCTGCTCGTCGGGGTCGATCAGCTCGCTGAAGGCATTGCCGAGCTCCCTGCCGGCCAGCACCGGTTCGAACCGCTCGACCAGCCCGGGCCCGTCCCGGTGGCGCCGGGCCAATGGGGACACCTCCTCGGGGAAGTCGGTCACGAAGACCGGGTCCCACAGCTCCCCCTCGATCGTCTTCTCGTAGTACTCGGCCAGCAGCTTCCCCGGCCCCCAGGACGGCTCGACCCTGGCCCCGGTGGCCGCGAGGCGCTCGGCCAACTCCTGGCGCGGCATCCGCACATGGAGGGCTTCGCCGGTGAGTTCCTCGATCAGCTCGGACATGGTGGCGCGCCGCCACGGAGGGGTGAGGTCGAGATCGCGGCCTTGGTAGATGAGCTGGGTGGACCCGAGCACATCGGTGGCCACGTCGGCCACCAGCTTTTCGACCAGCGCCATCATGTCCAGATAGTCGGCGTAGGCCCAGTAGAGCTCGAGGGTGGTGAATTCGGGGTTGTGGCGGGTGTCGATCCCCTCGTTGCGGAAGAGCCGGCCGATCTCGAAGACCTTCTCGAATCCCCCGATGACCAGACGCTTCAGGTAGAGCTCGGGCGCCACCCGCAGGTAGAGGTCCATATCCAGCGCGTTGTGGTGCGTGACGAAGGGGCGGGCGTAGGCACCGCCGGGGATCGGGTTGAGGATCGGGGTCTCCACCTCGACGAAGCCGGCCGCCCACAGGAGCTCGCGCATGGACCGGACGATCCGGCTCCGGACCTCGAGGCGACGCCGGGTCGATTCGTTGGCCCACAGGTCGACCTCACGCTGGCGGTAACGGGTCTCGGTGTCGTGCACCCCCCGCCACTTGTCGCCGAAGGACCGCCTCGCCTCGGCCAGGAGCACCCAGTCGCGAACCTTGACCGAGAGCTCGCCCCGTCGGGTCCGCACGACCTGCCCGCGGGCACCGATCCAGTCCCCCAAGTTGAGCTGGACGAAGGTGGCGAACTCTGCGGTCACTTGCGACTGCGCGAACAGCTGCACCGCCCCGGTCGAATCGCGCAACTCGGCGAAGGCGACTCGGCCCTGATCCCGCAGCAGCATGATCCGGCCGGCCACCGAAACCGCGTCCGGCGACTCCTCACCGGGCGCAAGCCCGTCCCAACCCGCCCGCACCTCGGCGGCCGTGTGGCTGACGTCGTAGCGGTAGGGGGCCTCGGTCACGACGGTCTCCCGGACGGGGGCACGTTGCGCCCGTACACGACGCGGAGGCCCTCCAGGGTCAGCCACGGTTCGACGTGGTCCACGGTCTCGCAGTACGTGGCGATCTGCTCGGACAGTCCCCCGGTGGCCACCACCGTCGCGTCCGACCCGAGTTCGTTCTTGATCCGCCGGCACAGACCATCGACTTGGGCCGCAAACCCGTAGATGACCCCGGATTGGATCGACTCGGCCGTGGAGCGTCCGATCACCGAGCGCGGTTCGATCAGCTCCACCCGGCGCAGGGCCGCCGCGTGTTGGAACAGGGCCTCCAGGCTTATCGAGACCCCCGGGGTGATGGCGCCGCCGAGGTACTCACCGGCGGCCGACACGGCCTCGAAAGTGGTGGCCGTTCCCATGTCGACAACGAGGGACGGGCCTCCATAGAGGTGGTAGGCGCCGATGGCGTTGGCGATCCGGTCCGGCCCGACCTCCCGGGGGTCGTCGTAGAGGATGGCCATGCCACTGCGCACGCCGGGCCCGAGCACGACGCAAGGCACGCTCGAGAACCACCGCCCGGCCATCTGACGCAGCCCGGTGGTCATGGCCGGCACCGAGGAGCAGATCGCGATCCCACTCAGCGTGGCCGTGATGTCGAGGCCTTCCAGGTCGAGCAGTTGCGTGAGGAGCATCGCGTGCTCGTCGGGGGTGCGGTCGGGCACCGAGGAGAGGCGCCAGTGGTAGCGCAGGCCGCGCCGGGAGGGCTCGGTCTCCACCCCGATCCCTACCCCCCCGGGCTCGGGCACCTCCTCGTCACCGTCGCCGCCCAGCGCGTAGAGGCCGATGACCGACTCGGTGTTGCCGACGTCGATGGCCAGCAGCATCAGCCCCGATCCTCCCCGCTTCTGGCGACGAGGTCGAGCCCGAGGTCGAGGGCGGGGGCCGAGTGGGTCAGCGCGCCGACCGAGATGAGGTCGACGCCGACCGCTGCGTACCGAGGAGCGCTCTCCAGGGTCACCCCGCCGGACACCTCGACCAGGGTCGAGGCGTGGGCGCCGAGGCTCCCGATCAGCTCGACGCAGGCTGCCACCTGATCGAGGGTCATGTTGTCGAGCAGGACCGCCGAAGCACCGGCCCGGCAGGCCTCATCGACGTGGGCAATGTGATCGCACTCGATCTCGACGTAGCGCCCCGGCCACAGTCGTCGAGCGCGGGTGACCGCGTCGGTGATGCCCACCCCGGCCAGGTGGTTGTCCTTGATGAGGACCGCGTCGAACAGCCCGAAGCGGTGGTTGTGCCCGCCGCCGGCCCGGACCGCCGCCTTCTCCAACGCCCGCAGCCCGGGCGTGGTCTTGCGCGTATCGAGCACCCGGGTGGCCGGGTTGGCGCCCCGCACGGCGTCAACGAAGCGGCGGGTGAGCGTGGCGACCCCCGAGAGGCGGCCGAGGAAGTTGAGCGCGGTGCGCTCGGCGGTGAGGACCGAGCGCAGCGCACCGGACACCTCGGCCACCGGCGCACCGGCCGGCGCGAACTGGCCGTCTCCGACGAGCCAGCGGATCTCCAGGTCCGGATCGACCTGGCCGAAGGCCGCCCGCGCGCAGAGCTCACCGGCGATCACCCCGGGGCTCCTCGGGACCACCCTGAAGGACGCCCGGGCCGACGCCGGCACCACCGCCGCACTCAGGTCCCCCAACTGGCCCAGGTCCTCGTCGAGTGCAGCGGCGACCGCCATCCGCACGGCGTCGGGCGACGGGTAGGGGTCGGTCGGCTCAGTCACCGCGGGCTGGTCTCGTCGCCGCACGCAAGTCCCCGTGGATCAGCCGGCACCGCCACCGCGGATCGGTGGCGGGGAAGTCCGACCGCGTGTGCGCGCCCCGGCTCTCCTCGCGCTGGGCGGCCGAAGCGATCAGTGCGGCGGCGACGGTGAGGAGGTTGCGCAGTTCGTCGGAGGTGATGCCAACGGGTGCCTCGCGCCAGGCCTCGGCCAGCTCGACCAACGAGCGCTGCGCGCCGGCCAGCGAGTCGGCGCTCCGCACGACGCCCGCCCCCCGGGTCATGGCGTGCTGGAGGCGGTCGCGGGCCTTGCCCATGTCGAGCAAGCCGGTGCCGACCGCGCCGCCCTCGTCCAAGCCCCGGGCCCGGTCGAGATGAAGGGGGGCGGGGATGCGGGCCGGGCACCCGGGGATCTCCCCATCGTCGCCGAGCACCGCCCCCATGGCGCCGGTGGAGGAAGGACCGGCCACCCCGGCCAAGATGGCCTCGGCCAGCCGGGCGCCGAACACCATCCCCTCAAGCAACGAGTTCGAGGCCAGCCGGTTGGCCCCGTGCACCCCGGTGCACGCGGTCTCCCCGGCCGCCCACAAGCCCGCCAGCGCGGTCGCCCCGGAGAGGTCGGTCACCACCCCACCCGAGAGGTGATGGGCCGCTGGCGCGATCGGGAGCCAATCGACGGCCGGGTCGAGGCCCACCTCACGGAGCGACGCCGCGATGGTCGGAAACCGCACGCCGAAGTCGGACAGCCCGGTGGCGTCGAGCCAGAGGTGGTCAGTGCCGAGAGCAACCATCCGCTCGGCCATCGCCCGGCTGACCACGTCGCGCGGGGCCAGCTCGTCGACGAAACGCTCGCCCCGCCCATCACGCATGAGCGCACCGTGACCCCGGAGGGCCTCGGACAAGAGCGGGCGCGGCATCGCCGGGTGGTGGAGTGCGGTGGGATGGAACTGGACGAACTCGATGTCGGCCACCGGCACCCCGGCCCGCAGGGCCATGGCTAAGCCGTCCCCGGTGGCTTCGGTCGGGTTGGTGGTCACGGCGAACAGTTGCCCGGGTCCCCCGGTGGCCAGGACCACGTGCTCCGCCCTCAGCACGGTGACCCCGCCGGCCGGGTCTCGAGCGACCACCCCGCGGCACCGCCCCCCCTCCATGATCAGCTCGAGGGCGAACCAGCGCTCGAGCACCGCGCCGGCCGACGACCGAGTCGCCTCGACCAGGGCCCGCTCCACCTCGGCACCGGTGGCGGCCCCTCCGGCGTGAACCACCCGCGCCCGGGAGTGCCCGCCCTCGCGCGATCGGGCCAAGACGCCGTCCACCTCGCGGTCGAAGGCCGCCCCCAAGGCGATGAGCTCGTTGACCCGAGCCGGTCCCTCATCGACGAGGACGCGCACGGCATCGATGTCGCACAGGCCGGCCCCGGCAGCCAAGGTGTCGGCGAGGTGCAAGTCGGTCGAGTCCTCGTCGCCGCCGAGCACGGCGGCGACCCCGCCCTGAGCCCAGCGGGTCGTCGACTGCGACAGTTCGCCTTTGGTCAGAACCCCGACGTTGACGCCGGCCACGTCGGCAGCCAGCCGGACGGCGGCGGACAGGCCGGCCACCCCGCTGCCGAGAACGAGTACGTCGAAGGGCCCAGGCGGGCCGGGCCGCCCGGGCCGAATCACCGGATGCCGAGCGACCCGGAGCCGGCGTGGGCGGCGGCCACCTCGAGGGGGCGGTTCTCGTCGTCCACATGGACGATCCTCGGCGCGAAGCCGGCCAGCTCCTCCTCGGCGTAGTCGGCGTAGGTGATGAGGATCACCCGGTCACCGGGGGCGACCAGGCGGGCCGCGGCGCCGTTGAGGCAGATCTCGCCGGGCCCCCCGGCCATCGCGTAGGTCTCGAAGCGGGCGCCGTTGTCGATGTCCAGCACGGCAACCTGCTCGAACTCGGCGATGTCGGCCAGCGCCATGAGCTCGGTGTCGATGCTCACCGAGCCGACGTACTCGAGGTTGGCGTCGGTGACCCGGGCCCGATGGATCTTCGACTTCATCATCCGACGGCGCATGACTAGCTCCGAGCCCCAGTCGCGCCAATGAGGGCCGGGGCGTCAGCACCCCGGCGGGCCACCGAGACCGGGACGTTGTCGAGCAGGCGAACCCCGGCAACCTCGGCCGCAATCAGCAAGCGGAGAGGACGTCGACCATCGAGCCGAGCCGGGATGCGCAAGGTCTCGGCGTCCACCACTCCCCCGTAGTCGTAGACGGCCAGGGGTTCGGTGGCGACCACCGAAGCCATGAGGGCCTCGATGGCGTCCGGGCGGCGCTCGCCTGAGGCGATCGCGACCACCGCGGCCGAGAGCGCTCGCCACAGCACGCCGGCCGCCGTGCGCCCCTCGGCCGACAGCCGGGTATTGCGGCTCGACAGCGCCAGCCCGTCGTGTTCGCGCACGGTGGGGCAGGCGACGATCTCGACCGGGAAGCAGAGGTCGGCCGCCATCCGCTGCACGACCGCCAGCTGCTGGAAATCCTTCTCGCCGAAGTAGACCCGGCAGCGACCGGCAATGGCGAACAGCTTTGCCACCACCGTGGCTACGCCTTCGAAGTGTCCCGGGCGCGAAGCTCCCTCCCAGGCGGCGGCCTCGGCTCCGACGGCGATGACCGTCTGCGGCTGCTCGGGCCAGTCCGGGTACATCTCGGTGACCCCAGGAGCGAAGACCACGTCCACGCCGAGCTGGCGACAGGCCTCGAGGTCGCGGTCGAGGGTTCGGGGATAGCGGTCGAGATCGGCCGGGTCGCCGAACTGGAGCGGGTTCACAAAGATGGTCACGGCCACGGTCTGGCACTCCTCCCGGGCCCGGCGGACGAGCGACTCGTGGCCGGCATGCAGCGCGCCCATGGTTGGCACCAGGCCGACTGTCCGCCCCCCGGCCCGGGCAGCGTCGAGCGCCTGGCGGAAGATGCCGATCGAGTGGAAGACCTCGGGGTCAGACACGGACCGGCACCCCCTCGGAGCTGGCCGGCGTGGAGTCTTCCGTGGCCGTCGGCCGCGCCGGCAACCGGCTCTGACCGGCCAGCCGGCTGGCCAGGGCAACGCCAGCCAGGTAGCCGGGCCGTTCCCCGGCGGCAAGGGCCCGTCGGTGGCGTTCCAGCGTGGCCCAGTCGCCCCGGGCGGCCGGCCCGGTCAGGGCGGCGGCCGGCCCGAGGCGGGCCACGTCGTCAAGAGCCGCCCGCGAGAGGTCCAAGAAGGCGTCGAGCCCGAGGCCGGCACCGGCCGCGATCCGCTCGACCTGGCCCAACAGCGCGACCACGTGGTTGGCGGCCACGCAGGCCGCGGCGTGGTAGGCGGCCCGGTCGCTGTCGGCCACGGCGAACGGCCGGCCCCCGAGGGCAAGCGCCATCTCCTGGGCGGCGGGGTCGCCGGCCACGGCGAAGGCGATCCCACTCGCCAGGCGGGCCGCCCCAACGTCGGGGTTGGGCAGGGGGACGAGCGGGTGGAGCGAGGCCCGGCGGGCATGCGGTCCGAGGGCGTCGAGCCCGAGCGAGGCGGCGAGATGGACCACGGCACACCCCGGGTCGGGATCGACGCCCGCCGCGACCTCGGCCACCGCGTCGTCGGGGACCGAGAGGACCAACACGTCGACCCCCCGGGCGGCCGGCCGCTGGTCGTCGCTGCGCCCGAGGATTCCAGCCACGTGGTAGCCGGCGGACGACAGGGCGCGGACCAGGGACAGGCCGGCCCGACCCGGGCCGATGAGGCGAATGGACTGCACGAGGACCTCCTTCGGCGTTCCAACCCGAGTGGTGTCGGTCGCCTTCAGTGATCAGGTTTCGTCGTGAGCGATCTCAGTGTACCCACGCGGGTGACCGCGCCGACAGCGCTGGCCAGCGCGTCCGGTGGCACGAGCTCGGGAGCCAGGTCGTGCAGCGGGGCCAGGACGAACCGGCGCTCGAACAGGCGCGGGTGGGGCAGGGTCAGGTCCGGCTCGTTCACCACCTCGTCACCGACCAAGAGCACGTCGGCGTCGAGGGTGCGGGGGCCGAAGCGGACGGTGCGGACCCGGCCGGCGTCGGCCTCGAGCGCCCGGCACCGTTCGAGGAGGGCTCTCGGCGGGTCCTCGGTCATCAGCTCGACCACCGCGTTGAGGTACGGGCCTTGTTCGGGTCCCCCCACCGGCTCGGTCTCGTACACCGGCGACACCGACGCCAGGTCCCCTCCACCCTCGAGCAGGGTGACGGCCCGGTCCAGGTGCCCGAGCCGGTCCCCCTGGTTCGAGCCGAGGCCGAGAAAGGCCCGGCGGGGCGTCACCTCCCTCGGGGCCCCGCCCCGGCTCCGTCCCGCTCGACCCGCACCCCGATCGAACCCACGTCCTCGGCGACCGGTGGGCGCAGCTTGCGCACCGTCACCGCCACCCACCCGACTCTCGGGTCGAGGTCCACCAGCGCGCCGGCCACGGCCTCGGCGAGCGCCTCCAACAGAAGGAAGGAGCGTTCTCGGGCCACCGCGGCCGCCCGCTTCACCACCTCGCCGTAGTCGAGTGTGTCCTCCAAGTGGTCGCTCGCCCCAGCCGGGGCGGTGTCCAGGTAGAGATCGAGGTCGAGCTCGAAGGGCTGGGGGCGCTCGCGCTCGTGGGCCAGCACACCGTGAGTGGCGACGACCCGCAGCCCCCGGACCTCGATCCGGTCCCCGCTCACCCGGCGAAGCGCGGCGAAGGGCCGCTCACCGCCACGGCGAGCTCGCGGCCGGCCGGACCCATCTGCCGTCCGACCATGTGCTCGACGGTGGCCACCGCCTGGTGGGTGCTCGGGATCCGCCCCCACCACACCAAGAACCCGGCCACCACCCCCATGACCCGGTCGCCCATCTCCTCATGGTGCATGAGGACTCGCTTGCCCCCCGCCAGCGAACCAGCCAAGTCGCGGTAGCAGCTCTCGAGCACCTGGCGGGAGTCGGTGCCGGCCAGCAGCGGGTAGTGGGCCCACACCAGCTCGCCCTCGTCGTAGGCGTGGAGGTTGTGAGGGGAAGGAAGGAGCGAGATCACCCGGTCGAACCCCTGGACGCGAAGCCAGATGATCTCCTCTTGGCGGCGCACCCGGCGGTGGTTGGGCGCAAACCCGCCCGGGCGCTCGCTCACCGCCAGGTGGTCCTTCATTACCCAGAGGAAGTTCCGGGGCGGGATCCCCGCCGCCCACTTGCCCTTCACCACTTGGGCCTGGCCGTGCTGCTCACCGACTCACCTCCTCCCGCGCACCCGACCCCGGGCGGATGGCCCAACCAGGCGGGCCGCCTCGACGGCCGGCGCGATGTCGTGGACCCGCACCATCTGGGCCCCCTCCGACATCGCCCACGTGCTCGAGGCCAGGGTGCCCTCGGCCCGCTCCCCGACGCCCAGCGGGCCGGACCCTTTGGCCACGAGCCCGGCCAGGAACGCCTTGTTCGAGGTCCCGACGAGCACCCCCGCCCCGCCCGCCGCGGCCAGCGCGACCAGTTCGCGCAGGTGGGCGAGCAGGGTCAGGTTGTGGGCCACGGTCTTGCCAAACCCGATCCCGGGGTCGACCCAGACCTCGTCGATGCCCGCGTTGGTGGCCGCGGTGAGCAGCCCGGCCAGGTGCCCGTGGACCTCGGCCACGACGTCGTCGTAGCGGGGATCGCGCTGCATGTCTGCGGGGGTGCCCTTGCGGTGCATGGCCACCCAGCCCGCCCCGCACTCGGCGGCCACCGGCCACAGTGTCCCCGAGACGTCGTTGACCAGGACCGCCCCCGCCCGGACCGCGGCACGGGCGACCTCCGGCTTCACCGTGTCAATGGACACCGGGCCGAGCTCGGCCAACGCCTCGACCACCGGGAGGACGCGGCGCAGCTCCTCGGCCTCGGCCACCGGGAGGGCCCGTGGGCGGCTCGACTCCCCGCCCACGTCGACGAGGTCGGCGCCTTCGGCGAACATGGCCCGGCCCCGCTCGATCGCCGGGCCCGGCTTCTCGTAGCGCCCGCCGTCGAAGAACGAATCGGGGGTGACGTTGAGCACGCCCATCACCTTCGGGCGACGCTCACCGTTGACCACCATCCGCAGCGTAGCGATCTGGTCGCCGAGAACGGCGAGGGGCGGGCCGACTGGAGAGGTTGGCTGGCTAGCGCCCGTGGAGGAACTGCATGGCCTCGGCTCGGGTGGCCGGATCCCTCCGGAACTGGCCCCGAACGGCCGAGGTGACCGTGAGGGTGCCGGGCTTCTTCACCCCCCGCATCGACATGCACAGGTGCTCGGCCTCCACCACCACCAGCACGCCCCTCGGGTCCAGCGCCAACTCGATCGCGTCGGCGATCTCGGTGGTCATGCGCTCCTGAACCTGGAGACGTCGGGCGTACCCGTCCACCAGCCGGGCCAGCTTCGAGATACCGGTGATGCGCCCGTCGGAGTTGGGGATGTAGGCGACATGGGTGCGGCCGATGAAAGGGATGAGGTGGTGCTCGCACAAGGAGGCGAAGGCGATGTCCTTTACCATGACCATCTCGTCATGGTCGGCGGCGAAGGTGATCGTGAGATGCCGAGCCGGGTCGTCGGAGAGCCCCGAAAACAGCTCCTCGTACATGGCCGCCACTCGGGCGGGGGTGGCCAGCAGGCCGTCGCGGCTCGGATCCTCCCCGATCGCCTCGAGGATCTCGGCGATCGCCTTCTCCACTCTGGAGATATCCACGCTCACCTCAGCCGCCGCCCGCTCGATAGACATGCACCGACCGAAGGTTGCGATAGCGCTCGTCCACGTCGAGCCCGTAGCCGACGACAAAGGCAGAGGGGATCGAAAACCCGACGTACTTGAGCTCGAGCGGCACCCGCTGCTCCCCCTCCTTGACCAGGAGCGCGCATACCTCGAGAGTCTTGGGCTCCCGCGCCTGGAGGTACCGACGCAGGTAGTTGAGGGTGAGCCCGCTGTCGATGATGTCCTCGACCACCAGCACGTGGCGTCCGGCCAGGTCGGCATCGAGGTCCTTCACGATCCGAACCACCCCGGAGGTCCGGGTGGCGCTGCCATAGGACGAGACAGCCATGAAGTCGACGTCGACCGGCAGGTCGATGGCCCGAGCCAGGTCGCTCATGAAGATCATGGCCCCTTTCAGGACCCCGACCAGGAGGGGGGCCTCCTCGGCGTAGTCGGCGGTGATCGCGGCCCCCAGCTCCACCACCCGCTGAGTCAGCGCCTCGGCAGTGACCACCGGCTCGCCCACATCGGCAAGGCCCCAGCTCGGCACCGACGAAGCGACAGGCTCCGTCTTCACCGGCCGAACCTTATCGGGTGGCCCTGCGACGGCCAGACGCCCGGCCGACCGCCGAACCCGGCGACCCCCCTCTACCTCGGTCGCCAAGGACCGGCCGGCGGCGACATCGAGAACCCGGGCAACCGAGGCCGAGCCGGGCGGATGGTGCTCGGTTGCCTCGGGGACGAGCCACCGCCGCACCGCCCGGCGAGCCAGCGCCAGGGGAGCCGAGGTGAGCGCCCGGGCATCGGCCGGGTCGGGCACGGCCTCAGTGGTCAGCCCGTCGAGCAGCCCGGCGTCCTCCCGGAGCAGGTCGGCCTGACGAGCCAGGAGCGGAACCACGTCCCGGCCGGCCAAGGCCGAGCACAGCGGCAGGAGCTCGTGTCGGACTCGGTTCCGCAGATGCCTGGGATCCTCGTTCGAGGGGTCCCGCACTGGGAGCAGCCCGAGGATCTCGCAGAGTGCCTTGGTCTCCGCCCGGCGCAGCCCGAGGAGCGGGTGCCCGGGGCCGGGTGTCATCGCGGACAGGCCGTCCAGGGCTGCCCCCCGGAGCAGGTTGCACAGGACCGTCTCGGCCTGGTCGTCCATGGTGTGGCCGGTGGCCACCTGCGCGGGGAGAACCGATCGACGGGCCGCTCGGGCCCGCGCCTCCAGGTTGGGCCCGGGGTCGATCCGCACCCGCCGGCTCGAGAAGGCCGCGCCAAAGCGATCCGCGGCCAGCGCGACGACGTCGGCCTCGGCGGCCGATTCGGGCCGTAGGCCGTGGTCCACGTGGACGGCCGTGACCACGCACCCGGCCGCCGCCCCCAGAGCCAGAAGGGCGAGCGAGTCAGGGCCGCCCGACACGGCGCACACGAGCGGCTGGCCGGGCGGTGGGAAGTTGCACCGGCGCAGGAGCGCGCCGACGGCCTCGGGCCAAGCCGGCGGGGTCCCGGCCGGCCCGGCACTCACCCCGTCAGGGCCGGGGGTGAGGCCCGCCGGACCCAGGCGGCCGGATCGCGGATCTCCTCAAGCGAGGGAAGCCATTCGGGCCCCTGCCACACCCGGTCGAAGAGGGATCGGCCACCGGCTTCCTCGACGGCCCGGACAAATCGCTCTCCCTCCGCGTACTGGCGAAACTTGGCTTCAAGGCCGAGGATCTGCTGGAGGAGGCGGGCCGGGCCCCGGGTCGACTCCCGGCGCTGTTTGAGCACCGAGCTGAACCTCGCCGCCCCGGGAACCGCCGCCGCGCCGGCCCGGTCCATGGTCACGTCGCCGTGGCCCTCGAGCAGGCTCATGAGGGCCTGGATCCGCTGCAGCGCGGCCAGCTGGTCGCCCGTCGCCACCAGGCCGATCACCCCCACCTCCCGCAGCGGGTTGGTGCCCGATCTGATCTCCTGGGCGGCCCGCCTCAGCCCGTCGACCAGTCGCTTCGGGTCTGAACCCAACGGCTCGAGCCCGGCTTCGACCAAGGACAGGAAGTAGGCGCGGAGCCACGGCACGCCCATGAACTGGGCCCGGTGGGTCAGCTCGTGAAGAGCGAGCCAAAGGCGGAACTCGGTCGGGTCGAACCCGTGCCGAGCCTCGAGGCCCGCGACGTTGGGGCCGACGAAGTACACGACGTCCTGGTTGCCCTGGTCCACGCCGTCGGTCAGAAGCAAGTCATACTGGCCGAGCACCCGGGTCGACATCCAGGCCAGGACCAGGCCGAGCTGGGTTCCGCTGAGCGACCGAGACGCCCCCGACAGCTGGCGCGAGAGCCCGGGGGTGGCGTTGGCCAGCGGGGAAGGGGGCTTGTTGGCCGCCACTTTGGCCAGGGTGGGACCGAGCAGGCGCTGGAACGAGGCCACATTGGCGCTGACCCAGTCGGGGCGATCGATCACCCAGCCCCGCGCCGGGGTCTCCACCGCCAACCCGGTCGCCTCGGCCACCAAACCCTCGGCCTTGGTGGTCACATCGTCGAAATCCCGCTGCATGGCGGCCGGACGGTAGGCCGCCGGGGTCGACGTCCGACCCGATGTCCATCGGGCCACGCGGTCGGCCACGGCCCAATCGATGAGCGGCGGCTCCTCGGTGGGCTCCCCGGTCACCATGGCCCCGGTTCGGTGCTCATGGCGAGCCTTCGCGTTCGGCCTCGATCGCCGCTGCGATCCGATCACGCAGCGCGTCGGGGACGTGGTCCTTGCACCGGTCGGCAATCACCTGGCGCAACTCGCTCTCGAACAGCGCGGCACCGGCGCACGGGCCGCAGTAGTCGAGGTGCTCGGTGATCTGGACCCGGCGCTGCTCGGTCAGCTCCCCGTCGAGGAAATGGTAGAGCTCGTCGATCGCCGAGCCGCAATCCACTTCTCCGCTCGCGCCCTCGGGAGCCTCCAAGGTCATCTCTCGTCCCCGTTCATTGCCACCTACCCGCCGGACCCAACCAAGCCCCGCGCCTCGGCAAATCCGTGCAACGCCTTCTGCAGGGCCCTTCTTCCCCGGTGGATCCGGCTCATGACCGTACCGATGGGAACCTCGGTGATCTCGGCGATCTCCTTGTAGGAGAACCCCTCGACGTCAGCCAGGAGCACGGCCATGCGGAAGGCCTCGGGGAGCGACTCGATGGCCGCCTTGACCTCATCATCGGTAAAGCTGGCCAGCGCCTCCTCCTCGGCGCTGCGGTTCAGCGTGCCGTCGGCTGCGGCGAGTCGATGGTAGAGGTACAGGTCCTCCACGTCCTCGACGTCGGCCACCTCGGGGCGGCGGCGGGCCGCCCGGTACGAGTTGATGTAGGTGTTGGTCAGGATCCGGTAGAGCCAGGCTCGGAGGTTGGTTCCCTCGGTGAACCCGCCAAACCCCCGGTAGGCCCGAAGGTAGGTCTCCTGCACCAGGTCCTCGGCGTCCGCCGGGTTGCGGGTCATGCGAAGGGCCGCGCTGTAGAGCGCGGGCATGTGCTCCATCGCCAGCTCAGTGAAGTGGGCCTGATCGGCCATAGTCGATGACCATAGCGACCGAGCCGCAGCGGGAGGTACCGGGGGTGGGCGGGGCGGATGAGTAACCTGATCGGCCGGATGCCGCCCGACCTCACGCCGGTCCACGACGACCTCGATTCCTCACCGAGCATCGCCACCAGCGACCGGATCGACGCCCTGGGTTGGGAGCTTCTCGCCAACGAGCCGGTTGACGCCCTGGTCACCAGTCGCCACGGCGGGGTCTCGGCCGGTCCCTTCGCCTCCCTCAACCTGGGGCTGCACGTGGGCGATGAGCCAGAGGCGGTGATCGAGAACCGGCAACGGGCCCTCGGGCTTCTCGGGGCCGGGCTCGACGACCTGGTGGTCGCCGAGCAGGTCCACGGCTCCCGCACGGCGGTGGTCGGCCGGGCCGAGGCGGGCCGGGGAGCCCGTTCGGTCGCCGACGAGCTCGCCGATGTCGACGCGTTGGTGACCACCGAACCGGGCCTGGTGCTCTGCGTCCTGGTCGCTGACTGCGCTCCGGTCGTCCTCTGGGACCCGGTCGCCGGCGTCCTCGGCTGCGTCCATGCCGGCTGGCGTGGGGCCCTGGGCGGGGTGCTCGAGGCGGCCGTGACGGCCATGGAGTCCCAGGGCGCCCAGCCGGAGCACATGCTGGCCGGCATCGGTCCGACCATCGCCCAGGACCGCTACGAGGTCGGTCCCGGCGTCACTGCTGCGGTGGCAAACCACCTCGGCTCGGCCGAGCCCTGGTGTCGTCCGGGACGGTCCGGGCACTGGTGGTTCGACCTCGTCGGCGCGGTCCGATCGTCCCTCGAGCGGGCGGCGCTCGACCCGGACCGCATCGAGACCAGCGCCGCTGGAACCGGCCCGCCCGAGCCCTTCTTCAGCTTCCGGTCCGAGGGGACCTGCGGCCGGTGCGCCCTCCTCGCCCGTCTCCGGCCATGAGCGAGGCGGTCTTCTCCTACCGCGGCCACGAGCTCGACCGATCGGGCGTGCTCACCTGCCGCTATGCCCTCGGGTCCCGCAACTTCGTGGAGCGGGCCGCGCTCGGGCCGGGCGAGTGGGACTCGGCTGCAGCCCGCGAGGCCGCCCGGTTGGTCTACCTGCTGGCGGGGATCTCCTACTTCAAGACCGCCGCGCCTCCGGTCGTCCAGCTCGACCTCGCCGTCCGGCCCGTCGAACGAACCCTGCTCGAGGCGTTCTACACGAAGGGGCTGGCGGAGTTCGCCTACCGCAACCGGCTCGACCTCACCGGCCTTCGGGTCGAGGCCGAGGTGGTGGACCGGGCCGCGGCCGCCTTCAACTCGACCCCCGGCCGCCCACTGGTCCTCTTCGGCGGGGGGAAGGACTCGATTGTCACGGTCGAAGAGGTGAAGCGCCGGCACCCCGACGTCTCGGTGTTCGTCGTCTCCCCCAACAGCGCGCCCTACGAGGCGATCGAGCGAGTCCTCCCGGTCACCGGGGTACCGGTGGTCCGGGCCACGCGCCATCTCGACCCCCAGCTGCTGGAGCCGCCAGGCGCCACCAGGTTCCTCCAAGGCCACATCCCGGTCACCGGCGTCCTCACCGCCCTCGGAGTGCTGGCGGCCGCCGGCGGCGGGCACGACGCGGTCGTGCTCTCCAACGAGTGGTCGGCGTCGGACCCGAACCTGATCGTCGACGGTCAGGTGGTCAATCACCAATACTCCAAATCTCGCGAGTTCGAGACCGCCTTCCGCGACGCGGCCGCCGCCGCTCTCGGCCCGCGGCTGGCCGTGTTCTCCCTGCTGCGTCCGTACACCGAGCTGTGGGTAGCCGAGCGGTTCGCCCGGCTCTCTCGCTACCGCCGGGCGTTCCGCAGCTGCAACCGCTCGTTCCCGATCGACCCGGCCCAGCGGCTCGAGCGCTGGTGCGGCACGTGCGACAAATGCTGCTTCGTCGACCTGGTGCTGTCCCCGTTCCTGGAACGATCCGAGCTCGAGGCGATCTTCGACGGCCGCGAGCCGCTGTCGCGCCCCGAGCTCCGGCGCCACTTCGAGGTCTTCGTCGGCCTGTCGCCCGACCCCAAGCCCTTCGAGTGCGTGGGCGAGGTCGGCGAGTCGCGGGCCGCCGCCGTCCTGGCCGCCCGCCGCCCCGACCGTGCCGAAAGCCCGCTCCTGCAGGACCTGGCCCGCCGGCTCCCCCCGCTCTCGGACGACGAACTCGCCGCTCTGCTCGCCCCCCACGTTCCCCACGACGTCCCCGATGCCTACGCGCCCGAGGATCTGTTGGTCTGACCTCGCCGGGGCCACCGTGGGGGTGTGGGGCCTCGGCGTCGAAGGTCGGGCGAGCCTGCGCAAGCTGCGCTCGATCGGCGCCCGGCCGGTGGTCGCTGACGATCATCCGGCTGTCGACGAGGCCGACGGGGTCCCGGTGCGCTCCAGCGCGGCCGGCGGGTGGGAAGCGCTGGCCCGCTGCGAGGTCGTGGTCAAGTCCCCCGGCATCAGCCGTTATCGCCCCGACGTCGAGGCCCTGGTCGATCGAGGGGTGGCCGTGGTCGGCGGGCTCGGGCTGTGGCTGGAGGAGACCGACCGAAGTCGGGTCGTGTGCATCACGGGCACCAAGGGGAAGAGCACGACGACTGCCATCGTCGCCCACCTCCTCGACCGGCTGGGCCGACGTTGTGCGGCCGCCGGAAACATCGGCGTCGTGCCCTACGACCCCGAGGTCTCGGTCGACGCGGAGTTCACCGCGCTCGAGGTCTCGAGCTTCCAGGCCACCGACCTCGGCTGCGCCCCGCCGGTGGTGGCGGTGACCTCGCTCCATCCGGACCACCTCGATTGGCACGGCAGCGCGCAGCGTTACTACGCCGACAAGCTCTCGATCTGCACGCTGCCCGGGGCCCGACTGACCATCGCCAACGGTGACAGCGCCGAGCTCCGGGTCGAGGCCGCTCAGCTCGGGCCAAATGTCCGGTGGGTGACCGACCACCCGGCCCCCTGGACCGACCTGCTGGGCCTCCACGGGGCCCACAACCGGCGCAACGCCCTCATCGCCCAGCAGACGATGCTCGCCCTGGGGGTCGAGGCAGCGGACGACGAGGACGCCCTGGCCGAGGCGGCCCAGGGCTTCCAACCCCTGGAGAGCCGG
>JBEDUR010000033.1:0-12613 GCA_040414865.1 Acidimicrobiales bacterium
TTCGGCGTAGTACGTCCATCTCCGGACGTCAGACGGGCTGGCGGGGGAGGGATCGAACCTCCAACCTCCGGATCCAAAGTCCGGCGTTCTGCCAATTGAACTACCCGCCACCGGCCCCATTTCGATAGCACATCGACCGGCCGGCCCATCGCAATCGCGTCCCGTCGCCCGGGAACCTTACCGAGCCCTTATGTCCGACCGGTAGGCTCACCACCAGGTAAAACGGCTCTCTGGCTTCCAGCTCAGGGTGCGAGGAACCCACCAGCTGCGGGCGAGGAAAACAACGAAAGCGGGCCAGGTAGGCGCTGCGGTGAAGATTTTGGTGATCGATGACGATCCGGCAGTCAACGCCTCGTTGGACCGCGCCCTTCGCCTCGAGGGCTACGACGTGGAAACCGCCGCCAGCGGGACTTCGGGACTCGAAGCGCTGGCGATCGCGCCACCCGACGCGGTTGTGCTCGATCTCGGGCTCCCGGACATCGACGGGGTGGACGTGTGCAAGCGGATGCGAGCGGCCCACGACGACACCCCCGTGCTCATGCTCACCGCCCGTGACGCGGTCAACGACCGCGTCACGGGACTCGACGCCGGCGCCGACGACTACCTGGTCAAGCCGTTCGCGCTGGCCGAGCTCCTGGCCAGGCTGCGAGCGCTGCTTCGCCGTCGCGGCGGGGAGGAGGGCGAGGTTCTCCGCTTCGGGGACCTCGAGCTCGATCTCGGCACCCGCGAGGCTCGGCGGGGCGGACGAACGTTCTCGCTCACCCGCATCGAGTTCGACCTCCTGGAGCTGTTTCTCCACCACCCGCGCCAGGTGCTGACCAGGGACCTGATCCTGGAGCGAGTCTGGGGGTACGACTTCGACTCGGGCACCAACTCCCTGGCCGTCTACGTCGGGTACCTCCGACACAAGACCGAGGAGGGCGGAGAGCTCAGACTCATCCACACCGTGCGCGGCGTCGGTTACGTGCTGAGGGAACCATGACCGCGCCCAAGATCGTGGTGCGCCTGCGGCGCGCGGCCGTCTACGTCGGCCGCAAGATCTTCCCAACGACCACCAGTGTCCGGGTTCGGATGGTCTGGGTCGCGCTGATCGTCGCCGGATTCGCGACCCTGGCCGCTTCGTTGGGCTCATACCTTGCCGCGCACAATGCGCTGATCAACTCCGTCAACGGGAACCTGCAGCAAGCCACCCAGGAAGTCCAGAACGCCGGGCGCATCTCCTACAACCAGAACAGCGGGCTCGTCAGCGGGATCTACGGCGCGACTGCCCAGTTCTATCCAAGCGGCTCGACGCTGACCCAACCGATCCTCCCGGTGACGCCGGCGGTCCAGGCCGTGGCCAACGGCTCCTCGGGCCCCTTCTCCACCAACGTGACCGTGGGGAGCCAGCAGTACCGGATGTACGTGACACCGCTCACCGTCGTCGTCCGGAGCCCTGGCTTCCTCCAATCCGAGTCGGGCGCGCTCCAGGTCGCTGCCCCCCTGGCCGGCGTCAACCTGCAGCTGAGCCACCTCGGCCTCGCCTTGTTGCTGGTCGCGCTTGTCGCGTTGGCCTTGGCCGTGGTCTTGGGGCTGCTGGCGTCGCGCGCCGCGGTCGGGCCGTTGAACGACCTCACCGCGACCATTGAAGAGTTGGCGCAGACGATGGACGTCTCTCGGCGCCTCGAGCCGGGCGGTCCCGATGAGCTGGGCCGGCTGCGACGAGCGTTCAACCGGCTGCTCCAGGCACTGGAAGCCTCCCGTGAGTCCCAACACCGGCTGGTGGTGGACGCCTCGCACGAGTTCCGGACCCCGCTCACCAGCCTGCGCACCAACCTCGAGATCGTGCGGCGCATCGACGAGCTGTCGTTGCCCGAGCGCGAGGTCCTTGTCGCCGACGTGTTGACCCAGATGGAGGAGCTGACCACCTTGGTCGGCAACCTGGTGGAGCTGGCCCGAGGGGACCACACCGAGCGCACCGCCCCGTTGCGCCTCGACCAGCTGGTCGAGGAGTGTGTCGAGCTGGCGGCCACGCACGGGCGTCGACGCGGTGTGAACTTTCGGACCAGCCTCGAGCCGACCTGGGTCGAGGGCCGGAGCGAGCGGATCGCCAGGGCCGTGGGCAACCTCCTCGACAACGCGCTCAAGTGGAGCCCCGACGGCTCGCCGGTTGAGGTGCTCTGCCGGTCCGGCGACGTCTCGGTCCGTGACCACGGCCCCGGGATCGCCGCCGAAGACCTCCCCCACATCTTCGATCGCTTCTACCGGGCCCGCGCCGCCCGCTCCCTTCCGGGATCAGGCCTCGGGCTCGCCATCGTGGCGCAAGTCGCAAACGAAGAGGGAGGGTCAGTCGCGGCGGTCAATGCCCACGACGGGGGGGCCATCGTCACATTGCACCTCCGGCCAGTGTCCGAGCCGGCCGAGGTCTCAGAGCAACGGTGGCCGGCTCGCGTGCCGCCGCCAAACGGTGTCATGCCGGCGCCAACCGGGCGCCCGCCCGCGTGAGGCGACGCGAACGCCCGGGATCGCCGCGCCGCACGCGGGCCTGGCCCTGGGTGCTCGGCCTCATCGCCCTCGTCGCCGCTATCGCCATCCCCCTCGTCGTCCTCGAAGCGGACGCGACGACGGTGGGGGTCATGGGCGACTCACTCACCGCCGAGTCCGTGCCGGCAACCGAGAGCTTCCTCGGGCTCTTCCATGACCAGGTCGACCCGGTCGCGTTGGCGGGCAGCGGGATCTTGGACACCGAGGTCAACTGGCCGCTCTTAGCGCGCAACCTCGTGGCCGAGCACGATCCGAGGGTGGTCGTCGTGGAGTTCATCGGCGATTACGGCTTCTTCGGTCCAAGGCCCGGAGTGACCGCGGGATCGCCGGCGTTCTTCGAGGAGTGGAGGTCGGCGGCCCAGCAGCTCGAGAACACCTTGAGCTCGCGCGGGGCGAAGGTCTACTGGGTGCTCGGGCCGCCGGTGGCCAACGTGTCGCTCCAGGCCACGATCGAACGACTCGACCACATCTACGAGCAGCTGCACGTGCCGGGCACCCGAGCGGGTCACCCGCCCATGATCAACGTCACTCCGGCAGTCACCGGCGGGACCGGCCGCTACGCCGGAACACTCCCCGCCCGCGGGAGCGGGAACATCGCCGTGCGCACACCAGACGGGACGCATTTCACCCTCTACGGCGTGAACCTCTTCGCCCACGCGGTTGCGCAGGCGCTCGGGCCTTCTTAGATCGTTCTTAGGGCGGGTTGGCGGTGCTCTTAGGTGCTGGCGCGCACCATGGGGCGGACCGGAGGAGCAGCCGTTGTTGACCAACCGAGCCGTCCAAGAGGACACCCGAGAAAGCGAACTATCGAGTCACCGCCGCGCTATTCGTCGGGCGCTCCAGGTTGGACGGGCGCACACCAAGAGGACCGTCGGGTCAGTCTCCGCCCACGTGACCGGGAGCGACATCCGGTCCTTGGCGGTCGTCCCGGTGTGGCTCCGTGCCGGCGCCGCGCCCCTGTGGTGCGCGTCAGCTCCCGACGGCCGTTCCGTGGTCTGGGTCGCCTCACCCTCAGCGACCCGTACACGCCAGGGGTAGGGGCCGCCACCCCTACCCCTGGCGTCCCCTCGCCTGGCTCGGTCGCCGCCACCGCCACTAGGGTGGCCGCCCGGCATGGGTTCCCTGATCAAGAAGCGCCGCAAGCGGATGCGCAAGAAGAAGCACAAGAAGATGCTGAAGGCGACGCGCTGGCAGCGCCGGGCGGGGAAGTAACCACCCCTAGCTGGTCTCCGACGCTCGGGCGGTCCGCACCGCCAGCAGCCGTCCGATCCTCCCGTCGATCTCCAGGTGCCCGGCCGTCCCGAGGCCGAGGCTGGCGGGCGTCCCCTCGACGAACCAGGTGGCGCCGCTGCCGGCCAGTCTCGGGGTGACGCCGGTGCGGTCGGCCATGACGTCGCGCCAGCGACCCAGCTCGGGCTCGACCATCAGGGCTGCCGGCTGCAGATCGTTTCCCCTTGCGTCCGGGTCGCGTTCGGCGGTCCCGAGGGCATCCCACGCCCGGTAGACGGCTCCGGTATCCATGGCGAGGGGAGGCACCAAGAGGACAAAGTCGCGGGGTTCGGGGGGCAGCGGGTCTACCCGCTCCCCGATGCCGGAGACTCGAGCCCGCCCGCCCACCAGGCAAAAGGGCACGTCGGCACCAAGCTTCGCCGCCACCTCCAGGTCGAAGCAGCCCGCCCAACGCAGCACGGCGGCTGCGTCCGCCGAGCCCCCGCCAAGGCCTCCCCCGATCGGGATCCGCTTGCGCAGCCGGACCCCGGCCCGCCGGCCGACGGCCAGCAACGCCCGGGTGACCAGATTGTCCCTCTCCTCGGGCAGACTGCCCGTCTCCCCCTCGAACTCAACGACGAGCCCGGTGCCGCCCGGATCGATGGTCAGCTCGTCAGCCAGGTCGAGCTCCACCATCTCCGCGTCGAGATCGTGGAACCCGTCGTCCCTGCGGCCCAGCACCCGGAACCACAAGGTCAGCTTCGCTCGGGCCAGGACCCGGACGACGCCCTTCTCCGGGTCCCCGCTCACGGCGCCACCTCGGCCAACCGGCCCCAGGCGGCCACGTCGAGCTCCTCGGCCCGGGCGCTCGGGTCGACCCCAGCCCGGGTGAACGCGTCCGGGTCGACCACCCCGGCGAGCCCGCGCCGGAGCATCTTGCGGCGGTGTGCGAACCCGGCTCGCACGACCGTCTCGAGCCGCCGGTAGGGGACGATCTCGGGATCGACCGCCGGTTCGGGTCGGCGCACCAACCGGACCAGGACCGAGTCGACCTTGGGACGCGGGACGAAGACCGTGGCCGGCACCCGCCCCACGATGCTCGCGAAGCACCAGTAGGCGACCTTCACGGTGACCGCGCCATAGGCGGGGGCGCCCGGGGCGGCTACCCAGCGCTCGCCGACCTCACGTTGGACCATGACCAAGCTTCGGGCGATCTCGGGCGCCTCCTCCAGGACCCTGACCACGACCGGGGTAGCGACGCGGTAGGGCAGGTTGGCCACGAGCACAACCGGGCCGGGGCGCCCGGCCAGCAGCTCGGGCCAGGACAGCCTGAGGGCGTCGGCCTCGACCACCTCCACGGCGGAACCGTCCACCACCTGACGCAGGGCCCCGGCGAGCCGGCGGTCAACTTCGATCGCGACCACCTTGGCCCCGGTAGCCGACAAGGCCAGGGTGAGCGAACCGAGCCCCGCGCCGACCTCAACGGCGGTGACGCCCGGGGTGATCTCGGCGAGCCGGACGATCCGCTCGACGGTGTTGGCGTCGGCGACGAAGTTCTGGCCGAGCGCCTTACTGGGCCTGATGCCGTATGTGGCCAGCAGGCGCTGGAGATCCGAGCGCGAGAGGCTCACCAGAAGATGCCAACCTCGAGGGTTCGCTGGCCGAGCGGCGCCAGGGGCGTGAAGCCAGACCGAATCACCTCGACCAGATGTCGGTACCAGACCGGTCGCCTCTCGTCCACGACACAGGCTTTGGCAACGTGGGTGACGATGTCGCGGCGATCGAGGCGCGGCATTTCGTCGAGGCAACGGGGTGAGGGCCCGATTGCCGGGGGCCTCAGACGGCTCCCAGCGCGAACGCCGCCGCCGCCGCGCTGCTCGATGTCGTCGCCATCTCGATCGCATCCAGACCCCGTAGCGACGCCACGAAGGCGCCGACGATGGCGACGAACCCCGGCTCGTTGCGCGCCCCGCGGTGGGGCACCGGGGCGAGGAACGGGCTGTCGGTCTCGACCAACAACCGGTCGAGCGGGCACATCGCGGCCGCCTCCCGAACTTCCGGCGCGTTTTGAAACGTGACGATCCCACTGAACGACACGTAGAGCCCGGCGTCGAGGCACCGCCGGGCCTCGGCCGGCCCACCGGTGAAACAGTGCAGCACGGTGCGCTCGGGCACCCCTTCTGCGCCCAAGATGTCGAAGAGGTCGTCCCAGGCATCGCGAGCATGGATCATGAGCGTCAGGTCGTGCTCGATCGCCAGCGCGATCTGGGCCGCGAAGGCTTCGCGCTGGGCCGGCCTCGGCGAGTGCTCGTAGTAGTAGTCGAGTCCGCACTCCCCGACGGCCACCGGGCGCGCGCCGTCGGCGGTCATGGCCTGCTCGAGGAGGTTCGTCACTTCTCCGGCGCCCCGCGACGCTTCATGGGGATGGAGCCCGATCGTCGTCCATATCTTTGGCGCGCCGGCCGGCGGGGAGGCGGCCAGAGCCAGAGCCTCGGCCGAGGACCCGGCGTCCGTGCCGACACAGACCACGCCGGCGACACCGGCCTCGGCCGCCCGGATCAGCACGTCGGCGTCCGGCTCGTAGTGCTCCTGGACGTGGCAGTGCGAGTCGAACCAGCGGGGGACGTCGGGCACCGAAGGGCTCAGTCCCGGCGCCGGGGGAAGAGCGGGTCCCCCTTCTCGACCCGCAGTCCGCCCGGATAGCCCCCCCAGGCAGCACCGGACGGGACCCGGAGGTCGTCGACCCGAACGGGCAGGCCGATGCGGCGCCAGAGCTCCTGGGCACTCGCCGGCATGGCCGGGCTGGCCAGGAGGGCGACGATGCGCAGGACCTCGAGGGCGCTGCCCAGCACTCCGTCGAGCTCGGGCCCCGGTGGCATCTTCCACGGCTCGGTCGACTCCAGATGGGCGTTGGCCGCTCCGATCAGGCGCCAGGTAGCGGCCAACGCCTCGTGAGGGGCAAAGCGCGCCCAGGCCGCGCCCGCCTCGGCGACCACCTCCGCCGCCACCGGGGCGAGCGGGCTCGCCGGATCAGGGGCGGGACCGATCCCGCCGCACTTCGAACCCACCACGGTCGCGACCCGGGCGGCCAGGTTGCCCAGATTGTTGGCCAGATCGGCGTTGTAGCGGGAAACGATCCCGCCGTAGGAGAAGTCGCTGTCGTTGCCGAGGGGAACACGGAGCAGGTGGTACCGGACGGGATCGACGCCGAAGTCATCCGTCAGGACCTCGGGGGCGACATCGGTGAGCTCAACCTCCTCGGCGGAGCGACGAAGCCGCTGCAGCATGGTCTTGGACAGCTTCTCGCCCCCGAAGAGCAGCCATCCGTGCACGAAGATGTGGGCCGGCGGGTCGATGTCGGCGGCCATGCACATCGCCGGCCACCAGACGCAGTGGAATCGCAGGATCTCCTTGCCGATCAGATGGTGGACACTCGGCCACCATGCGGCGCAGCGCTCGTCGTCGGTGCCGTAGCCGATCGCGGTCAGATAGTTGATCAGCGCGTCGTACCAGACGTAGAAGACATGGCCCGAGTCCCAGGGCACCGGCACGCCCCAGCGCAACGAGGTCCGGGTGATCGAGATGGGCCGCAAGCCGCCCCGGATGAACCCGATGGCCTCATTGCGCTTGGAGGGAGGCTGGACCGCCTCGGGCGCCGCTTCGTACCAGGCCAGCAGGCGCTCGGTGAACTGGTCGAGCTTGAAGAAGTAGTTCTCCTCCTCCATGAAGATGACCGGGGTGCCGTGGTTGGGACAGTTGCCGTCGACCAGTTCGTCCTCGGTGTAGTAGTCCTCGCAGCGGACACAGTAGAGGCCCTGGTAGAGGCCCTTCTCGATGTACCCGTTGTCGTAGACGCGCTGGAGAAAGGTTTGCACCGCCCGGTAGTGGCGGGGCTCGCTCGTCCGGATGAAGTCGTCGTAGTCGATATCGAGCCCCTTCCAGGCAGCTCGGAACCGGGCTGCCGTCTGGTCGGCCCAGGCCTTGGGTTCCATGCCGTGCTCGGCCGCCGACTCGGCCACCTTGGCCCCGTGCTCGTCGGTGCCGGTCATGAAGAACACCTCGTCGCCCGCGAGGCGATGCCACCGGGCGAGCGCGTCGGCGTTGACGGTGGTGTACGCGTGCCCGATGTGCGGCGCGTCGTTCACGTAGTAGATCGGCGTGGTGAGGAAGAAGCGGCCCACCGCACCACGTTACAAGCGCCCTCGTGGCGTTCCTGAAGGATGCCCCGGCCTCCCTCCCGCGCTCACGTCGCGCTGGGCCAGCGCTTCGGCATAGACCACTCGTCGCGGCATCCCGAGGGCACCGGCCAGCGCATCGGCGGCCTGCCGCGGGCTGTCCCCGGCGGCAAGGCGCGACCGCACCGCTTCGGCCAGCTCTCCTTCTTTGGGCCCACTGGGCCGGCGACCCTCCAGGACGACGACCACCTCGCCACGCACGGGGCGCTCGCCGAAGACACCCGCCGCTTCGCCGAGCCGGCCCCGCCACACCTCCTCGTGCACCTTGGTCAGCTCCCGGCACACGGTCACCCGGCGGTCCCCGCAGACCTCGTGCAGGTCGGCCAACAGCCTCCCTAGCCGCACCGGTGCTTCCAGGACGACCGCAGTGCGCTCTTCGGCGGCCAGGGCTTCGAGCCGACGGCGCCGCTCGGCGCCCCGGCGGGGAATGAACCCCTCCACGCAGAAGCGGTCGGTCGCCAGCCCGCTCACCACAAGCGCCGTCACGACGGCTGAGGCCCCGGGGACGGCGGTGACCGCGAATCCGGCGTCGGCGGCGGCTGCCACCACACGGACGCCCGGGTCCGAGATGGCCGGGGTCCCGGCGTCGCTCACCAACGCCACGACTTGGCCCGAGGCGAGCAACGAAAGCACCTCGGCCACCCGCGCCGCCTCGTTGTGGCCGTGTAGTGATCGCAGCCGGCGTGGACTGGTGGGAAGGCCGAAGGCACCGAGCAATGCACGAGTCCGCCGGGTGTCCTCGCAGCAGACGACATCGGCCGTCCGCAACACCTCCTTGGCCCGGGCCGAGAGATCGCCGAGGTTGCCGATGGGCGTCGACACCACTACCAGCGACCCCCCGGTGGCCGTCACGGGGTGCGGCGGAACTCCAGGGCGTCGCCCGGACGAAGCTCCCAGCGATCGAAGCACCCGCCCATCGCCTCGAGCGCCTGGCTGGCGCGCACCCGGGGCAGAGTCACGCCGAAGCGCCCCAGCCGGCGGATGCTCAGCACCACCAGTTCCTCGTCCAAGAACGCCACGTCCAGGGGGAACCACACCCCAAGGGAGTGGATGGAGCGGGTCCGCGGCAGGATCATCGCCCCGTTGTAACTCTTCCTTCCAATCAGCCCCCGGCTGCGTTCGAAGAACGACTCGGCCAGCTCGGCGGCCGCCAGGACCTCGCCTTGGCGCAGCACCCATCCGGTCTGCACTTGTCCAGACTCCTAGACGTTGAAGCGGATTTCGAGCACGTCGCCGTCTCGGACGGCATAGTCCTTGCCCTCCACCCGGAGTCGCCCGGCCGCCTTGGCCTTCTGCCAGCCGCCCAGCTGAGCCAGCTCATCCCAGTGGATGACCTCGGCCCGGATGAAGCCGCGCTGAAGGTCCGAGTGGATCACCCCAGCGCACTCCGGGGCGCGCGCCCCCGCCCGGAAGATCCACGCCCGGGTCTCTTTCTCGCCGGTGGTGAGAAAGGTGCGTAGGCCGAGAAGGTGGAATGCGGCGTGGGCAACCCGCGGCACGACCCCCTCGCCGAGGCCTAAGCCTTCCAGGAGCTCGGCCCGCTCGGCCGGGTCGAGCTGGGCGGCCTCCGACTCGAGCTGCACGCACACTCCGATGACCTCGCCGGCCCGGCCAAGGTGCTGGGCCACCGGCCGGCACAGCTCGTCCAGCATGTCCAGTTGGTCTTCGCCCAGATTGACCACGGCCAGCACTGGCTTGTTGGTGAGGAGGAAGGAGTTGTGGAGCTGGGCCCGAACTGCCGGGTCGAGCTCTGAGCGGAACAGGGGCACGCCAGCCTCGAGTACCACCATTGCCTCGTCGATAGCGTCCGCCTCGGCGGCGAGCGCCGCGTCCTTGCGCAGACGGGCCTGCTTGCGCCGCCTCTCGGACTGGGTCTCGAGTGACGCCGCGTCGGCCAGAACCAGCTCGAGCTCGAGGGTCTCGAGGGAGTCGACTGGGTCGTCGATGCCGGACACCGCGTCGTCCTGGAAAGCGCGGAGCACGAGGACGAGGGCGTCGACCTCCCGGATGCCGGCCAGGAAGCGATTGCCCATGCCCTCGCCGGCAGCGGACCCGGCGACCAGGCCGGCGATGTCCACGAACTCCACTCCGGCCGGCACGACCTTGGCCGAGTGACTGAGCTCAGCCAGGATCTGAAGACGTGGGTCAGGGAGCGGGGCCACACCGACGGTGGTCTCGACGGTCGAGAAAGGGTGGGCGGCCACCAGCACGTGCCCACCGGTCAGGGCGTTGAACAACGAGGACTTTCCGGCGTTGGCGAGCCCGACGAGCCCGAGACGCTGCATCGATCGAGACGCTACAGGCCAAGCGGATGCCGACCGACGGTCGGGCCAATCGATCTGGGGAGGCCTCACCCTGTGGAGAGCACCGTCCAGGACCGATGAAATGCTGATCCTTCTGGTCGGGGCGCGACGAGGGCTGCGTCAGCGATCCGTCGCCGTCAAAGGCCGGGACCTTCGACCGATAGGATGCTTCGCTCATGTCCAAGCGAACGGTAAAACGCAAGGCCCGGCGAAAGAACAAGGCCAACCACGGGAAACGCCCCAACGCAGGACGAGGCTGAGGCAGGCCTCTAGCCGGGGGGCCCACTTGACGAAGGCACCTCAAGCACAGCGAGCGGCACATGCGGTCCGACGCCGGCCCGCAGGAGAGGCTTTAGGCGCCCCCTGAACCCGACCACGCGACCCCACGACCCTCGAGGACCCTCATGAGTTCCGTGGGCACGTCGGTCATGATCCCGTCCACATCGAGGTCGAGCAAGCGCTCCATCGATTCAGTGTCGTTGACCGTCCAGACGTGGACAGCGGCCCCAAGGCGGTGAGCGGCGTCGACGAACCGTCGATCGACGATCACCGTGGTCTCGTAGCGCTCGGGAACCTGGAAGGCGACCGCCCGCATCTCAGGTGGTTGTTCGTCATGGTTGACCGCCCGCCAGAACTCGGCCGTGGTTCCGGTGCCGGCCGAGGTGGGCACCGCTGGGGCGAACGAGCTGAAGGTTTCGGTGATCGCGTCGTCGAACGAGGTCACGATGATGTCGTCGCTCCGGCCGTGTTTGGCCAACAGATCGGCGACCGCCCGCTCGTACGGGGCGACCGCCGGGGACGATTGCTTGATGTCCAAGTTGAGGATGACCCCGGGGAAAGCCTCGAGCACCTCATCCAGCGTGGCGATGGTGAACTCGGGGTCGGTGGCGGCGCGGCCCCGGTACGGGTACGCCGAGGCCGGGCGGCCCGAGGTCACATCGGCGCCAGGGATGAACCAGAAGGCCGAGTCGAGCGCCTTGATCTCGGCCAGTGTCAGCTCGGCGATGGGGCCGGTCCCGTTCGTCGTCCGATCGACCGTCGGGTCGTGACACACCACAACGTGGCCGTCCCTGGTGCCGTGGACGTCGAGCTCGATCGCCTGGGCTCCGGCCTCGAGCGCCCGGCGCATGGCGAACAAGGTGGAGGAGGGCCCCTCCCACGCCCCGCCCTGGTGGGCGTAGGCAAGCACGCGGCGTTGTAGCCATAGGGCGTCGGTCACTGCCAGATCGTAGATATCCTCGATCCCCCGTGATCGATCACCTCCTCGTGGCCGTCATCGACGCCATCCACGATTCCTTCGACAAGGCGTTGCTCCAGCGTCAGGCGGTCGAGGAGCGTTTCCAGGTCGACGTCTTCCTGGGGGATATCTCCTTCGAGACCTCCTACAGCCTCCCGGGCGAGGAACACCCGGCCCGAGTCCGGGCCGACCTCTCGATCGACTGGCCGACCTGGTCTCAAACCGCCTACCGGAGCTGGTCCATCGGCGAGACCCCGAGCGAGCTGCCCGAGGTGATCGTGGAGGTGGCCCTCAGGATCCAGCGGCTGGCCGAGCCGCCGACCCTCGAGACGGTGACCTCGGTTCTTCCGGCCGAGAGCCCGCACCTCGGACCCGACGCCCTCGTGAGGACCTCGGCCACAATCGAGCAGGTCCTGGAGGATCCCACCGGGCCCGACGCCCAGGCTGTCCCGGTGCGCTGGGCGGTCGAAGCCACCTACGAGGGGTCGATCCGCCTCGAAGAGCACCACTTGGAGGACCTGGCCACCGTCGCCCCGACCATCGAGAACCTCACCCGCTGGATCTCCTCGGTGCTGGTCCAGCTGGCCGACCTGCCACTCGCCTTTCTCCCTCCCGACCCCCGGGAGGCGGCCTAAGGCCTTCGAGGGACTCCGCGGCCGCGTGGGTGGTCGAAGAACACGGCCTCCGCCTGAGCCCACCGGGCAAGGAGCACAGTTACCAGAACCACGCCGCTGCTGAGCGTTCCGGAGGCCGCCCTCGGGTCCGGCCAAGGGCACCGCGGCCGGATCGTCAGCGGCGCGGCCGCTCCCGAGCCATCCCAACCTCGCCCGCGGCCGACTCGGACTCGCGGGCCAATCGGTGCACGACCTGACGCTCGACCACAAAGGCGAGCACCGGCACGAACCCCGCCGCCACCATGGCGGCCAACTGAAGCAGACCGAATCGGGCCCGGCGAGCGAGGTCGGCAGCCGTGATCAGATAGACGATGTAAAGGGCCCCGTGAATCGGGCCCACCACGTGAACCACCCCGGGAGCGTTGGCCGCGTACTGCAGCGGGATGCCGATGAACACGAGGATGATGAGGCCGACGCCGACCACGTAGGCCA
>JBEDUR010000034.1:0-3765 GCA_040414865.1 Acidimicrobiales bacterium
GGACGGCGACTCATGGCTTCTGACCCTGAGCTATGGCCTGCCGACCCGTGAACGTCATCCCCAAAATCTAGGGCAAAGCGTCGGGGCCCCCGGGCTTGGCTCTTGCTGGGCGACGGCGGCCGGGGCCGGTGGCGAGCAGGGTGAGTCCGATGCCGAGCAGCCAGGCGTCCTTGGCCGGCTTGGGTTGCGTCGTCGTTGGTTGGGGCTGGTCCATGCCATCGTTCTGACCCCGAAGGAGGAACTTCCCTCCAACGAAGGCAGTGAGGAACAGCCCGACCAGACGGTCCGGGAGGAGGGGGAGCACCAGCGCGGCGCCGATACCGACCTCGGCGACACTCATGACCTTCACCAACGGCTCAGTCGGCATCCCCTCCAAACCAGGGCCCGCCTCTTCGGCCATCTCGGGCACTGCCGACGCCCGCATTTCGTCAGCGTTCAGCTTCTCCATGCCGCCGTTCAACATCGAGGCGCCGGCCACCAGCCGGATCGGCTGGTTGGCGATCCGTCGTCGTCCGCGCATTTCTCCCTCTCACCTGGCGAGGTCCTCAACGGCCTCGCCGGGTCGCCGACCGTTGCAACTCAATTGGCAACCTACCCGTCGTGTATGGCGCGCAACCCTTGGGCGGTTCTGAGTGCGCTTTGAGTTGGAGAATCAAACCCCCGGGTGACGGTAGCCTGCCCCGCGGACGAAGGAGGCCCATGAGCGTCGTTGCGACCCGGCCCCACCCCTGGAACCGCGGCTTCAGCTGGACATCGCATCGATCCGTGGGGTCGGCGGTGACTCAGGACCAGGTGGATCAGTTCGACACTGACGGCTACTTCGTGTTCCCGGACCTCCTGGACCCCGACGATCTGGACCGGACGGTTGCCGTCATCGATGAGATGGAGCGCGCCAGCGAGGCCTTTCTCCGCACCCAACCCGGCGAGCGGGTCACTATCTCGGAGGCCGGGGCGATCACTTTCACAACCCACCTCGTGACCCGTTCGAACTGGCTCCGGAGCCTGGTTGCCGCTCCAAAGATCCTCGACCTGTCGAGGAGCCTCATCGGTCCCGACGTCCGTCTCTACTGGGATCAGGCCGTCTACAAGAAACCCGAGAAACCGCGGCGGTTTCCCTGGCATCAGGACAACGGGTACACGTTCGTTGATCCGCAGGCCTACCTCACGGTCTGGATCGCCTTGACCGAAGCGACCCCGAAGAACGGCTGCCCGCAAGTGGCTCCGGGGCTCCACCAGCTCGGCACCCTTCGCCACCGGTTCGTCGACCCACTCGGGTTCGAATGTTTCCCAGAGTTCCCCGACCCGGCGGTGGCCGAGGTCCCCGCCGGCGGGGCAGTCGTGTTCTCCTCGCTCACACCGCATCTGACCGGCCCGAACACCACTGAGAACGTCCGAAAGGCCTACATCTTGCAGTACGCACCCACTGGCGCCCACGTCCTACGCGGCGATCCACGAGAGGAGCCCGCCGAGCGGGTCCTGTGCGACAATCCGGACCGTCAGTACGAGGTGCTGCGCGACGGAGTTGCCCTAGCGCCGCCACCTCTTCCCGAGGTGAGCTGAAGGCAGGCTCCGGCGCAGCGGCGTCGTCGCAGCATCCGGGATGGGGCTCGTCGTGATGGTCCCCGCGGGCCCTGTGCCGGTCGGTCTGGACCGGGACTACATTGCGCCCGATCGCGGCCGGAACAGGCCGTCCGAGGGAGGTCACCGGGTTGTCCAGGACCGTGCTGGTCACCGACTACGCCTGGCCAAACCTGGAGATCGAGCGGCGGGTCCTCGCCGACATCGGGGCCGAGCTGGTGGTCGCCGAAACAAACGACGAGGGTGAGCTCGTCGAGCTCGCCGGCCATGCCGATGCGATCCTCACCAACTGGCGACCCGTCACCGCTCGAGTACTGAGCGCTGCGCCGAAGTGCCTGACGGTCGCCCGTTACGGCGTCGGCGTGGACAACATTGATGTCGAGCAGGCGACCGAGCTCGGGATCATCGTCAGCAACGTCCCGGACTACTGCATCGACGAGGTCTCCGACCACACCATTGCCCTCATCCTGGCCCTGGCACGCCGCATTGTTGACTTCTCCGAACTGACCCGGGCAGGCGGGTGGGACAACCAGGCCTTCGGTTCGCTCCATCGCATGGGTGGCAGGACCCTCGGAGTAATCGGGTTCGGCCGAATCGGACGTCTCGTCGCGCGGAAAGCCCGAGCCTTCGAGCTGACAGTGATCACCCATGCGCCGAGCCTCTCGCCCGGGTCCTACGACGGGGTTGAGGCGCTCCCGACCGTGGAAGAGCTGCTGGAGCGCTCGGACATCATCTCCCTCCACGCTCCTCTGACCGCAACTACCAGGCACATGATCGGCGTCAACGAGCTCGGTCGGATGCGCCGCGGAGCCTTCCTCGTGAACACTGCCCGCGGCGCACTTCTCGACATCGGCGCGGTTCTGTCCGCCTTGGAGACCGGCCATCTCGGTGGGGTGGGGCTGGACGTCCTCGACGAAGAGCCACCGGGGATGGACGATCCCATCCGGTCGACACCCGGTCTGGTCCTGACACCCCACGCCGCCTTCTACTCGGCCGAGTCGGTGACCGAAGTCCAGGAAAAAGCGAGCGCAAACGTGGTCTCGGTGCTGAACGGGAGCGCGCCCGCGACGACCGTGAACCCGGCGGTGCTCACCTCCCCCTCGCGAAGGCACCCCGGCACCGAGGCGTAGGATCAGCCCAGGAGGGTGTAGCGATGACCGACTTGGGGAAGCAAACGGGACAGCGAGCGACGTTCCGCTCCATGTCCGAGGGTACGGCTGAGGACTGGCAGATCATCTGTGCCGTCGGGCCGGGCATCCCCCTCGCTGACGCGGTACTCGAGCAACTGCGGCGACTGGGCGAAGCACCGAGCGGGTTCGCCGTTGATCGATTGACCCACAGCCTCCAGACCGCGACTCGGGCCGAGAGGGCTGGCCGCTCCGACCACTATGTGCTGGCCGCGCTCCTGCACGACATCGGGGACAATCTCGCCCCCGAGAACCACTCCGAACTGGCGGCGGCAGTGCTCAAGCCGCACCTCCCCGAGGACCTCCACTGGATGGTCAAGCATCACGGCGAGTTCCAGCGCTACTACTTCGGACACTTTCTCGGGGAGGACCGCAACGTCCGTGAGCGACACCGCGGACACCAGTGGTTCGACTTGACCGAGGACTTCTGCGACGAGTTCGACCAGCGCTCGTTCGATCCCGACTTCCCGACAAACCCCATCGGTCACTACGAACCGCTCGTCCGGACGCTCATCGTCTGACCGCCCCCGGCCTTTCTTACCGCGCTAGCGGTTTCGGACAGATGCCAACTGCTTCTTACTGAAGCAACCGCGCGGGGCGTCGCCCGTGCCTGGCAGACTGGTGGTCGACGGTGAGCCGGCCGGGTGGCCGCGGCCCGGACCGTATTCCGGGACCGGGTCGAGGAAGGTCGGGGCTCCGCAGAGCAGGGTGCTGGCTAACGGCCAGTCGGGGTGACCCGAAGGAAAGTGCCACAGAAAGCAGACCGCCGATGGCGGGTCCTTCCCGTACAGGCAAGGGTGAAACGGTGCGGTAAGAGCGCACCAGCGGCCGGGGTGATCCGGTCGGCTCGGTAAACCCCACCCGGAGCAAGGCCAAGCGTGGGACATGGGTTGCTCGCCCGTCTCGCAAGAGGCAGTCCCCAGGTGGGCCGCTTAGATGGATGGCCACCGCTCCCAAACGGGAGGCACAGAACCCCGCCTATAGGCCGGCTCACCGTCTT
>JBEDUR010000035.1:0-7857 GCA_040414865.1 Acidimicrobiales bacterium
GCGCACCAGTTCACGGTGCCGCTCCGCGCAAGGTCGGTCAGTTTTGGATGACCTTCGGCCCGTAGCAAAATAGCTGTTGGAGGGATGCGAGAGTGGCCGAATCGGACGGTCTCGAAAACCGTTGTGCTCGCAAGGGCACCGTGGGTTCAAATCCCACTCCCTCCGCCGCTGTGGTCCCGCGCGATGTCGCTCAGACGCGGACCTCGACGAGTACGACCGGCTTGTGGCCGTGATCATTGCCCCTGGCATGCCCGTCTTCGTCGGCCCCAGCAACGACTAGCTGGGAAGGCTGACCAAATCTCTGGCCCAGAAGTGGTGGCCGGTAGGCGATCGAAACCGCGCCAACGGCTGGGGAGAGACCGGCGACGACACCGTCGCCCGGCTGCGTCCAATGTCGGGCGGGAGGAGGTCGCCGATGCCGAACCGGCGCACTCGAGGATCCAGCCCGACACAAAGTCCCTGGCCAGGGCCCAGAATTGGCGGGCCAGCGAGGGTTCGGAGGACCCCACGCGGCGCCGCCGCGTCGCCTTGGGTCGACAGGAGCGGTGGTAGCCTGAGTAAGCACCGTGTGAGCTCGTCGGCATCTCGGCGCGGGGAAGGACGAGGCAGCGTGCCGATTGGCCGGGGAGCTCGTTGAGGCTGATACGGCCCGCTCCGTCGAGAGGAGTTGGAGATGGCACCGTCGCGTTCCACCGTGGGCAAGCTCCAGCGTGACCAGGCAAAACGAGCCAAGGCGAAGGCCAAAATGGAGGACCGTCTTGCGCGCCGATCCGAGCAGAAAGCGGAGCCCAACGCCCCGTCCGAGACCCGACCGAAAGAGGACCAGGCCAAAGTGCTGGAGGAATTCGCCCGGCTGCACGAGGACCTCGAGGAGGGACGCATCTCGCTCGACGACTTCGAGGTACGCCAGGCCGAGCTGCGCGAGCGGCTCGTGGTGGACTGAGGTCCGCCGAACTCAGTCCGGCTTCGGCCGATCCCGGGTCTCCAGCCACCGGCGCAGGCCAGCGGCGTTGGAGTGGACACCATTCATGACCTGGAATTTCTCCCGGTGCTCCTCCGCTACCGCCTCGGGTGGGGGATCGAACCGGCGGGCCAGCGCCTCGGCGATGTCCTCCCCCGCCCGATAGGCGATCTCGGCCGTTTCAGCCCACTGGCGGAGCGTTCCCTCGGCCTCGGAGAGAACCTCTTCGGGTTCGGGTACCAGGCCGTAATGGGCGAGGGCGAGCGCGCTCGGCCGCCGATCGGCAAAGCGGTGAAGCGAGTGCAGCGCCAACTCCAGGTCGAAGTCGGGAGGGGGGGTCGAGGGCCTGAGCACACCCACGTCGGGTAGCCGGACCCCCACAGCGTCGCCCACGAAGAGGATTCCGCTCGAAGAGTCGTGCAGGCCGACGTGGTGCTTGGCGTGGCCAGGCGAATCCACTGCGGTGAGCGATCGACCCGGCCCAACGGCGATCTCCTCGCCGTCGGCCAACACATGCAGGCGGCTCTCGGGTGTGGGGTCGAGCCGACCGTAGAGGGAGTCGAGGAGCGGGCCGTAGACCTGGGCCGCCGATGCAATGAGCCGGCTGGGGTCGGCCAGGTGCCGCGCCCCTTTCTCGTGTACGTAGACGGTGGCGTTGGGGAATGCCTGGGCCACGTCGCCCACGCCGCCGGCGTGGTCGAGATGGATGTGGGTCACGATCACGCCGGCCAGGTCGTCAGGGCCGAGCCCGAGGCCCGCGAGCGCCTCGAGCACGACCGGCACTGACGACTGGCTGCCCGTCTCGACCAGCACCGGCGCCGTCCCCTCGATGAGGTAGCCGGCGGTCACCCGCTTCCAGCCGCCGAGCAAGGTGTCGATCTCGATGACCCCGGGCACCAGCTGCCGTGGGAGCGCGACGTCGGTCACGCTTCAGCCCTTCCTGGGCTCATGGCTCGCCCACCTGGACGACCACCTTGACGTCGTCGGGTTCCCGCTGGAGCGCCTCGGACCAGTGGTCGAGCGGCACCCGGCGGGTGATGAGGCGCTCGAGCCAGGAGCGGTCTGCACTGGCCAGCGCCGAGGCTCCAGCCTCGTAGTGACGGCGGTTGGCGTTCACCGAGCCGACCACAGCTTCGTTCTCCAGGACCATTGTGCGGTTGAGCGAGCGGGCGTCCACGGTCAGGGCCCGCCCGCCCGAGGACACTCCGGTCAGGCACACCACGCCTCCCGGCCCGACGTGCTCGATCGCGTCGAAGATCCGCGAACCCGACCCGGTGCACTCGATGATGACGTCGGGGTCGGGGCACGCGTCCGAGACGGCCCCGGTGTGGTACTTCCCGCCCAAGGCCCGCACGAGGTTTGGCTTCAGCCCGGTCTCCATCTGGTCGATGACGTGCACCTCAAGCCCGCGCTGAACGGCGAGCAGCGCGGCCAGGAGCCCGACCGGGCCGGCGCCGGTCACCACCGCCGTCTTGGGCGTCCAAAGGGCTCGGCCCCCGATCCGGTAAACCTGCTCCCAGGCCTTGGCCACGACGCTCGTCGGCTCCAGCAGCACGCCGAGCTCGCCCAGGTCGGGATCGACCTTGACGACGAATTCGGGGGTGATCCGGTAGCGCTCCGACAGGTAGCCGTCATGAGCCTTGATGCCTCGCTCGGTGTACAGCCCGTTGCGACAGAAGTCCCACTCGCCCACGGCGCAGTTCGGGCAGGGGAGCGGGTCGGGCCGCCGAACGATCCCGACCACGAGGTCGCCGGGAGCCACCCCCGCACCCGGCGGCGCCCCGAGCACCTTGCCCACCGACTCGTGCCCGAGCACGAGCCGGTCGCGACCCGGCGGGGGCCAGCCATAGGCGCCGGAGAGGATCTCGCCGTCGGTGCCGCAGATCCCGACAGCCAGCGTCTCGACCAGCACCTCGCCGTCGCTCTGCGGCGGCTCATCGACGTCGGAGAGCTCGGCTGTCCCGGCCTTGAGGGGG
Source organism: Acidimicrobiales bacterium (assembly GCA_040414865.1). Classification (GTDB taxonomy): domain Bacteria; phylum Actinomycetota; class Acidimicrobiia; order Acidimicrobiales; family RAAP-2; genus Palsa-461. Next base: position 2,938 of record JBEDUR010000035.1, read on the forward strand.
ACGACGGTCAGGGCTTTCATGGCCTCCTCTTCGGGGTCCGTCGAACTGTTCGGCGCGGCGATCCGCGGCCGTCCCCCTGGAGGTGCAGACGGCCCTGGCCCTCGGGGTGCCCGTCGGCCGCCACGCGCCCGGCCCCCCACATCCGCCAGGGATGGCGGCTCGCCCGACCCATGTTCACCATCGGCGCGCCCAACGCGGCCACCGTGGGATGCCTGGCGTCGACGACGATCGGCTCGACGTCGTGCCCGCTCAGGCGATACGCCGTGTTGATCAGCGAGACGTGGGAGAAGGCCTGGGGGAAGTTGCCGACCAGGCGCTTCAGCACCGGGTCGTACTCCTCGCTCAAGAGACCGAGGTCGTTACGGAGCTCGAGGAGCCGCGCGAACAGCTTGTTGGCGTCGTCGACCCGGCCGATCATGTGGAGGCAGTCGGCCAACCAGAACGAGCAGGGCAAGAACGCGCCCTCCCGCCCGGACAGCCCGTCGACCGCCCCGTCATCGGTCGTGATGTACCGCCGCACGAACCCGTCCTGGACCAGCTCCCGCTCGATCGCCTCGATCGTCGAGACCATCCGGGGATCCTGCGCGGGCAAAAAGCCCACCACGGGCATCATGAGCAGACTGGCGTCGAGCTGGTCAGAGCCGAAGAACTGGGTAAAGGCCTCCTTGTCCTGGTTGTAGCCCTTCTCGTAGACCTCGGCGTGGATCTCGTCCCGCAGCGACCGCCAACGCTCGAGCGGGCCGTCGAGCGTCGGGAAGCCCTCGAGGGTCCGGACCGCCCGGTCGACGGCCACCCACGCCATCACCTTGGAGTGGGTGAAGTGGCGCCGCGGGCCCCGGACCTCCCAGATCCCGTCGTCGGGCTGCTTCCATCCCCACTCGAGGAACTCCACCATCCCCCGCTGCAGATCCCACACGGCCTTGCTGGTCACCCCGTCGAACTGACAGGCCGTGCGCAACGCGTCCATGACCTCGCCGTAGACGTCGAGCTGGTACTGCCGGGACGCCGCGTTGCCTACCCGCACCGGCTTGGAGCCCTCGTAACCGGCCAGCCAGTCGACCTCCCACTCGTCGAGGCGCCGCTCACCGGAGGCCCCGTACATGATCTGGAGCTTGGAGACGTCCCCCGAAGCCGCCCGGAGCAGCCAGTCACGCCAGGACATGGCCTCTTCGTGGTAGCCGCCTCGCATGAGCGCCTGGAGGGTCAAGGTCGCATCCCGGAGCCAGCAGTAGCGGTAGTCCCAGTTGCGGCTGCCCCCGATGGCCTCCGGAAGCGACGTCGTCGCCGCGGCCACGATCCCCCCGGTGGGTTCGTAGGTCAGCGCCTTCAGGGTGATGAGCGAGCGGAGCACCTCGGGACGGTGGTTGCCGACATACGAGCACCCCGCCGACCACGCCTTCCACCAGGCGGTGGTGGAGGCGATCGAGTACCAGGGGTCGATTGGCCGGGGCGGCAGCTCGTGAGAGAGGTACCAGGTGAGGACGAACGGGAGGTTCTGCCCCTCCGACAGCGTGACCTGGGCGACCGTCGAGAGATCCTCTCCGTGGGTCTCGGCCAGGGTCCACAGGGCCACCGAGTCGGGGCCGGCCGTGCCGGTGAGGAGGTTCTCCCAGCTGACCACCCAGGGCACCACTTCCCCATAGCCGAACCGGATGACCAGCTCCATTCGCACCTCGACCCGGCCCGAAAGGCACTCCACCGTGCGCACGACCTGGGGATGGACCTCGCGGATCGGCATGCAGTCCGTCAAGCGGACCACTCCCGAGGGCGTCTCGAAGTCCGTCTCCAGCACGAGGGTCCCCTCGCGGTAGCGACGGATCGTCCGGGTGATCTCGCCGGCCGGGGCGATCTTCCAATACCCGTTGGACTCCTCGCCGAGCAGCTTGGCGAAGCAGGCGCCCGAGTCGAAGTGGGGCAGGCACAGCCAGTCGATCGAACCATCCCGCCCGACCAGGGCGGTGGTGTGCAGATCGCCAATCATGGCGTAGTCCTCGATCGGCTGTCCCACTGGCGCCCATTGTGGCGCGCCACCCGTGGCCTGGCTCAATCGGGGGAGCACCCCTGGGTCGACACCCGGGTGATGCCGTTCTCGGCCTGGGCGACCTCGTTGAGCACCTCGGGAGAGGTGAGCGCGTAGCCGACGTCCGGGCTGGTCGTCGACCGGGAGAACACCAGCCCGACCACCTGGCCACCCGCCGCGACGAGCGGGCTCCCCGAATTCCCGGGCTTCACCACCGCGTTCAACTCGTAGACGTCCTTGGTCACGAGGCCCTGGTCGTAGATGTCCCTGGTGACGGTGGACAGGCTCGTCGCGACCCCGGCCCCGGTCACCGTCAGGGGCCCGTTGTCGGGGTAGCCGACGATGGCCGCCTGAGTGCCCCGGGACACCGTGGCGGGATCCAACGGCAGGGGCGGGCCCATCGGCGCGGTGGTGCGCAGCAGGGCCAGGTCGAACCGGGGATCGAACAGAATCGGGACCGCGGGGAACACCGTCCCGTTTTCGTCCACCTGCGGGTTGGCCTCACCCGCGATGACGTGGGCGTTGGTCACGATCACTCCCGGCTTCACCTCGAAGGCCGTCCCCTCCTGGGTCACCCCGCACGCCCCGCCGACCACCTTGACCGTGGAGTTGCGCGCCGAGGCGGCAATCGATGCCGCCTCGGTGTCGGTCGGCACGGCGACGGGCGCCACGAGCTGGGGTGGAAGCTGTGCGAACACGGGAGGGATCCCGTCCTCGTTCAGAAAGGACTGGACGTGGGCGAAGACCGAAGGCACCGGCGGCATGACCTTGTCGACCGCCCGCAGGACGTCGGAGCGGGAGATGGCGCTGCCGAGCCAGGTGTAGCGGGACTGGGACAGGACGCTGCCCACCACCCAGGCCGACAGGAGCACAGCAACTACACCGACCGCGACCCCGAGGCCCGCGTCGAGCCCTCCCAGATGGTGGCGCCGCAGGACGAGGTTGCTCCACCCCCCGACGAATCGCCCGCCCACCCCAAGCAGGGTGGCGGCCGACAACACGACCACCAGGGTCACGATCGCCTTGGCCGGCCCGGGGTGCAGCGCCGAGACGAGAGCGATGGACAGCAGTGTCCCGAGCACCAGTCCCAGCCAGAAGCCCCCGAAGGTGAAGACCTGGACCAGCGCCCCGAGACGCAAACCGTGCACTCCGGCGGCCACGATCACGACCAGCAGCAACAGGTCGACCCAGTCCACCGCCAGCCGAGGGTAACCGACCGCTGGGTGCGGACACCCTCACCGAGAACGCGGATGCCGGCCAGTACAGTTGGGACACGGACCTGGGGGGATGAAATCGCATGCTGAGCGGGAAGCGCGGCCCATGGGCATCGCGCCTCACCGCCTGGCTGTCCCTCGTGATCATGCTCGGCTTGGTGACCGCGGGTGTCGCGGACGGGAGCACGAGGCGCGACCGACCGGCGGTGGTCGCCGTCGGTCAGCTGGCGCCGGCGCCAATGAACAGCGTGGCCTCCGTGTCGTGTGCGAACCGGCTGCGCTGCTGGGCCGTCGGACAGAGCAGCGGATCCACCGCCGCCATCGATGCCACCTCGAACGGGGGGGCGACGTGGAGTCATGAGGCGGTGCCGACAACGGTCACCGACCTAGCCTCGCTGTCCTGTGCCGGCGAAAACGACTGCCTGGCGGTCGGGGCGTCGGGTGGCGCCGGGGCGGTTGTCGCGTTCGGCGGTCGAACCTGGGCCCTGCACAAGGATCTGGCCGGCGCCGCCGCGTTGAGCGCAGTCGACTGCACGTCGGCCCAGCACTGCGTCGCCGTCGCCACCGACGGGACCAGTTCCTGGAGCGTCCTCACCACGAATGAGGGGGTGTCCTGGGCTCGGGCCGGGAACCTGCCGGCCGGAATGTCAGCGACCGCCATCACCTGTCGGGATCCGTCCGCCTGCTTCGCCGCCGGGTTCATCGCCACCGGCCCGGGGAAGGGCGTCGGGGCCATTGCCGGCAGCGCCGACGGCGGGGCGACCTGGGCCGCCGTGAGCCTGCCGGCGCCGATCGGGATCCTGCGCGACATCACGTGCAACGGAACGTCCTGCCTGGCCGCCGGGACCTCGTCGACGGCAACCACGGGGTTCGTCGCGGCCGGGGGCCAGCTGATTGCGAGCTCCAATGGCGGCTCGACCTGGCAGATCCTCCCCCCCTCGGTGCCGGACAACGACGCCTCCGGGATCGCCTGCCCCGGGCCGAATGTCTGCGTCGTGGTGGGCACCGATTGGGTGGGCACGGCCCAGCCCCAGCCCAGAGCCGGGATCGTGGCCTCTACCGACGGAGGAAGGCAATGGCAGCAGGCGAGCCTGAAGTACGTCCCGGTCGGGCTGTCGTCAGTGGCGTGCCCGGTGGTCACCCAGTGCGTGGCCGCCGGAGGCAACGTGCTGGTCCGTGTCTCGCTGCCGGCCGAGCCGCCGGCGCCGAGCTCAGCACCGGGCACGTAGGCCGGCCAGAGCCGATGCGCTGAGGCACGACTGGTCCCACGTTTGCTAGGAGTTGACCCATGCAGACTGGCGTCGTCTTCCCCCAGATCGAGATCGGTTCCGACCCCGGCGCGGTCCGGGCCTACGCCGAAGCCGTGAACGAGTTCGGCTACCGCCACCTGCTCCTCTACGACCACGTGGTCGGAGCCGACCCCGCGGTCCACCGCGGCTGGAGCGGCCCCTACGACATCTCGAACACGTTCCACGAGCCGATGGTGCTCTTCGGCTACCTGGCCGCAATCACCGATCTCGAGCTGGTGACCGGCATCGTGATCGCGCCCCAGCGCCAGACCGTCCTCCTCGCCAAGCAGGCAGCCGAGGTCGACGTGCTCACCGGTGGGCGCCTGCGCCTGGGCATCGGGCTCGGGTGGAACCGGGTCGAGTACGAGGCCCTCGGCAAGGAGTTCTCGAACCGGGC
>JBEDUR010000036.1:0-4390 GCA_040414865.1 Acidimicrobiales bacterium
TCACAACCCCTGGGATAAGTCCCAGTGACGTCGAACGCGCTCAAGAGCTCATCGGCTCGGCGAAGTAGGGCGGGAAGCTTCTCGGCTGCGTCATGAAGGCTCCTTGGTGCGTCGTTCGACTACCGGACAGGCTGTCATGATGATTTCGGTAGACGGGACGGGTCATATTCATTGTCCGGAATCCCGATCTCCGATTAGTGGTCCTCGAGGAGGCTCTCGGCACGCAGGACCTGGCGTTACAGCGTGGCCGAGCGTCGTAGGGAATTGTTCGGTATCACCGAAGTCAAGATAGGGCCGCTAGGGCTTGGGCTCATCCTCCGGCGGGACCTCTGGGGGGATGCCACACCCCGAAGAGCCGCCGAACCTGCGGCTCCCGGCAGGGTGGTGTGCCTGTGGGAGCCGCATAAGGCGGTCGGCCGACTCATTGCGTCGGGCCGCGAGAGCGAGCCCGGCGGCCCCTCACCACGTAAACGACGGCGCCGACCACGGCGACGACGACCAGGATGGGCACGATGATCCAGGGTCCGATGTGAAAGTTCCGGTCATGGTTGGCTGCGGCCAGGACCAAGGCCGTGATGATTGCGGGGTGCATTGGTTGTCCTTTCAGGTTGGTGATCGTTCGGTTAGGCGATGTCTCGCTTGAGAGTGGTCCGTGCCCCCAGGGCCGAGAGGAGCGCCGCGATGACGGCGAGGAGGGCAGTGGCAGCGACAAAGGGCAGCGGTCCGGCACCGGTCAGCCCGTGGGCGGGCCCAAAGGCGGCGTTGCCCAACTTGGCGCCGGCCAGGGTGGTGGCCGCGGTGTAAGGGAGGTAGGGGCGGATGGAAGTGAACAGACCCCCGATCACCGATTCGATCACTGCGGCCCACACGAAGACGGCGATCACCCCGGCGAGCTGGGAGCGAATCAAGGTCCCGAGCCCAACTCCCGTCGCTCCGAGCAGGGCCGCACCCACCGTGGCGCCGCCGATGTGGGCGGCCAGGGTGCCGGCCGAAAGGGCGATGTGGTCGCCTTGGCTCGTTGCCAGGAGGATGCCAATTGTGGTGGCGACCACACCCGCGAGAAGCCCGTAAAGCGCCCCGAGGAGGGCCGCGACCAGGGCTTTGGCGGCGAGCACCCGGCTCCGATTGGGGGTGGCGAGGTAGGTCAGCGTGGCGTCTTGGTGGCGAAACTCGCCAGCGGCGATGGTGACCCCCGCCACCGCCGCGACCAGCATGGCGAAGCCGGTCACCGTGGTGACTACCGACAGCCCGGCGGCGGTCGACAGCGGGGCCACCCCGGTCCCGCTGCTTCCCGCCCGGGAGCCTTCGAGCAGAGAGAAGATGGCGGTGAGCTCTGCAGCAAGGCCTGCTAGCGCGAAGGGCAGCCGGGTGGAGCGCAACTTGAGCAGCTCGGTACGGACAGAGCGAGTCATCGGGTCACCTCCAGTCGGGTCGCCTCCGCAGTCAGGCGGAGGAAGACGTCTTCTAGGTCATCGGTCTCGGTTGTGGTCTCGAAGATGGGGATCTGCGCCTCGGCGGCCACAGTGCCAACCTCCTCACTGGTCGCAGCGGTGATCTCTAGGCGGTCGGAGGCGACGACCTGCACCCCCGCACCTCTGGCTGCGAGGGCCCTCGCCAGCTGATCGGGCCGTGGGGTGCGCACCCGGATCGTCTGCCCGGCCTTTGTGGTGAGCTCGGCCAGGGTCGTGTGGGTGATCAACCGCCCGTGGTCCATGATCACCACGGCGTCTGCGGTCTGGGCCACCTCCGATAGAAGGTGGCTCGAGACCACCACCGTGCGTCCGTCGCGCGCCAGATCGCGGAGAAACCGACGAAGCCAGTGGACACCCTCTGGGTCGAGCCCGTTGGCTGGCTCGTCCAAGATCAGGATCTCGGGGTCGCATAGCAGGGCGGTAGCCAGCCCTAGCCGCTGACGCATGCCCAGGGAGAACCCGCCGATCCGGCGCTCAGCGGCCCCAGTCAGGCCGACCAGGTCGAGGACCTCGTCCACTCGACCGACGGGGGCGGCCGTGGCCATGGCCTGCACCCGCAGGTGATTGCGGGCGCTACGGCCGGGATGGACGCTCGAAGATTCAAAGACCGCCCCCACCACCCGGGCGGGAGAGGGGAGCTGTCCGTAGGGACGGCCGTTGATGGTGGCCCTGCCCTCGGTGGGCGTGACCAGGCCGACCAGCATGCGCAAGGTGGTGGTCTTTCCGGCCCCGTTGGGTCCGAGGAAGCCCACGACGCTGCCCTGCTCGACGCTGAAGGTCACGTCGTCGACGGCAACCACGTGGCCAAAGCGCTTGATCAGGTTACGGGCCTCGATCACGGCCATGACGACCACCTCCGGACTGTGGCTAGAAGAGTCTTGGAACGGCTCATGCCTCGATCGTCGGGGATCTGCGACCGGCTGTCGTCAGACGCGCCACGGCTCTTCGCGTACGTCGGGGCGCGTACGGTAAGCGGGGCGAGTACGTAATAAGGCGCAGTACCCGATCCGCTGCAGAGACGATGCGTGCGGCGCTGGTGCCCGGTACCGTGAGTTGGTATGGAGCGTTTCGTCCCACGGCTCCTTGGCTCGGCCGGCGGAGGCCTAAGGGACCTGCGCCACGGGCCACTTGACCTGCGTTTCCGCCGGGACTTGGCGCTCCCCTTGGGTGTGCTCATCGTGCAGTTGGCCGGAGCGGCCTTGCTCGCTGCTCACCACGGACTCCCGCACCAGCCGGGCGTGGCCGATTGGGTCCTGCTGGTCGTTGGTCCGCTGTCGCTCGCCTGGCGACGGGTCTACCCGGTCGCCGTCTTGTGGGTGACGTTCGCGGCGACGCTGTCACCCGCTGCCTCCCGGCCCGCCTACCTCAGCCTGATCGTGGCCTTCTTTGTTGCGGCGACGGGCGGACACCGACGGGCTGCGTGGGTCGTGACCGCAGCCGGGTTCATCGCATCGATCTGGCTGGCACCCCTCGCCTATGGCCGGTCGCCGGCGTCCCTCGAAGTGGCCCTGCTGCTCCTGGGCTGGCTGGCGGTGCTGGTGATTGCCGCCGAGGCGACCCGCATCGCCAGGGAGCGCACTGCCCAGAAGGCGGTAGCCGCCCGCCTCGAAACTCGGCGCCGGGCGAGCGAGGAGCGCCTGCGTATGGCCCGGGAGCTCCACGACGTCATCGGCCACAACATCTCGCTCATCAACCTTCAAGCCTCCGTTGGCCTGGACCTGATCGAGATCCGTCCCGACCAGGCCCGGGACGCCCTGTCAGCGATCAAGATGGTGTCCAAGGAGGCCCTGTCAGAGCTCCGGAGCCTGCTCGAGTCGCTCCGCCAGGCTGGTGACGACGCCCCGCGGTCCCCGGCGCCTGGCCTTGGCCACCTGCCCGAACTTATCGAGGCCACCCGGTCTTCCGGTCTCTCGGTAACCACCGAGGTGCAAGGGATAAAGCGACCGCTTCCGGCGGCAGTCGATCTGGCCGCCTACCGCATCATCCAGGAGTCCGTCACCAACGTCACCCGCCACGCCGGTCCGGCAAGGGTGACCATCCGCCTCTGCTACACGTCAGACTCCTTGCAGGTCGAAATCCTCGACGACGGGAGACCCTTGGCCAACCGATCGTCCGGTTCCGGCTCGGGGACGGGGATCGCCGGGATGCGCGAGCGTGCCCTCGCCTTAGGTGGGCGCCTCGAGGCTGGGCGGCGCACCGGAGCCGGTTTCGCCGTCACCGCCGAGCTCCCCATCAGGGAGCCGGCGTGATTCGGGCGCTGCTGGCCGACGACCAAGCCTTGGTGCGGGGAGGATTGAGGGCCCTCCTGGACGTCCGGGACGACATCGAGGTTGTGGGCGAGGCGGCCGACGGAAGCGAGGCGGTCGCCCTCACCAAGTCCTTGTCGCCCGATGTGGTGCTCATGGACATCCGTATGCCCGGTACCGACGGGCTCGAGGCCACCCGCCAGATTGCTTCGGACCCCCGCCTGTCCCAGGTACGCATCGTCATCCTCACCACCTTTGGGCTGGACGAGTACCTCTTCGATGCCCTGCGCGCCGGGGCCAGCGGGTTCCTACTGAAAGACACCGAGCCGGCTGAGCTTCTCGCAGCGCTCAGAGTGGTCGCGGCCGGTGACTCACTGATCTCCCCCGTCATGACCCGGCGTCTCATCAGTGAGTTCGCCAGAAGGGCGAAACAGCCCCCGCGTTCGAACCAGCTCGCCGTGCTCACCGAGCGCGAACGCGAGGTCATGGCTCTGGTCGCAGGCGGGCTCACCAATGACGAGATCGCCAAGCGCCTGTATGTGAGCCCAGCCACTGCCCGGACCCACGTCACCCGGACCATGACCAAGCTCGGCGCCCGCGACCGGGCCCAACTCGTGGTCCTCGCCTATGAGACGGGCCTCGTGCAGCCCGGCTGGCTCACGTGATCAGGTC
>JBEDUR010000037.1:0-37654 GCA_040414865.1 Acidimicrobiales bacterium
CCCGCCGCCAGGAGCTGGTTGAAGTGCACGACTCCCGGGGTGTCGGCGTTGTCGAGTGTCGTCCACAAGTCAGAGAGCGTCTCGGGCTCGTTCATCGACCGGTCGGCGTGGATGACGAGCGTGGGAACACGCACCGCCCCAGCGCCGATGGACCGTCCCAGGCGCCCAACCCCCGGATGCACGCCGCGGCGACGCGATCGTCCACCTTCAGATCCAGTGTTCGCGGCGCTCACACGACAAGGACGCGGGAACGACCGAGGACCTGCCCGCTCGGATCTCGCGCCTGCACCGCGACGTGACTTTCTTGACTGCGCGTCTGCACAGTGGTCTCGAAACCGTCTCGTTCGGTGGAGCCGACCGATCGCAGCGACCCGGTCGAGCGCCCCGCCAGCACCTCCCAGGTCGCCACCTCGGTGGCCCCGTTCCAGCTGGCGTAGACGGTTACCCCCTGCGACGACCGCCGAGCGGCAATGGCGGGTGCGTCGCTGGGGTGACCAACCCAGGGGAAGCGGAAACCCCGATAGGAGCCACCGGAGGGCAGCTTCCCTACGAAGAGGAGCTGTCCCTGATTCCCATACTCGGAGAAGTAGGGCTGCTCTCCCCAGCCGACGAAGACGTTGCCGTCGGCCAACACCTGCATGCTGCCCTGGCTGGTGGTCACGAAGGACGGATCGGGGTAGTACGCCCGGACCAGCTCGACCCGTTTGCCGGCGAGGTCGAGCGAGAGGAGCAGTCCGCGGGAACGGGTTTCCACGTTCGTCGCTCCGCCTCCGTCGTCGAAGATGCTAAGTCTGCCGTCGGGGAGACTCCTGGCGTCATGTTGGAACGCGAAACGGGTCTGGGCGCCCATCGCAAAGTCCGAGCGCTTTCCATTGAGCCGCCAGATGACGTCGCCTGTGGTCCGATTGATCTTGTAGACCGCCCAGGTGTGGCGGGCCGAGATGATCAGATTGCCGTCTGTATCGACGTCGATCGAGTTGATGTGAAAGAAGTCGTAGGGCTCGTTTCCGGATGGAGGCGCCAGGTACGACTCGTCCAAGGCCACGTGGCGCGAGGCCTGCCATTGGAACAGGACCTTTCCCGAGGCGATATCGGTCTCCTGGAAGTACGAGTCGAGCAAGACTCCCTGCTTCGGCCCCCCGATCGAGCTCAGGTCGGCGGGGTGGGGCCGGTAGGCGGTGAACAGCGCGGTCCCGGCCCGGGTGATCAGGAACTCGTGGAGGTCGCCGGAGAACCCGTCACCGGCCTTCACCCGGGTGAGCTCACGGTAGGTGGTGTCCATGAGGATGTAGTCGCCCTTGCCCCAACCTGGTTGCAGGAGCTCACCCTCCCACCAGGTGAGAACCGCCTCTCCCCGGTACTGCTGGACCTTGAAGTTGGCGGCCGCCTTGGGGCTCACGTCGCGGAACCACACCGGGCGGGCGGTGTTGTCGAGGATCATCGGACCCCGCTGGCCGGTCTGGTTCCAGGGGGAGACCAACACGAAGCCGGGCGAGGTGCCGGACGCTGGCACCACCACGCTGGTCGCCGGTGGGTCGAGGTCCGGCTCGGACATGAAGACCGGGGATGGTGTGGTCCCGCCGACCCATCTTGAGATCCCGTAGCCCGCGCCAGCCAGGATCAGCGCTCCCGCCCCGGCGCCGCCGGCCACCAGCAACCGGCGCCGGGAAACGGCAGATCCGTTGCCTGGAGGGGGTGCGGCCGCCTGCTGGTGGGGCCCCGGAGTTGCCGCTGGTTCAGCCAAGAACGCTCGATTCGCCTCGCTGGTGCCAATTCTTCACGATACGCGAGGCGAGTGGCGGGCTGGCACGTGGACGCAGACCCCGAGCGGCAACGGCGAGATCTCGCTTGGCCGACCAGCTCGCAGCACGCTTGCTCTCCGCGCCCGTGGGCGTCTAGCCGGGCCCGCAGCGCGGCGAGGGGCTCGTTGTGACTTCCGGCACCATCGCGCACTGTCGGAGGTGCGAACAGCATCCAGCGCAACGCCGTCTCCCCGGGCTCTCGGGGCGGGGTCGGAGTGTTGCCGCTGGCGGATGACGAGAGGACCCCGTACGGTCACTTGCATGACGACGCTCGTTGCCCGTTTCAGAGATGTGCAGGAGACCCTGGACGCGTTGGCCCGGCGACACCGAGTCCCCGGAGCGACCCTGGCGATCGGAGCCGGTGACGAGCTGGTCGACTTCGCCACCGGCACGCTCAACGTGAACACGGGTGTCGAGACCACGACCGACTCCATCTTCCAGATCGGGTCCAATACCAAGCTGTTCACCACGACCCTGATCATGCAACTGGTCGACGAGGGAGTCGTCGAACTCGATGCACCGGTCCGGCGCTATCTGAGCGGCTTCGCCCTCGACGATCCGAGCGCGGCACGCGAGATCACGGTACGGCAGCTGCTCACCCATACGAGCGGTATCCAGGGTGATTACTTCGAAGGATTCGGTCGAGGGGATGACGCCATCGAGCGCTACGTTGACTCGCTCTCGGGTATCGACCTCGTCCACCGGCCCGGGCAGATGTGGTCGTACTGCAACAGCGGGTTCGTCGTGGCGGGACGGCTCGCCGAGGTGGTGCGTGACGCCCCTTACCACCAGCTCCTCCGGGATCGGATCTGTGACCCAATCGGGTTGCGACGGACGACCGTGCTGCTCGACGACATGCTCCGGTATCGCGCTGCGGTAGGTCACGTGCCCGGCCCCGAAGGCCGGCCGATGGTCCCGCCGTCGGTGGTCATGGAGTACGCGCAGGCACCGGCGGGGAGCCGAACGACCGCGACTGCAGCCGAGCTTGTGCGTTTCGTCCAGATGCACCTCAACGACGGGGTCGCCCCCAACGGAACCCAGGTGCTCTCGCCCGAGTCCGTCCGGGCCATGCAGCAGGTCCAGACGACCATGCCGGCGACCTCCACTGTTCCGCTGACCCAGGGCCTCGGCTGGCTGATGCAGGAGTGGGGTGGCAAGAAGGTCATCGGCCACGGCGGCGGAACGATCGGGCAGCTGTCGTACCTCCAGGCAATACCCGAGGACCGCCTGGTGGTCGCGCTGCTCACCAATGGGCCGACCGGTGGTCTGCTGTGGCTGGACCTCGCCCGGTGGCTCTTCGACGAGCTAGCCGGTGTCCAGCCGTCATCGGCCCCGAAGGTGCCCGCCGTCTCCCCGGAGCTCAACCTCGAACGCTACGCCGGCACCTATGAACGGATAGGCGTTCGGCAGACGGTGACCGCTGAGGGAGCCGAGCTGGTTGTGCAGGCTGAACTCACGGGCAACCTGGCCGAGATCCAACAGAACCAGCCCCCGCCGCTTCACCTGCGCCCGCTCGACCGGGAGCGCTTCGTGGGCAAGGTGAATGGCCTCGATACCGTCGTCGTGTTCTCAGAGTTCGAGCGCGGCCGACCCGCCTACCTGTTCGCCGGACGAGCGGCACGGCGCGTAGCACCTCGACGCGCCCCGAGCTCGAAGGCCGCCTCCCCGGCGGCCCGGAAGCGGGCGGCGGCTCCGGCAAAACGGCGCAGTCGAACGGCTCGGTCGAAGTCTTGACCCCGCGCGACGAGGACGGCCTCAGACCGACGATGGGAGACCACGGGTTCGCCGTGACGGTCCGAACTACTGGCGATGGCGGAGGCTCCAGGACCGTGGGGGTCGGATACCGAGACGACTACGGCGTCGCCGGCCGGCGCTGCACGCGCGACTCCTCGGCCCGGTCGAACGCGGCACGGACGGCGTCGAGGTCGTAGGGGGCCTCATCCAGGGTTTCGGGGTCCCATTGCCGGCGGGGCGTGGAAACGAAGTCTCCGCCATAGACGTGGATCGCGCCCGTGTAGCTCGATGAGGGGTTGTGCACGGCGTGGATGGCGTCGTCACCCATGAGCAAGAGATCCCGCTCCCGTAGCTCCCGGCCCCCCGAGACCGTGATCGTCTGATCGTGTCGCCGGTAGAAGGTGTTGTCCTCCTGCCCGTCGTAGATCCCGATCGCCGCCCACATCCGGTGGTCGTGCGGATACAGCGCCATGTACGGGGGCCAGATGGCGTGGATGACGGTCAGCTCAGGCGAGCGGTACAGGATGTCGAGCCAGTCGGAGCTCGGCCGCTCGGGGTGGCTCATACGCAGGCCGCGACCGCTGATCGCCTCCTCGAGCACGTTGCGGACCGCAAGACGAGGCTCGTCCGCTCCCCCGGCGTCGACGCAGCGGGCCACGAGCTCATCGAGATCGAACACCATCGCCTCCTCTGGGCTGGGCGCATCCTACCGAGGGACCGTCAGCGCACTGCAGTCGCGCCCTCCTCGCCAAGAGCGACCAATCGGAGGCCGCCCCCGCTCACATCGAAGACGGTGCAGGAGCAGTAGTTGGGGCGAAAGCACGTGACTCTCGGATCTCCGCTCGCCGCGCCCACCGCGGCATTGATAGCGACGAAATGGGTCGTGACCACGGTGTCTTCTTGGAGACCCACCAACGCATCGATCAACCCGCGGCGCCACCGGGCGAGGTCGGGGCCGAGCGCCGGGTCGTCCCACCGGCCGAGCATCACCTGCCGGAGCCACAGACCGCGCGCCGAAAGATCGCCCTCGGACCCCGAGGGTGACGGGATCTCGCCGACCCGCGGCTCGACGGTCGCTGCAACCGGCCACACCCGCTCGAAGGCGGCCGCAGTGCTCCTAGCTCGCCGCAGGGGGCTCGAGACAATGGGCATCGGACCACGGGGGGCCAGCTCACTGGCCGAGGCCTCGGCCTGCGACCGGCCCAGATCGTCCAGATCCGGGTCGAGGTCCTCGGTCCAGCCGGCGGCGGCCCGGCCATGACGGATGAGGTAGAGGCGAACGCCGGTACGAGGCGAGGTCAACGCGTCCTACTCCGCCCGCTGGCGTGGCGGGTCGAGGACGGTCAGGCGGCCCTCTCGATCATCACTGTCTGGGAGAACGGGGAACACCATGCTCATTGTGCCCCGAAGCACCGGAGCCGGTCACGGCCAACCAGACAGGTGGAAAGCGCGAGGTGGGGTCGGCCGTCGGCCGTTTGTAGACCCGGTCGGTCATCGCGGAACCAGCTTGCTGGACGCGAGACAGATTTCCTGCTCATCTGTGCTCGCTAGGCCCCCGGCAGCTAGTTCACCTTTCAGCCCAGTTCGATGTGCGACTCCTAGGAGGCTGGGTAAACCGTTGCGAACACAAGGAGAGCAATGCACGCGCTCGTCGTCTTCACCAGTGTCCACGACCCGGCCGAGGCCAGTCGCGGACTCCAAGAAGAAGTAATCCCAACGATGAGGAACGCTCCGGGCTTCGTGGGTGCCTATCTCGTAGCTCTTGACGACACGCACGGTCTCGCCATAGAGGTGTTCGAAACCGAAGGACTGGCAAAGGCCGCTGCTCCGTCTGAGGGCGCATCGCCGCGTGGCGTCACGCTGGACGCCGTCCAGTTTGGCGAGGTCATCGCCATCGGCACTGGCTGAAGGGGGCCGCAACGAAATCCGGACTATCGCCAGTCGCCCAGGCTCAGGTTCTCGTGCACCACCCGCCAGCCGGAGTGCGTCCGGTGCAGAACGGAGGCACCGCGCCCAGATCCCGCCACAGGTCGGCCGCCGACAGTCCCAGTCCACTCGAACCTAAACACACAGGCAGCGACGTCAGCCGACTCAGCCACCCAGCTCACGTCAGAGACTGTGTACGAATCGTCCTCGATTGAGGCAAAGTTCTGCTTCAGACCTTCAGCGATGGCCGCCTTGCCAAACATCGATGACCCATTGCTCCAGAAGTAGATGGCGTCCTCATCGATAAGTTCGAGACTGCCCGCCAAGTCCTTGACGTTCATCCTCCGGAGAAGTTCTGCCTTGGTTTCCGCCGGAGTCACGTAACGAGTGTCCCACAGCATCGGGGGGACGACCGGGACGCGTTCACGCCGGCGTTGTCCTCCGATCGGCAACCCAGCTGCGGTCGGCACGGGCCGCTTCAGTCGCCGGGAGTTCCGCAGATTTGGTGTTCAGGTCGTGTCTTCGGCCAGACGGCGTCGGCGAGCGAGTTCGAAGCACAGGATGCTGGCGGCCGAAGCAACATTCAGGGATTCGACGCCGGCACCCATCGGGATCGTGATCTGTGTGGACACCAATTGCCGGACCTCGGATGAGACCCCCGTGGACTCGCCGCCGATTACGAAGACGGTCCGGGGCCCCATGCGAGCCGTCCATAGCGACTCACCCCCACGCACCTCAAGGGAGGCGAGCTCGAAGCCCGATCGAGAGCACAACTCAGCCGCTTCTGGGGCGGTGCGGGCCCGTGCCAGCGGGGCGCGGAAGACGGTCCCCGCGGAGGCTTTCACAACCAATGGCCCGATGTCGGCCACACCCGCGGTCGGAACGATGATCCCGTCGATGCCGCCCGCGGTCGCGACACGGACGATCATCCCGACGTTGGCCGGCACCGTCACCCCGTCGAGGAGCAAACAGCTCGCCTTTGAGCCGGCGGAGTCGAGCCAGGCCGAGATCGAGCGCATGTTCGGCGCGAGGACGTCGGCCGCCATGCCCTGGTGCTGACGTCCGTTGTGGCTCATCCTGGTAACGACGTCTCGGGAGACCATACGCACGGGCACCGACCGGGCCCTGGCGGACTCCTTCAGCTGTTGGATCACGGCCCGGTCTATGGAGCGATCGACAAAGACCTGGTCGACACGCAACGACCGGTTGGCAAGCACCTCGAACACGGGCCGGCGACCAAAGATCGTGAGGTGGCGGTCCCGCGGTGATTCGTTCTGGTCTCCCGGCACGGTCAAATCGTGCCATGGGAGGCTGGCACCACTGGCCGTCGACCCGGCCTCATCGACCTTCCCAGCAGGTCGAGGGCGCGGCGCTTCGATGCTCAGGTGGGGTTGATGACCAGCTGGGTGTTGCGAAAGAGGGCCATGGACCGACCGGTGGTCTCATTGGTCACTCGTGCGTCCCACACGAGCGTGGTTCGCCCGACGTGAGCAGGGCTCGCCCGCCCGACCACGATGTCACCGGACCGGGCGCTCGAGAGGAAGTTCGTCTTCAACTCGACTGTGGTGAAGCTTGCTCCGGCCGGAATGTGGTACTGCATGCCATAAGCGCAGAGGATGTCGGCCAACCCGACCACGACCGGCGCGAACAGGTAGCCCGTGCCCGCGATCAGGGGTTCGGTAACGGTCAGGCGGCCCTCGGTGCCGTCCGGCTCGACCCGGGTGATCTCGATCCCGAACAGCCCCGGCACCTTGTCCCGGCCGAACTCGTTCAGGCCCTTCACGTCCTCGTCCGACAAGCTCCCTCCTCTCGACGGCACATCGTAGAGGGACCCGGAGTCGACGGGTCCGGGAGGGCAGGCCGTGTCCAAGCACGAGCCCTACTGGGACTTGGGCGGCCAAAAGCACGACCGCGGCAAAATCGCAGGCCGGCCCAGTAATCCGGTGGCATCCCCGGGTCAACACGGTGGACGGTGGCGGCGTCACGATGCTTCGTCGACGCCCGCCGGCTGGTAAGACGGCCAGGACCCGGCCAGACCCGGCCGTCGAAAGGATGATGGAAGCAGGCTGTGGATCGAACGGAGATGTCAGTGTTCGACGAGCTCGAGTCCAACGTCCGCTACTACTGCCGGCGGTGGCCGACGGTCTTCGTCTCTGCCTCTGGTTCGCTCCTGGTAAGCGAGTCCGGCCAGACGTACCTCGACTTCTTCTCCGGCGCCGGTGCGCTCTCCTACGGCCACAACTCCCCCTTCCTCATCGAGGCGGCCGTCGAGCATCTCCGCTCTGGCCGGTTGATGCACAGCCTCGACACCCACACACCGGAGAAGGCCTTCTTCCTCGAGGCGCTACACCGCCACGTTCTGATGCCACGCGATTTGGACTCGGTGGTGCAGTTCGTGGGTCCGACCGGAGCCACTGCGGTCGAGGCCGCGCTCCGCCTGGCCGAGCGGATCAACGGCCGGGCCACGGTCGTGGCGTTCGAGGGCGGGTTCCACGGGATGACTGCCAAGACCGCGTCGGTCTCCGCCTCGCTGCGGGAGCGAGACCATAGTGGCGCCCGCTTCCTTCCCTATCGGGCCCAGCCGGACGAGCGCGACCTCCAGCGTCTCACCGACGAGCTCGCAGGTCGGACGGGCACTGAACCGCCGGGTGCGCTCATCATCGAGCCCGTCCAGGCCGAGGGCGGGGCTCGGCCCTTCGCGCCCGACTACCTGGCCGAGGTCCGAAGGCTTTGCACCCAGCACGAGGTGGTGCTGATCGCCGACGAGATCCAGGCCGGGGTCGGCCGAACCGGTCCGTTCTTCTCGTTCGAAGGATCGGGGCTCGACCCCGACGTCATCTGTGTATCGAAGTCCTTGAGTGGGCTCGGACTCCCACTGGCGGTCAACTTGGTGCGCCGCGAGTTCGACCTTTGGTCGCCCGGCGAGTTCACGGGAACCTTCCGCGGCAACAACCTCGCGTTCGTGACGGCGACGGCCCTCATGGAGCGCTACTGGCAGAACACTGATCTCCAACGACTGACCCGCGAGAGAGGAGAAATGATCAGGGCCACATTGGAGCGGCTTGCTGACGAAAACGGCATCGTTCCGTTCTCGGTCTCGGGCAAAGGGTTTCTCTGGGGACTCACCTTCGACGACGACCGGGCCGCCACTGCTGTCGTCTCCGCCGCCTTCCGGTCCGGCCTCATCCTCGAGGCCTGCGGGGAGAACGACCGCACGGTCAAGCTGCTCCCCTCACTGGTAATGGGTGACGACGAACTCTCGCTCGGGCTCGACCTTCTCTCCGACGCAGTTCGGGGACTGTCCGAGGGCTACTGAGGCCCGGAGAGGTGGGACTCGGTCCACCGGTGAGCTACTCGCCGGTTTCTCCGTCGATCGCCTCGCGGATGAGATCAGCATGTCCGTTGTGTCGGGCGTACTCCTCGATCATGTGGCAGAGGATCCAGCGCAGGCTGGGAGCCGTACCGTCTGGCCAACGGCGCTGGGCCAACTGACCGAGATCGCCCTTGGTCAAGGCCTCGGTGACGAGGACGCGCGATCGTTCAACGGCCTCTTGCCAGAGCGAGCGGAGATCGTCGGGTGAGTCGCTAGCGGCGGAGCTCCACTCCCACTCGAAGTTGGTCGTGCGCCACGGCGCCGCCGGCTCAGCGCCGTGGAGGAACTGAGAGAACCACGAGTCCTCCACCCTGGCGAGGTGTTTGAGTATGCCGCCCAGGGTCATCGAGGAGGCGGCGACCGTGGTCGCCAGACCATCGGCGTCGAGGCCCGCCGTCTTCCAGGCGAGCGTCGCTCTTTGGTAATCGAGGAACCCGAGAAGGGTGGCTACCTCATCCCCGGAGGGGGGCGGTTCCTGACGGCCGTGCTGGTCGATGATCGCCATGGGGGACGAATCTACCGGCGGACATAGGCCTCAGTGCCCGGGGCTCCCGACCGGAGTGGCATATGACCGCGAGCCAGTCTCCTCGGCAACGCGTGTTTGGCTCGACTCGCGGTCAGTTTCGGTCAATGAATTCATGAAGGCTGGATGTCGAGAGCGTCGGAGAGGTTGAGGGTTTTGAACTTGCTCGACATACCGGCAGCACGGTGCCGGCCCGGCTTGGGGCTGAGATGAGGACATTCGGCGCATCCGCGCCACGGACCAGAACGCACCACCTCCGCCATGGTGAAATATGTCCGTCAGGGAGCGGCGCACTTGGTCTCGTATTGGGATACGCCGCTCGAACCGAGGCGACCACCCTACTGAGAGGGGGCGGTGACTACGGGTCCTTCGAGCCGGCCTCCAGGCGGGCCAAGATGACCCGCAGCACGGGTCGGCCCTCGCTCGGTCCCGGTTGACCACGCCGGCGAGAGGGTACGAGAGGTCATTGGGGCGGCGAATGGACAGTGGTGCACCAGAACCCAGCGCGACTTCCGCACGGCCTTGGCCTCGGTTCGCCTCCGGGCTCGCTATCGGGCTCGGCGTGGCCGCGATCGCGCACGGGGTTCCTTCAATCGCCGTCCTGGGGGCAATCGCCGGATCGCGCTCACCGAGCCGTCTCGGCTCAATCTGGCTGCACCGCCCGACCGACAGGAATGCGGTCGCGCTGACCTTCGACGATGGCCCTTCGCCGGAGACGACGCCGCAAATCCTTCGCCAGCTGGATCTGCTCGAGCTCCGAGCCACCTTCTTCCTGACCGGTGCCGAGGTCGCGAAGCACCCCGGGATCGTCGAGGACATCATGTCGGCCGGCCACGGAGTCGAAAGCCACGGCATGGAGCACCGGCACCACCTGCTGCACGGACCTCGCTGGGTGCACCGCGACCTCGACGATGCGGTCAACGCGTTGCGTTCGGTTGGGGTCACCCCCCGGCACTTCCGGCCCCCGTATGGGCAGACGACGACGGCCACGCTCATGGCCGCCAGCCACCACGATCTTGTGCCGGTCCTATGGAGCTGCTGGGGCCGGGAGTTCGCGCAACCCTCCGCTGAAGCGGTCGCGGCTCGGGTCCGCCGTGGCCTGGCGCCGGGCTCGATCGTTCTTCTCCACGACAGCGATCAGTTCTGCGGTGAGGGCAGTGTCGCCGCCGTCGAAGGGGCGCTGCCAGCCATTGCCGATCAGCTCGGGCGCCTTCACCTCAGCACCGTGACCATGAGTGAGCTGCTCTCATGAGACCCAACGTGATGATCCTTTCCGGATCGATTGGTACCGGTCACGCTGCTGTGGCCGATGCCTGCGCCGACGCGTTCAGCGACTTCGGGCAGGAACCGGTCGTCCGAGACTGCCTCGAGCTGCTGGGCCCAACGCGCCAGAAGATCGCGACCCTGGTCTTCCGGGGCCTTCTCGGGATCCCCCCCGCCTACGACGCCTTTCACTTCGCCGGCCTGCGAGCCGGAGCCAGCCTTCCCGTCCGATCGGCGGCCCGAGCGACCTCACACCTCATTCGGGCATTGCAGGACGACCTCGAGGATCCCGCGCTCGAGGCAGTAGTAGCCGTCTTCGCCATGGGCGCTGGCGTGGTTGGCTGGGCCGGTCGCCGACGGCCCGAGCTGCATTCGGTCGTGGTGGTGTCCGATGCGACCGCACACCAGCTCTGGGTGCAGCCCGGGGTCGGCCGTTACGTGGCCTTCTCGCAGATCGCCGCCGGGTCAGTTCGCCAGTACGACCCCTACGCCAATGTCGCCGTCATCGACCCGCCAGTTCGCCCGCAGTTCCGTGACGCGCCCGACCGGCTCCAAGCGCGCCGGGCGCTCGGCTGGCCCGACGCCGCCAAGATCGTCCTACTCATGGGCGGCGGCTGGGGACGGGGGCCCTTGCTCGCAGTCGCCGACCGCCTTGTCGGGCGGGACCTGCTCCCGGTGGTGTTGGCCGGCGCCAACCAGCGCCTCCTGAAGAACGTGGCCACCGACCGACAGGGGGCGCGCCAGCCGGTCGTACTCGGCCCCCAGGACGACGTCGCACGACTCATGGCCGCGGCCGACGTGGTGGTGACCTCGCCCGGACAGGCCTGCCACGAGGCGAGGGCGGTCGGCCGGCCGCTCGTGGTCATGGACACGGTGCCCGGGCACGGTCGGGAGAACCTCTTGGGCGAGCTGTCCCAGGGCGGTGCCTTGGCCAGCCCGCCACGGCCGAACGATGTGGCAGCAGCGGTGCTGGCGGCCCTCGACGGGGTCGCCGGGGTGCCCGAACGAGTCGGCCGGGTCGAGTGGAGCAAGCAGTTGTTCGACGCGGTCAACCTGCCGGCTTGATCGTGTGCGGCGGCGTCGACCGGCGGCTGCTGTGGACTACAAGGTGACGTGCGAGAGGGCCTTGATCGGCTCGAGCGACCCGTCGACCTCGCCGGCAGCCTCACGACGCGCGAACAGCTCGAGCGCCATCTCGTGGGCAATCAAGAGATCGACGACAGAGCCGTCGCGAGGCTCTACCAGGGTGCGCAATCGGGCGTAGTAGGCGAGGTACTGACCGGTGACGCCGGGGAGCCCCTTGATCATGCCCGGGTAGTCGAAGTTGGTCCCTTTGGCCACGTTGTCGAGGATCGCGGGATCGGGGACGGTGGAGATCCCCAGGCGCTCCATGGATGGCGCGAGCAGCTCTTTGGTGCAGCGTTCGAGCGTCGTGAGCACCTCGAGCTTGGCCTTATGGACCGGGTCCTCGGTGTGTTCGGCCATGTGTCCGAAGTAGGCCTCGCCGAGGACCTCGCCCTGGTAGGACTTGACCCAGAGGTCGACGGCTTCCTCGCTGATCTTGGGTGTCGTCTCTGTCGTGGCCATGGCCATCACCTCCGGTCGCTTGATCCGGCCAGCGTACCGAGCAAGGTGCGCCTGCCGTAGGCGGACTCCCCCTGGTGTCAGTCGCGCACCTCGTCGACCAGGCCCCAGTCCTGTGCGGTCAGCGCCGAGATCGCCTCCCCGGTCAACGCGGCAAACGTGGTGCGGTGGCGACCGATTCGGCGAGGCAGGCTGACCGTGCCGCCGGCGCCCGGGATCAGGCCGAAGGAGACCTCGGGGAGCCTGAACGTGGCGTCCGAGGTCGCCGTCACCCGGCGGCTGAACGCCGGGATCTCGATCCCGGCCCCGACGCATGATCCGTGGACTTCGACGTTGATGCGGTCGGCACAACGAGCGAGCGCGAGACCCACCGATCGGCTCACCCGTACGGAGTGGGCCGTTGCAGGATCGCGGGCCGTGCCGAACTCCCTCAGGTCCCCCCCGCTGCAGAAGCTCGGCCCGCTCCCACGCAGGCGTGCTCGCGCAATGGTGCGGTCGACCTCGACCAGCGTGAAGGCATCGATCAGCGCGTCCCGCATGGCGGCGTTCAGCGCGTTGCGCACGGACGGACGGTGCAGCTCGATGTCGAGGTCGGGGCCGTGCCTGCTCACGAGGACCGGATCGCCGTCGTCCGGGGGCCTCTCGGTTGGGAGGTTGCGGGCCTCCAGCCAGGCGTGGAACTCAGCGCCGGCTTGGAGGGTCGAGTACACGAAAGACTCGGCCACCACCCCGTGGTGGAGCGACAGTTCCTCACCCATCCGGAGAAGCTGAACGAGGGCCACTGCCGCCTGGGGCGAGCGTTCGGTTCCACCGCAGAGCCGTGCCAGCGAGGTCTCGAGGTCGTCGCAGTGGACCCATGGCCGTTGAGCCGCTGCCATGCACAACAGGACGTCGAAGCCTTTCGGGGCGTCGGTTGGTTCGGTGGCGACACCGACCACCACGCAGGGGAGCGTGCCGGAGACCTCGGCCACGGCCGCCAGCTCCGGGGTGGCCCTGGTCACGTCGACGACCAGGGCCGCACCCGGCCAGCACCGGTCGGCGAAGCCGAGGCCGATCTCGCCGCGGATCACATCGAGCGCCTCGGCCGGCGTGAGCGGGCTCACGGCAGCCGGCTGCCCGGACATGGGCTCACTGTAATCTGCTGGCATGTTTGGCCAGCTTGAACGGCCAAGCACGTCCGGCTTGGCTACGGCCACCATCGACTTGGCCTTCGCCGGGTTCGACCTCGCCGGCGGCCTCGCCCTCGGCACCGGGGCCGCCGGCTCCTCCTATGGGCAGGGGTGCCCGGTCCTCGACTTCGCCCGCTCGGGCGCCATGTGGATCACCGGCGGGCGACGCCCCGTTCCGATCGAATTCCCGCTTCTCGCCCACCTGGGGGCGCTCTGCTCGGGCATCGAGGTCCTGAGCACCCGGGGCGGCCGCCCGGTGCGGCTCGATCCAGCCCTCGTCATCGCCGAGCGGGCCGCGCAACGGGGCTTTACCCGCGGCGGCCGACGCTCGGCCAACCGGTGCTGCCGGCTCGTCGAGGGCAACGACGGCTGGATCGCCTGCAACCTGCCGCGGCCCTCGGACCTCGAACTGCTCCCGGCGATCCTCGAGCGAACGCCCGGTGCGGACCCGTGGGCGGCGATCGGGCGCGCGGCACGACGGATTCCGGTGGCCACCCTGGCCGAGCGGGCCCAGCAAGTCGGGGTCGCCTTTGCGGTCCTCGACACGACCCGACCCTGTCGGCCCGCCGTCACCCTCGAGCAGCTCGGCCTTCCCTCCTTGCGGGCAGGCGAGCTGCGGGTAGTCGACCTCTCGGCGATGTGGGCCGGGCCGCTGTGCGCTCACATCCTCGGCCTCTCGGGAGCGCGTGTATGCAAAGTCGAGGACCCGGCCCGTCCCGACGGTGCCCGTCTGGGCGACCCGCAGCTGTACCGACAGCTGCACGACGGCCACGCGCTGGCCGCGATCTCGTTCTCCGCCGACGCCGGGCGCCGAGCGCTCGACCGGCTCGTGAACGAGGCGGACGTGGTGATCGAGTCGTCCCGACCGCGGGCGCTCGAGGCGCTCGGCATTACTCCGCAGCAATTCCTTGGCGGAGCTCCCGGCCGGACGTGGATCAGCATCACCGGCTACGGCCGCAACGGGGCAGGTGCTGACCGGGTCGCCTTCGGTGACGACGCCGCGGTGGCCGGGGGGCTGGTGGCCTGGGACGGCTCGGACGCTCCGATGTTCTGCGCCGACGCCCTGGGCGATCCGCTGAGCGGCCTGTTCGCCGCGGTGGGCGGGCTTGCCTCGATGTCCGCCGGGGGCGGGTTGCTGGTCGATGTCTCGATGCGTGACGCCAGCGCGGCGGTACGGGCCGGCGGCGGCTGCCCGGCCGACCACAGCGTCGAGGCGGCGCCCGGAGGCGGGTGGCAGGTCCACCATGACAGGCTGGTCGCACCGGTGGTGCGGCCTGCGCAGCTCCTCGGGGCCGATCGTGGCTGATCTCCTCGTCACCGCGGCCGACCTCGGCCGCGGTGAGCTGGTGGACATCCGGGTCTCGGACAAGCGAATCGAGTCGATCGCCCCGGGCCTCGAGGTCCGAGGGGACGACTGGGTGCTCAACGCCGCCGGGGGTGGGGTCTTGCCCGGCCTCCACGACCACCACGTGCACCTCTACTCGGCCGCTGCAGCCCGCGATTCGCTGGCACTCGGACCGGGCGAGGTCGCCGGGGAAGACCGCTTCGCCGAGCTGCTGCGCCGGCACGACCGGAGGCTCCCGCCCGGGGCGTGGATCCGGGGGATCGGCTATCACGAGCGGGTCGCCGGGTCGCTCGACCGACACCGGCTCGACCGGATCGTTCCCCACCGGCCGGTGCGGATCCAGCACCGCACCGGGAGCCAGTGGGTCCTGAACACCGCTGCGCTCGAGGCGGTGGCGCCGTCGATCCCCGGCCACCGAGGGATCGAGCTCGATCCCTCGGGGTCCCCCACCGGCCGGCTGGTGCGGATGGATCGCTGGATTGAGGCCGCCGCCGGGAGAGGCGATCCATGTCTCGCACCACTGAGCGAGCGCTGGGCCCGCTTCGGGGTGACGGGGTGCACCGACGCGACCCCGGTCGGCGACCTCGGCCAGTTCGAGACGCTCGCCTCCGCCCGGGCCGACGGCACCCTGCTCCAGCGGGTCACGGCAATGACCGCCCCCGGAGTGGGCCCGAGCTGTCCGCCCGGGCTGACCCTCGGCCCGATCAAGCTGTTGCTCGACGACGTTGGATTACCGAGCCTCGATGAGCTCGCCGAGCTGGTTCGGGCGACGCATCGCGCCGGCCGCCGGGTGGCCGTCCACTGCGTGACCCGGGTTCAGCTCGTCCTGGCGCTGGCCGCGCTCGAGGACGCCGGGACGCTCCGGGGCGACCGCGTCGAGCACGGTTCGCTCATCCCCGCCGAGCTGATCGGAGCTCTCGGGCGACTCGGGGTCACCGTGGTGACCAATCCCGGTTTCGTCTTCGACCGGGGCGACGAGTACCTCACCGACGTCGAGCCGTCGGACCGGCCCGACCTCTACCGCTGTTACTCGCTGATCACCGCCGGCGTCGGAGTCGCCGCCGGGACCGACGCTCCATTCGGGCCTGACGACCCCTGGGCCGTGGCCCGGACGGCAGTGTCTCGGTTGACCCGATCCGGCCGGAGCGTCGGGGCAGACGAACGGATCGACGCCCGGCGCGCGCTCTCCCTCTTTCTCGGCTCGGCCGAGGACCCGACCATGCCGAGGACGGTCTCGGTGGGGTCACCCGGCGACCTGTGCGTTCTCGCCACCCCGCTCGACGAGGCCCTTCGGTCCCTGGACGGCAGCAACGTCGCGGCGACGGTGGTCGCCGGAGCGATCGTGGCCGACAACCGCTGAGCCGATCACACGACCCGCCCTACTACGGTGATCAGGAACGCCCGTTGGCGCGCCAAGGGCACCGTCGGGTGATCAGGAGGACGCAGGTGAGCGAACGGGAGATCGAGTACCGCCGGTTGGGTCGGACCGGCCTGCGGGTGAGTCCACTGTGCCTCGGCACCATGAACTTCGGTATGACCACCGAGGAGCCTGAAGCCCATTCGATCATGGACCGTGCGCTCGATGAGGGCCTCAACTTCTTCGACACCGCCAACACCTACGGCGGCGGCGGCGCGACCGAGGAGATCGTCGGCCGGTGGCTCCGGCAGGGCGGCGGCCGGCGGGAGAAGGTGGTGCTGGCGACCAAGGTCTACGGAGGCCGCGACCGCTGGCCCAACACCAACCGGCTCTCCGCCCGCCACATCCGGGAGGCATGCGAGGCCAGCATGCGCCGGCTCCAGACCGACCACGTCGACCTCTACCAGATGCACCACGTTGACCGGGACACCCCATGGGAGGAGATCTGGCAAGCCATGGACCTGCTGGTCGCCCAGGGCAAGGTGATCTACGTGGGGTCGAGCAACTTCGCCGCCTGGCACATCGTGAAGGCCAACGAGCGCGCCGCCCGGCGAGGCACGTTTGGGCTCGTGTCTGAACAGAGCCTGTACAACCTGAACGCCCGCATGGTGGAACTCGAGGTGCTGCCGGCCTGCGTCGACTACGGCATCGGCGTCATCCCTTGGAGCCCGTTGTCCGGGGGTCTGCTCGGCGGGGCGCTGGCCAAGGTCGAGGAGGGCCGCCGGTCCAGCGAACGTATGCAGGCGACGATCGAGGCGAACCGGCCGAAGCTGGAGGCCTGGGAGAAGCTCTGCGCCGACATGGGCACGCCTCCGGCCGACGTCGCGCTGGCTTGGCTGCTCGCCAACCCGGCGGTGACCGCGCCGATCATCGGGCCGAGGACGCTCGAGCAGCTCGACGGGGCGCTGGCGGCGCTCGACGTCGAGCTCGACTCCGAGGTGCTCCACGCGCTGGACCGGATCTTCCCCGGCCCCGCTGGGACGGCCCCCGAGGCCTACGCCTGGTAGGGGTTCGGGCACCGATCTCCTCGCGGCCCGCCTCGAGCCTGCCACCCGGGCCCTCGGCGAAGGAGCGCCCACGGTACTGTTCCGGCCATGTCCGACCACGTCGCCCCCCGGCCGCCGTTGTCCATGGCCGAGCGGCTCGACCCCCAGGTAGCGGCGCTGTTCGCCGGAATCGACACCACCTTCGAGGCCCCAACCACGCGCCAGGAGATCCTCGAGCACCGAGCCCAGCGCCGGCTCTTCCAGATCCAGCTGAGCGACCGGGTCCAGCGGGACGACCACGTGATCGAGGGTGACCCGCCGGTCCAGGTCCGGGTCCACCGCGAGAAGGGCTTGGACGGTCCGGCACCGGCCATCGTGTCGATGCACCCTGGGGGCTACATCCTCGGGAGCTACGAGGACGACGATTTCAGGCACGACCGGTGGTGCCCGAAGCTGGGGTACGTCGGGGTCGCCGTCGACTATCGGCTCGCCCCCGAGACTCCCTACCCCGGTCCGATCGAGGACTGCTACCGGGCGCTGCGCTGGGTCCACCAGAACGCCGAGCGCCTCGGGGTGGACCGAGACCGCATCGGCATTCTCGGTGCCAGCGGCGGGGGCGGCCTGGCCGCCGCACTCGCACTGCTGGCCCGAGACCGCGGCGAGGTCCCGGTGGCCTTCCAGCAGCTCCTCTATCCCATGCTCGACGACCGGCGAAGGACCCCAACGAGCAAATGGGACGCCCTGGTCTGGAACCCGGCCAACAACGAGCTGGGCTGGTCCTGCTACTTGGGTGAGCTCTTCGGCACCGAGGATGTCCCGGCCTATGCGGCGGCGGCGCGGGCCGTCGACCTGGCCGGCCTCCCACCGACCTTTCTCTCCGTGGGCACGCTCGACCTGTTTTGCGACGAGGACATCGACTACGCGCAGCGCCTCAACCACTTCGGCGTGCCCGTTGAACTGCACGTCTACCCGGCCATGCCCCACGCCTTCGACATGATGATGGACCTGGTCGAGGTGTCGCGGCGGGCCCTGCGCGACCAAGAGGAGTGGCTGACCGCCCGGCTGGCCTGACGGCGACCCGGCCGGCCCCGGTCCGCCGCGCGTAGGCTCGTTGCCCATGCCGCTCGAAGGGGACTACGAGCCGAGCGCGTTCGGGTGGGTCCGCGACCAAGTCGCCGAGTACGAGGCGTCAGGGGGCCAGCGCGCGAACACCCTGCGTGACACCGGCCTGCCGATCATCGTCATCACCACCCGGGGAAACCGAACCGGCAAGATCCGAAAGTTCGCCCTGATGCGGGTCGAGCATGACGGGCGGTATGCGCTGGTGGCCTCCCTGGGAGGCGCGCCCAAGCACCCGGTCTGGTACCACAACCTGAAGGCCGGCCCCACAGCGGTGACCATCCAGGACGGGCCCGAGCCCTTTGACGTCGAAGTGCGCGAGGTGAGCGGCAACGAGAAGGCCGAGTGGTGGGCCAGGGCGGTCGCTGCCTACCCCCCCTATGCCGAGTACCAGGCGCGCACCGATCGCCAGATCCCGGTGTTCGTGGCCACCAGGCGCGGGTAAGCCGCCGCGTCGGACGGGCGACGGGCCAGGCTTGACCGACGACGGCAACCCTGAGCACAATCAGGGCGGACCAGGGCTCGCCGTGACCTCACCTGCCCTCGGCTCGCTGCCCGACGACCCTCGGCCGGCGCGGCCGTCGCAGGTTCCTGGTCGGCGGTCACGCTGGAGAAGGGGGAGTTGTGTCCATTCGGGGCAAGGCGTTTATCGCCGGGATTTACGAGCATCCGCTCCGGGAGATCCCTGATCGGTCGGTCACCCAGATCCATGCTGAGGTCGCGGCCGGAGCTCTCGCCGATGCCGGGCTCTCGTTCAGTGACGTCGACGCCTACTTCTGCGACGGCTCGGCCGGGTTCGGCCCGATGTCCAACGCCGATTACATGGGCCTGCGGCTGACCCACGTCGACTCAACCGAGACCGGTGGCTCTTCCTACGTCGTCCATGTCGGCCACGCCGCCGAGGCCATCGCCGCTGGCAAGTGCCAGGTGGCGCTGGTCACCCTGGCTGGCCGGCCGCGGACCGCCTCGATGGGCGGCGGTGGCCGGGGCGGGGGCGGCACCCCCACACCCGACGGCGCTTTCGAGGGACTCTGGGGGATGTCGGGCGCGGTGACCGGTTACGCCCTGGCGGCCACCCGGCACATGCACGAGTTCGGCACCACCAGCGAGCAGATGGCCGAGGTGAAGGTGGCCGCCTCCATCCACGCGCAGCACAACCCCAACGCCTTCCTGCGCAACGTCTTCACCGTGGACGAGGTTCTCGACTCCCCGATGATCTGCTCGCCGCTGCATCGTGACGACTGTTGCGTCGTCACCGACGGCGGCGGTGCCGTCGTGGTGGTGAGCCCCGAGGTGGCCAGGGATCTCAACCGGACCTCGGCCAAGGTTCTCGGGCACGGCGAGGCAATCAAGCACGCCGACAACGGCCGGCTGGACCTCACCTACACGGGAGCCGTGGTCTCGGGACCCCGGGCCTTCGAGGAGGCCGGCGTCACCCAGGCCGACATCGACTACGCCTCGATCTACGACTCGTTCACCATCACGGTGATCGAGACCCTGGAGGACCTCGGGTTCTGCGAGAAGGGCAAGGGCGGACGGTTCGTCTTGGACGGGACACTGGTCGCCCCCGACGGCCGGCTGCCGTTCAACACCGACGGCGGGGGCATGTGCAACAACCACCCCGCCAACCGCGGCGGCATGACCAAGGTCCTCGAGGCCGTCCGGCAGTTGCGCGGCCAGGCGCATCCGGCGGTGCAGGTGCCGAACTGCACCATCGCCCTCGCCCACGGCACCGGCGGCTCGATCGGCTCCCGCATGGGGAGCTCCACCCTCATCCTGGGAACGGAGGACGCATGACCAGCACTCTGCCGACACCGCCGCCGGCGGTCTTGCCGGAGGACGAAGAGTTCTGGGCGGCCACCGCAGAAGGCAAGCTCCTGCTGCGCCGCTGCGACGATTGTGGCGGCACCCCGATCTGGTACCCGCGCCCACTGTGCCCCGTGTGCGGCAGTTTCAACACATCGTGGTCCGAGGCGTCGGGCCGCGGCACCGTCTACACCTTCACGGTCGTCCACCGCAGCGGGATCCCGGGCTATCGCGAGGCGCTCCCCTACGTGGTCGCGTACGTCGAGCTGGCCGAAGGTCCTCGGGTCCTGACCAACATCGTCGACTGCGACCCCGACGACGTGCGGGTGGGCATGCCGGTGAGGGTCGTGTTCCACGACACCGGCAAGTCCAACGCCCTCTTCCGCTTCCAGCCGGACCCCGACAATGTGTAGCCCCGGTCGCGCGGCGCGCGATCTGGGCTGAGCCGAAAGTGAGGCGAGCATGAGCGACCTGGCCCTCGACGGTGTCCGAGTCCTCGACCTGTCGCGCGGGATCGCCGGTCCACTGGCGGCCATGCTGCTGGCCGACCACGGAGCCGAAGTCATCCGGCCTGAGTCACCCGGCGCCGACCCGGAGCGGGAACGGCCGGGGTTCGCGATGTGGAACCGCAACAAGACGGGCGTCCTGGTCGACCCCGGAACCGAGGCCGGGCGCGAGCGCCTGTCGAGCCTCATGCGAGGCGCTGACGTCTGTGTGGGCGGAGGGACCGGACCGTTCGCCGAGATGGCGGACCCGGCGACCTCGACCGAGGCCAACCCGGCCCTTGTCTACCTCTCGGTGCCGCCGTTCCTGGGAGAGACCCCGTGGGCCGGCGGGTCCGAGTCGGTGGGCCTGCTCGCGGCCTTGACCGGCATCGCGCTGCGCCAGAGCTCTTTTGAGGGCGGCCCCATCGACCCGGTGTTCCCCTACGTCCTCTACCTGCAGGCGGCGTGGGCGGCCGCCGCCGGCGTGGCCGCGCTCATCGAGCGGGAGTCCTCCGGCCATGGCCAGGTGGTGACGGTCGGTGGCGTCCAAGCGGCGATGGTCTCCGCCACCCAGTCGTTGGTCCTCGACCCCGAGGCCAACGACATCGTGGCCGCCTTCGGCCCCGGTGGACCGCACCCGATGTACACCCGCTATCAGTGCGCCGACGGGGAGTGGCTCTTCATGGCCACCTTGACCAGCAAGTTCCAGCAGAATGCGCTGGAGGCACTGGGGCTGGCCGATGTCACGGCCGACGAGCGGATCGGCGGTCGCATCGAGGCCATGCTGTTGCCGGCCAACCGGGCCTGGGTCCGCCAGCGCTTCGTGGAGGTGTTCGCGTCCAAGAGCCGTGAGCAATGGCTCAAGGAGTTTCGGGCGGCCGACGTTCCCGCCGGGCCGGTGCTCCGGCGCGACGAATGGATGGACTCCCCCGTCTTGAGCTCGATCGGCATGCGAGTCGACCTCGAGGACCCGACCCACGGGGCCACAACGATGCCGGGCAACCCGGTCAATCTGGTCGCGACCCCTTGGGAGCTCCGCCGTCCGGCCCCGGCCCCCGGCGAGGACGAGCCGATCGCCTGGTCCCCCCGCCCGGCCCCGGCGGCCGCGCCACCGGCCCGCGAGGGTGGCCCCCTGAGCGGATTCCGCGTGCTCGACCTCGGCACCATCTTGGCCGGCCCCTACGCCGGCACCCTTCTCGCCGAGCTGGGGGCCGACGTGATCAAGGTGGAGATCCCAGCCGGCGACAGCTGGCGGGACCGCGGGATGCCGTACATCCGCGGCCAGCGGGGCGTGGCCATCGACCTTCAGTCCACGTCGGGCAAGGAGACCTTCCATACGCTCGTGCGTTCCGCCGATGTCGTGCTGGACAACTACCGGGCCGGCGTGCTGCAGCGCCTGGCAATCGACTATCCGCACCTCGCCAAAGTCAAGGCCGACGTTGTGTCGGTCTCGATCACCGGGTACGGCCCGGAGGGACCGTTCTCCTCCGACCCGGCATTCGACCCGCTGCTCCAAGCCCGCAGCGGCATGATGTCCTCCCAGGGCGGGGACAGCGAGCCGGTGCTGATGACCGTGCCGGTCAACGACGTCACCAGCGCCTCATTGGCCGCACTGGCGACGGTCCTGGCGCTGTTCCACCGCATTCGGAGC
Organism: Acidimicrobiales bacterium; assembly: GCA_040414865.1. GTDB lineage: Bacteria > Actinomycetota > Acidimicrobiia > Acidimicrobiales > RAAP-2 > Palsa-461. The sequence continues at coordinate 22,184 of JBEDUR010000037.1, forward strand.
GGCTCAGGCCAGGAGGTGTGGCTTTCGCTCGCCAGTACCTCGGCCTTCGCCCAAAGCGAGGAGCTGGTCCGCACCACGAGCCGTACTCTCCCTTACGCCGGTGGGCGCGACTTTCGGGGCCCCGGGCCGATCGACTGCTTTTACGCGACGTCCGATGGCTGGGTCCGGCTCCATACGGCCGACGTCGACGGCCTCGCCAAGGCCGGGCTCCTCGAGGGAGGTGCGGCGGGCGATTCCGACCTCGGCGAACGGCTGGCCGCCGCCTTCGCCGCCATGACCCGCGACGAGGCGGTCGAACGGCTCAGCGCCGCCGGGATCCCGGCCGCGCCGGCCCGCCGGATGTCCGAGTTGATCACCGACACCGAGTACCAGGAGTGGGAGGTCTTCAACCGCCTGGATCGTCCCGGGGCGAGCGCGGTCTTCGTCCCCGGGCGCTATGCCCGCTTCTCCCGCAGCCAACACCACGAGACGCTTCGTCCCCCCGGGGTCGGCGAGCACACAGCCGAGGTTTTGGCCGAGGTCGGCATCGGCCAGGAGGAGCTCGACTCGTTGGCGGAGAGCGGAGCCGTGCGCCTCGGCTCGCCGATGGTCTTCCGGCAGATGGCCGCCTACCGCTGAGCGTTCCCAGCCGCCTTCAACGGTTGGCCGGGTTGTCAAGGAAGGTGCCGACCACCGTCGAGTAGAACTCGGGCTGGGGACCAAAGCCCAAGAAACGGTAGAAGGCGGCCGCGTCGGCGGTCTGCAACCCGACGTGCTGGCCGGGCACCTCGGCCATTAGCAAGCGGATCATCTGTGACCCGATGCCCCGTCGGCGGTGGGAGGAGTGCGTCCAAACGTCGACCAGGTAGGCGTTGCAGACGCCATCGGAAAGGAGACGGGCCATTCCGATGACCCGATTGCCGTCCCACGCGATTGCGACGTGTTGGGAAGCCTCGAAGCTCCTTTTCAACGCCTCGGCTGATCGGCCGTTGTCAAAGCGGTCGTCGACGAGGGCCGCCTTGGCCGCGGCCCAGTCCACACCGTCGAGGCTGGTATTGACCCGGATGGTCACCGCCGAAGTATGCCTGCCGGCCAGGAGCTGGTCACCGGACCGGTGCCGAGCCAGCGTGACGGCTCGCCGTCACCCGACGCGACTCCGGGAGCGCTCGCCGCAATGCCGCCGGTCGAACCGCTGTCGTGCCACCGTCTTCTGGAGGAAACTCCCACGCTGCGGCGCCGGATGGACGTTGAGAGGAGCCAGCTGCGTCGAGTGGGGCGATCCGGGGGTTAACCTTGCGCTCGTGCCAGCGTCATCGGCCTCAGGGCGAACCGAACGCATCGAGTCCCGGGATCGGAACCCGAAGTGGCAGAACCCGCCTCTTCGTATCGAGATGTCTGAGTGCATCAACTGCGATACCTGCATCCGGCACTGTCCGCCGCAGTTCGGGGCGATCTTCAACCACGGGATGGACGTGATCATCCTCCCGGAGCTGTGCTCGGGCTGTAACAAGTGCATCGAACCGTGTCCGGTCGACTGCATCTATCCGGACCCGGACTGGAGAGCTTCTCCCGAGGACTGGTGGGGCGAGCCCCTGGGCCCCGACGACAACTACGTGCAGGCAGGGGCGAGGGACTGACCGGCCGGCGCCGATCCGCGTCAGTCATCCGGTCTGGGACGGTGCCGAGCCGTCGCTCGCGACGGGTCCTGCAATTGGCGATGCCCGCATCTCTATGCAGCAGCATTTGGCGGATCTCCGGGTTCGCCGCGGAAATCACCACCTGGTGCATGAACATGCCGAAGAGCGGGCTTCGTGCGTGCGGCCCCGAGCTTGGATAAAGTTTTTTATTGAACCCGGGCGGCCGGCCCCAAACGGCTGACCCGGCTACGAAAGGTGACACGCTCGATGCCCGACCCGAAGAACCCCCGTCCCCCCTTCGCTCCCTGGGACCGGCGGGAACTGCCGGGGGCCTTCTCGGTCGAGGAAACGGCCCGGCGGGTGGGCAACTACAAGTGGGTCGAGATGCGCCTCTTCGAGGCCCTCGGTGGCTGGGTGGCCACCATCCCCGAGTTGGACGTGAAGCTGCGCCTGGGGACCCACTGCTACAAGCACGCGTGGCACTCCGAGCTCTGGAACAAGCGCCTGCCCGAGCTGCGCGAGATGAACCCGGACCGCCTCACTGTGCCAGCGAACGACGCTATGGTCGAGTTCATGGAGGCGCTGACCGCTCCAGAAGGTGAGGACAAGACCCTCGAGAAGCTGGTCGGCGTCTACCGGGTGCTCATCCCGCACAAGATCGCGGCGTACACCTACCACCTGAACAACACCTCGACCGTCACCGATGCCCCGACCATCAGGTCTCTCAAGTTCGCGCTCGGCGACGAGTTCGACGACTGGAGGGACGGCGAGATGCTGATCCAGTCGATGATCGAGACCCAAGAAGACGTCCACCGGGCGATGAACCGCCAAGCCGAACTTGAGACCATCATGGTCCGGGCGGGCGGGATCACCGGACCTGGTTCGATCGGGATGGAAGAAGTTCCCAATACCGTGGAGGCAAGCGCATGAAGCGTCACTTGACTGTCGAGGACCTGGCCCGCGACAACCGGTTCGTCCGAGTCAACATGGAGGACCGGATGAACGACCCCCGCAACGTGGGCGGTCCGGGCGCCTATGGGCGGGACGCCGCCGAAAAGGCCGACGACGAGGGGGGCCGCCGCGGCCGGATGGGACTCGGTCGCATGACGCCGGACGCTCCCAACGCTCCGGATGCCGCCCGTTCTTTGATGCACGGCATCTTCGTGGGGGAGATCCAGGCGCTCGAAGGTGCCGGGCGCACCTGCTACGACTTCGACCTGGGTGAGAACGCCGACCAGGTCCCCTACGCGCTCAAGCTCGACATGGCTCGCCAGTGCTGGGACGAAGCCCGCCACTGCGAGATTTCGGTCAAGCTCACCGAGTGGATGGGGACCGAGATCGGCGAGTTCACCGAGTCACCCTTCTTGTTCCAAGCCGCCTGCAATCCCGACGCGCTGCTGCGGCTGGCCGGGGTCAATCGGGCGCTTGAGGGACTAGCCATCGATGTGTTCAACACGATGCGCACGTTCGGCGACAAGGCCGGTGACCCCGTGCTCGAGTTCTGCGAAGACTGGATGCTCGCCGACGAGGTCACCCATGTGAAGATGGGCTCGGACTGGCTGCGCAAGCTGACGGTCAACGATCCGGAGCGCCGGGCCCGTGCCCTGGAGTTCCAATCGGTGGTCGACAAGCTGTTCTCCCTCGGTGGCGGGCGCAGCGACGACGAGGACAGCCCCATCCGTCTTGCTCGCCGCTTCCGCCAGATGGCTGGTTTCACCGACGACGAGATCGACGAGATCGCCGGACTGTCCCGCGAAGCGCGCGAAGAGGCGGAAGCCCGGGTGGCTGCTCGCCGGATGGCTGCAACCGGCAGCGGCAACACCACGCCCGCAGACTGATCGAGAAATCCGTCCGTGGGGAACGTCACCGTCACACCGGAGCAGTTCACGCTCGTGTTCTTTGAGGCCGACCGGATCAGAGAACGCGCCGCCGAGATCGCGGCCGAGGTCGGCCTCGTCGCGGACATTCACATCGAGGTCGACGAGTCCAGTCCGGTTGGCCGAGTCCGCGTCCGCTCGGTCGAGCCAATCGAGATCTGGGCCCAGGGAGGCGCTTTCGAAGAGCCCAAGCGCCCGCGCCACCTCTCTGAGCGGAACTTGGTCGAGGCCCTTGGGCGTCTGCTCTTCCGGGTGAAGGACCGGCAGGACCCGGGATTCGCCGAGGCGCCCCCCGACGAGGAACTGTCTCTCCAGCAGCAGAACATCTGGGACACCTACGCGCTCGGGCGCCTGGCACGGGCTGGGTTCGAGGTGGCCAAGCCGCGGTGGCTGTACCACTTCCGCACGCGGCAGGGCTTCACCGACGTGAGCGACGCCGCCTTCGCCCGGCTGTGGGCAGCTGACGGGTTGACGTGGGCCGACCTGGAGGCGATTCGAGCCGAGACGGAGCAGGCGAGAACGGCTGCGTAGTCTTCACTGCAGATCGTGCGCCGAGATGCCCTCGAACAGGTCGATGTCGGGCCGGTGTTGCAGGAGCCCTTCACAGGAGCGCGCCATCTCGACCATGTCGCCGGAGTTGAAGTGGGCCTGCTGGGCGTCGGGAGACTCCCACTTCTCGATCACCAGGTAGCGGTTGGCACTGGTCACAGAGGCACACAAGTCGATGTTCCGGCAGCCGGGGTGGTTGCGCGAGAGCACGACATACTTGGACAGCACGGCCATCAGCCGGTCGGCCGCTGCCTCGTTCGCCTCACTGGCGTCGAAGACCATGGTGACCACGGTCAGCTCGACCTCGGGCTGCTCGCTGTTGCTCATGGCCCGACGCTACGCCGTCCCGCCCACTCACGCCGGTTGGCCTGATCACGATGAGATAGCTCTCCCAAAGCTCTTTGTATACGGTTTCGACGAGCGGAGGCGGAGGATATGGACGCCGAACCGCCACCCGCCGACGAGCGATCATCTTCCGACCAGATCTATGACCGAGACGATCGGTCGTCGACCGTGAACTCACTGTTCGACGAGGTCTTCGTCGCCGGGGCCTAAAGCGGCCACTGATCTACGAACCCGATGATTTCAGCGGTCGGGCTCGCCGTCGCGAAGCTTTCAGCACGAGGGACTGCTGTCGCTCCCTGATCACCCCAAGCAACCGTCAAAGTCAATTGACTTCGACGAGCGTGATCCTCTGACGCGGCTTTCATGAGGCCTATCGCCTTCTCTTCGATGGTCCCGGTTACCTCTATCTGGATCCAGACCGGCTTACTGGCATGGCTAAGTGACACAGAGCATGGAGCTCCCGAGTGCCAAGCCTTGTGCAGGGCTCTCAGAGGATCCGGAGATCCCAAGGTGGCGACACCTCGTTCCTCGGTGTAGTCCCACACGTCGCCCATGAGCGGGTTGACTACCAGGTACGTGTCAACATCAAGCTATGTCCACTTTGTTCAACTACATACCCCATCCCCACATCGAGGCCCGCAAATTGACGGGACCGCCGAGGGTTCATGATGCCGCTGCCAAGGTCCACGGCGACAACGCCGTCGGCCGCTTCAATGCCAAGGTGGGCCTTCGAGTCACGGTCATTGTCGGCACGATGTGGGCGGCCTATGTGTTCGCTGCCATCGCGTTCATCAGCTTGCCCGACAACGTGCAGTCGACTCAGTTGCTGATCCTGTGGATCTCCTCCAGCTTCCTCCAGTTGGTGTTGCTGCCCGTGATCATCGTTGGGCAAAACATCCAGGCAAGGGCTGCTGACGATCGTGCCCAAGCGACCTACAACGACGCGGCGGCGGTGTTGGAAGAAGCCAAACAAATCCAGGCGCATTTGCTCGCACAGGACGATGTGATCGCCAAGATCCTCGCCGGCGTCACCGGGGGAACTACATCGGCCGGGTGAGCCGCTCAGTCGGCCCACGGTCATGCCGTCGGACAACGAGACCTTTGTGTGCCGAGCGCTTTTCGTACAGCAGGGCTACTACCATGGACGTACTGCGCTAGGCGGCACTCATTTCGGCTCGGAGCGGAGGACCAATGGCCGTCCTGGGAAATGTGCTTTGGTTTCTCCTTGCCGGCCTTTGGCTCGGTCTCGCTTACATCTTTGCGGGGATCTTCACCTGCCTGACGATCATCGGCATCCCCTTCGGCATTCAATCATTCAAGCTCGCCGGCTATGTGTTGTGGCCATTCGGACGCACCGTCATCGAGCGACCCCACAGTGACCCAGCGCTCGGTTGCCTCGGTAATGTCATCTGGCTCGTGCTCGGAGGTTGGTGGCTTGCCCTACTCCACGTGCTGATCGGGGTCGTATTCTGTCTGACCATCATCGGCATCCCCTTCGGCATCGCCTCGTTTCGGATGGCGGTTCTCGCTCTCGTTCCTTTCGGAAAGACAATCGTCCGAAGCGACCAGGTCCCCGGCAGCGCGCGGGTGATCATTGGTCCGGTACGCCACTTGGGACAACACACGACGTCGGGCACGTAGGCCGTTGCTCATTGGCCTGACATTGCCGTCACAGCGCCTTCGACTTGCCTGACATACCGAGCCCCACTGCCGAGCTAACGGATCCACGAGACGCGCGAAGTCCAAGGGGAAATGGCTGGTGACTATCCCGCTCCCCTACGCGAGCAGCTTGGCCTTTTGGGCGTCGTACTCCTGGGGACTGAGAACCCCCTGGTCTCGGAGCTGCGCCAACTTCTGGAGCTCGTCGGCGGTACTCGGTGTGGTTCCGGCCGCATCGCGAATGTAGGCCCGAGCCTGCTCGTCCATCGCCTGGGCCTGCCTGACCGACCGCTCGTGCATCCCGCCTCCTCGGAAGATCAGGTAGGCGAGCACCCCGATGAGGGGAAGGAAGAGGATGAAAATGATCCAGAATGCCTTCGCCCATCCAGACTGTGTGTGGTCCCGGAACAGGTCGCCAATGATCACGATCAGCAGCCAGATCCAGATCACAAACCCGAAGATCCACAGGATGGTCCAGAACGCATCGAGAAGCGGATACGTGTACCCGAAAAACATCGTCTCCTCCTTTACGGGGAGCTCTGCCGCTGGAACGGCCTGGACTGTACCAGGCGGACCGGCTCAAATGGTGTATTGCTAGTCGGAACGGCGTCGTGCGGACCCGCCTCTAATAGAGCGTTAGATAGATGGTGTCGTTCGCACCTATTCGTTGACAAGCGCGAGGGCAATCCCCTGTCAGCCGCCTCGCTTTTCACCCGGCAATCGACTGAGCCATTGCGATGACGGCCGCACAGCTACTCGTCGAACCGTGAGGGTCTTGGATGGAGTCACCCTCGAGCTCGGCCCATTCCAATCCGTCCTTAGGCCGAGAGACTTGGTCCGTCATGTTGCTCGCCGGACATAATCGGGTCCATGAGTCAGCTCCGGGTCGGTGTCGAGCGATTGGTCGACGCCCCAGCCGAGGACGTGTTTGGCCTCGTGGCCGATATGCGAATACATCACCCTCGCTTTCTCTCCCCTGCGTTCTCAGACTTCGAGGTCGAGACGGGGGGCGTGGGGGCCGGAACCGTCACACGGTTCACCCTCACAGCCGGTGGGCGGCGGCGGCGGTACCGCATGCGGGTTGACGAACCCGAGCCGGGACGGGTCCTGACCGAGTCGGATATGGGCTCCAGCCTGAGCACCACCTGGACCGTCACCCAGGTGGATGGGAAGTCGAGGGTACGCATCGCGAGCACATGGGACGGAGCACGGGGTATCGGCGGCGTGTTCGAGCGATTGTTCGCCCCGCGGGTGGTTCGTGGCATCTACTCCGACACACTGGAACGCCTGAACCGCTACGCCCAGGAGAAGATATAGCCAACCAGCAGACTGGGCACGTTTCGGCGAACGGCGTAGGTCCGCATGTAGATCTGCGGTCGCTGGGCTGGAGTTTGGCCCGACCTCGGTAAAGCGCAGGCGTCGGCCCGGCGTGTCGAGCGTTTCCATTGAGCGTCGCGCTCGCGTCTCAGGCCGTAGTGGATCGGCACCTGCCTGGGTACGGATTCGCCGCTGAACACGTCTTCACTGCTCCTCGGAATTGCGCTCAACTTGCAGGATCCCCTGGGCGGCGCGCTTACTAGCGACTCCTCCGCCCGCTCCGCGCAACACATACCCAATCCCCGCGGCGATGACGGCCCCCGAGACGGGACCGATCAGGTAGGCCCACCACGATGTCCAGTCCCCTAAGACGAGGGCCGGACCGAGGGAACGGGCGGTGTTCATTGACGCACCGCTGACCGGCGAGCCGAACAGCCCGGCCAGCGAGATGTAGCTGGCCACGCCGATGGCGGCAATCGGGCCAAGTGCCTGGGCTCCGGACGCGGTGCCCAGAATCGTGCTGACCAGTCCGATCGTCAGGAACATCTCCCACAGGAAAGCGGTGCCGGTAGAAATGCCGTGACCGGGCAGTGTCAGTCCCGCCGACCCCTGCTTGCCGATTAGGGCCCACAACAGCAAGGTGGCGAGGATGGCCCCCGCGAACTGGGCCACGATGTATGCAGGAACTCGTTTCCAAGGAAAGTCACGCCGGAGGGCAAACGCGATACTGACGCCAGGATTGAGATGCGCCCCGGACACTGCCCCCATGAAGAGGATGACGGCGCCCACCATGAGCCCGGGCGCCACGACTTGCGCCCCGTAGGGGACCGCATGGCCGCCAAAGCGGGCGTTGACCATCCCGCCACCAACCGCTACGAAGACGAGAAGGAACGTGCCGAATACTTCTGAGAACAATCGGCGTCCCTCGTAGCGACGGTCCCAGAAGTCAAACTGGCGCAAGATCGAGTTGGGCGCTCCGACGCGGTGCAACGTGAGCACCCAGCCGGAGGCCTGTTGTCCGTTTCCTGGCAGTTGGTCAGCCATGAGCGACCCTCACTTTGAGAGGTGGGCCATTGGATGATGGTATGTCACCCGACCCTCACACTTGTTAGTCGATTTAGTCGAAACGGGCTTTGGACGCACCTCTTGCCGGATGGGATACCTCGTCGTCCTATCCATTATCCGGCATTTTCGTGTCCCTTGCGGGATCTCATCCGGACCAGGCTCGCGACCCTGCGCCGGGCACGTTGGGCGAACCTACAATCAGGACAGCAATCGATCAGAAGGAGATCTCCATGGGAATGAGACGACGGGCTCGGGGTCGCGGCCTGCTTGCCGGCGCAGTGGCCGGAGGGGCGATCGCTCATCACAGAGCTACTCGAAGGCAACAGGAGGACGATTACCAGGACCAGACGCAGTACGCACCGCCCCCGGCGACCTCAGCGGACGAACTCGAACATCTGGCTCAGCTACATTCCTCTGGCGCCTTGTCTGACGACGAGTTCGCTGCGGCCAAAGCGAAGGTTCTTGGTAACTGAATCACTTCGAGTGCTGGTGATCACAACGAACTGAAGGATGGATGATGAGCGAATCGCGTAAGGACGTGCTGTTGAAGGCTCTTGAGGCCGAGTTGGGCGACACAGCAGAGGATCTGACCAAGTTGTGTACCGAGGATGTGGTCGGTTGGTCGCCCTTGGTTTCAATATCGGGGTTGCCCGCACTAGCCGAGCTGTCGGTGCTGAGAGAACTTGCGTTCTCCAACACAGTGCTTCTGATCAGGGGACTTGATGAGGTGGGCAACAAGGTGTTCGCCGAGTGGGTGGTTGAGGCGGACCACAGTGGACCGTACGTCCTCGGTGATGATGCCGTCATAGAGCCGACCGGACGACGGGTGGTCTTGGCGGGCGTTACCGTCGCGGAATTCCGGGGAGAGAAGATCCGGTCCTTCCGCACCTACTTCGACGACCTCTCGCTGATCGAACAGCTCGTTGACGAATGACGCAGCCGGCCGTGGAGTTCCAGGTCGAGGACCTCCCAGATCCACGTGACATCGAACTTCTCGAGACCAGAATCCGCCACGAGGCATCCGCCGCTATGGGGCTCGGGGAGGAAGTCGATCTGGCGATTTTCGTGCGCGAAGAAGGCGAGGTCATCGCTGGCGTAAGCGGCTGGACGTGGGGAGACTGTTGCGAGCTGCAGAGCCTGTGGGTTCAACCAAGCCTCCGAGGTCGCGGACTCGCCTCGAAACTCTTAGCCGCCGCTGAAGCGGAGGCCGCGGCGCGTGGCTGCGTTCAGACCGTTCACTTCACTTATGAGTTCCAGGCTCGGACGCTGTACGAACGTAACGGCTATAAGTTGCTAGGACGGGTCAAGGATTTCCCATCGGGGACCGACGCGCTCTGGTTCCACAAGCGGCTTGGGTCTGGAACGGCCATAAAGGACAGGTAGTCCCTTCGCCTGGCTGATCTGCCATGCCGACCAGTCGATGAGCGCCGTCACTGTCGGTCATATCTGCGCGTGCAGGACCGTGTTGCCTTTGTCTCTAGCGAGCCGAGTGGTCACCACAGGATCGGGAGCCGCTCCACGGGAGTTTGTGGCATGCCGGACCGAAAGTAGAGTGCTGTAGAGGGGAACTTTTGTGGCACTCGTTGCGATTGCGGTCTCGTTCTCGAGCCGGCTCAAACGGCAGCGGACCTAGTGCCGCAGCAGAGCTCGCCCGAAAGCGCACTCGGTCGCTCGGCGGCGAGCCATGTGCGACAGGCCGCCCTGCTGGTCGCGATGTGGGCGGGTCTCACGGGGATTTTGATTGCCATCGGCTTCGGCGTCGTGCACTCGTCCACGGTCACTGCGTTCGACCGTCACGTCACCTCGACAGTGGTCGCACATCGGACCCCTGCCCTCAACACCGCCATGAAGGCGCTCACGTGGCTCGGCTCATGGGTCGCCCTGGTCGTCACCGGTGTCGTAGTGCTCATTTTCGCGCTCCGCGGTCGACTGGTATGGCTTGCCGTTTTGCTTGCCGCCGTGGCGTGGGCAGGCGAAGCGGCTGGCGTATGGCTAGCGAAACACATCGTTCAGCGCCAACGACCCCCGAAGGACATTTGGGTGAACTCAGCCCATGGCTGGTCCTGGCCCTCGAGTCACACAGCTACCGCGGTCCTCGTGTTCGCCGTTCTAGCCATGGTCGTGACGTGCTTCTTCCGCTCACGGTTCACGCGGGTCGCAACGTGGGCCGCGGCCGTCGTCGCCATAGCCGCCGTCGGGTTCTCTCGCATCGAGTTGGGCGTCCACTGGACGACTGATGTGCTCGCCAGCATCGTCTTTGTCTCGAGTTGGCTGGTGGTGGTCGTGGCAGTGTTTGCCCATCAGACTCCAAGCGGCGCAGGGCTACGGCGCTCTCGACAGTCAATCGGTGCGTCATGAAGGCAATGCCGAGTTACCTCGGGATGTGTGAAACATACGTAGAGCCGGGGTCACCAAGGTCAGAGCCCGCCCACCTTGGGCAGCTAGAGTCCCATAAACGAAGAGGTGTAAGGGAGTCCTTAGGCCCTTGAAGCTCCCCAATACTCGTGGGTTAGCGCGACGTCTGGGAATCAAACGAACTATGGTTCCCGCGCGGTTATACCTGGCTGCCATGTCCAGCGATCCTCTGAGTTATCACTACGGTTATGACCGAGGTCTGCCGGTCGATCGAAAGTACATCGAAGCGTTTTTGAGAACGTATTCCGACTGTATCGAAGGGCGCTGCCTCGAGATCAAGGAGGACCAATACGTGCGGCGCTTTGGGGGTAACCGAGTTGCCCGATGCGACGTTTTGGATGTCGACGCCTCGAATCCTCGAGCCACGATTGTCGCCGATCTGCAAGAGATGAGCGGGGTGCACGATGACACGTTCGACTGTGCGGTGGTGACCAACACGTTGCAGTACCTGCGCGACCCGAAGAAGGGCGTCGAGCAGCTGCACCGCGTGCTCAAGGTCGGCGGGACGCTGCTCGTTACTGTGCCCTGTTTGGGCAGAGTAGAGCCGGGCGCTATCGACTACTGGCGATTCATGCCGGATGGAGCCATGGCGCTGCTCGACGGGTGCTCCTGGACTGCCGAAATGACTGCGTACGGCAATGCTTTGACCGGACTGGCAATTGTGACCGGAATGGCGACGCGCGACATGCCTGATAGGGCATGGAACACGAACGACCCGCGCTTCCCCTGCACGGTCGGTATCCGGGCGATCAAGGGCGCAAGGCAGGGTACCGTTCGCAGTGACCTTGCCCGCTCTGACTCTTGAGGCGGATGCTGTCAACGAGATCAACGAACCCGTCGCGATCGCATCCATCGAACACCCCGGGGCGCCTGCGTTCCCCGTGATCGACGGCGTCGATGCAGAGCGTGGCGAGACCCGTCCCGGCGGCATAGCGGCGGCACAAATCGACGACGCGCTCAGTGTCCTTGCTCCGGCCGCCCCCGTGGCCGATCAGGAGCAGCCCCTTGGCCCCTCCGGGGTCGTACAGCCGGGCGGGGACACCAACGTCGAGGCGCTCCTCTTGCACGGACCGGAACGATAGCCAGATCGCACGTCGCACTAAACCCGCTCGGTAGCGACGCGCCCACAACGCCCGTGCATCGCGTAGGTGCCTAGGGGCCGTGCCTTCCCGGTTCGAGGCATCTGCCGGACGTGCCGTCGCGGTCAGGGCTCCGCCTCTCCTCCCAGGACCTTCTCCCATGTTAGGAGGGTGTCGTCCACTTCGATCGGTCCGGTGCGGATCTGCACGGTGCCCTGGACACGCAGATGGGGCTTGCCAGTGTCGGCAAAGCCACAGGAGTTGTAGAGGGCCTGTGCGGCCGAATTGTCGATGCTCACGGTCAGGCGAAGACGGCCGAAGCCACGGGCTCGGGCCTCCGCCTCGGCAGCCTCGGACAGACGCCGGGCCACGCCCCGTCGCCGGTACTCCGGCCGAACGATGACGTCCTGCAGTTCGGGAGGATCGCTCAGCGCCAGGTGAAGGTGACCCATTGGCTCTTCGCCCTCCCAGGCGACGAGATAGAACCCGTCGCCCTGGTACAAACGGGCGAGGCCGAGCGCGCTGCCAACGACCTCAACCTCTTCCGGCGCCAGGTGGCGGACCAAGTACGAACCGGGCACGCGTCCAGCATGCCTTCCCACGCGTCGGCGCCTCGCAATCGCAAGGACAGGGGGGACCTGGATCGAGCGCAGCCGGGACATCGCGACGGCGCCCTGACCAGGGCCAATCCCCATTGCGAGAAGTTCTCAAGAGTTTCATACTGTCCATAGGGGTCGTTGTCGAACCCGACGATGATCACACCTGCAGCGCAAAAGGCCTGTTGTGCCCTTCGCCGCACCGAGAAGGAGGCGGCGTGGCGGTCTGACGATGAAGGGCGACGAGGTCAGCTGAACCATGACCGGGGGGAGCCGAGAAGGGACATGGCTCGTGGCCCAGGGGCGAGGCGGCGATCGACCAGGGCGACGGTCAAAGGAAGGGGCTCAGATCGTGACAAAACTCTGGCCGGACGTTGGTGGTGGTCGCCGGGTCGAAGGCAAGCAAGCGGGCAGTCGGCGGTTCGGCCCGGTTCGTCGGTTCCCAATGGATCGAACGTGGTCGTCGACGGTGACGGCCACCGTCGCGGTGATGGCATTGGTGCTCGTGAACTTCGCGAGCGGAAATCCGGCGTCAGGCGCGAACTCCGGGACCGCTGACCCACCCCACCTGTACGTGGCCAACCTCAACTCCGTGACCGAATACGACGAGAATGTCAATGGCAACGTGGCACCCCTTGCCACCATCTCGGGATCCAGCACGGCAATTGACCGTCCGGGAGGTGTGGCCGTTGATGCGGCGGGCGGCGTGTTCGTCTCCAACACCGACACGGACCTACCGGGTGGTAGCCGAAACCCATCGGTGACCGGTTACCCTCCGGGAGCCACCGGAGACCGAGCGCCAACCACCACGATTCAAGGGTCCAACACCGTTCTCAGCTCGCCGTTCGGGATGACGGTCGACCGCGCGCAGAACCTCTTCGTTGTCAACGCCGTCTCGGTGAACCAGGACTCCGTGAACGAGTATGCCCAAGCAGGCACCGGCAACGCGACAGGCAACGTGACACCGAAGACCACGGTCATGGGTCCCAACACAGGACTTGACTATCCCGAGGATGTGGCTCTGGACCCGGACGGGAACGTGTTCGTCGCCAGTCTCAGCAACAATGCGGTCACCGAGTATGCCCCGGGAGCGAATGGTAACCAGGCACCGAAGGCCACCATCTCGGGTCCCAACACCGGACTCGACGGCCCGATAGCTGTGGCGGTCGATTCGGGGGGGAACGTGTTCGTCGCCAACTACAACGGCAGCACCGTAACCGAGTACGCCAAGGGAGCAAACGGTAATCAGGCTCCCGTCGCAACGATCGGGGGACCCCACACCGAAATTGACAATCCCAAGGCTCTCGCGGTCGACGCGGAGGAGAACTTGTTCGTCGTCCCCAACTACAACAGCAGCACGGTTACCGAGTACGCCCCGGGAGCCAATGGTGACACGGCCCCAGCGGCCACAATCCAAGGAGACAAAACCGGGCTCTATTTTCCCCAAGCCTTGGCCGTGCCTCCGTTCCCGTCCAACACGCCTCCCACGAAGACGCCCGATGCCCCAACGATCGGACAAGCCCATCGTGGTTCACGCCCCCATGATGGGTTCGTCGACTTCAGTGCGCCCAAATCGGATGGTCGCCTGCCAATTGTCTCGTATACCGCGAAGGCCACGGACCTCGACAACTCCGCAGGCACCAGAACCGCGACCGGGACCGGGAGTCCGATCGCCGTCGGCGGCCTCACGAATGGTGACCTCTATTCCTTCTCCGTCTCCGCCGCCAACATCCTCGGTTCGGGTCCCTACTCGGACCAGTCCAACCAGGTCCGACCAGCGGCTTTTGACGGCGTTCGCGGGAAGGGTACCAACGACGACCCCTACGTCGCCGAGTGCGACGACTCGACCGCCGAGGATTGCACCGTGGACTCGTTCCCTCCTACCTATCTGAATGGCCTTTCTCACGATTACGTTCCGGCGTACAAGTGTCCCTCAGGCCATCCGTATCTACTGGACCAGAGCTACGCACCGGCCGGCACAAGCATTCCGAACGGCGTAGAGAACACCGAGACAGAGAGCCCCTGGCCGATCGGCATCAGTATCACAGGTGTGACCTCGACTTCGGTTGGCAACTACCAAGATGTCCGGACGGGAACTACCACCGGTGGTATCAACTCCAGCGTCACGAACTTCAACACCGCCACGAAGAGCTACAAGATCATCTTGCACTGCTCACGGAACGTGATGCACGGATACAACGAGCACGGTGGCATCCTGTAGCGGTAGAGATCGAGTCCACGTGGACACCTTGGATGAGCGGAACCCCGTCCAACACGACTACCCGCTTGGCCCGACCGAGCCCGGCTGTGCCCCTACAACGGCGGCGATTCGTGTCCAATAAAGGCGAAGGAGAGATCTTGAGAGTGCCGGCTCTTTGGCGAACGAGTGGTCCAACACGTTGGCACGAAATGTCACAGAACGCCTGAGGACGGTGGCTCAGGGCCTCCGGGACTTCGGTATTGAATGCGAGTCAGTCACGGTCCGGGGAAGTCACCGAGTACCGAACGGACCAGCCAACCGCAACGGACCCCGTTTCCCGGGATCGCTGGCGCGCCATCGATACAACACTTCCACCAAAGAGACAAATGACCGAGGAGAATTCCGATGAAGGCGATCGTGGTGACGGACCGGGCTGCGGGAACGGCGGGGATGGCGCTGGTGGAGCGGCCCGAGCCGCTGGCAGCGATAAACGACGCCGTTGTTCAGGTTCATGCGTCGGGATTCGTCCCGACTGAGATGGCGTGGCCCTCGACCTGGACCGATCGCGCCGACCGTGACCGAACACCGTCGATCCCTGGGCACGAACTGGCCGGAGTGGTAACCGTTCTCGGGTACGGCACGACGGGGCTGTCGGTGGGACAGCGGGTGTTCGGGCTCACGGACTGGCACCGCGACGGCACCCTGGCGGAGTACGTGGCCGTCGAGGCACGCAACCTCGCGCCGCTCCCGGGC
>JBEDUR010000038.1:0-2014 GCA_040414865.1 Acidimicrobiales bacterium
ACTACCGCGAAAACACAGATGACAAGGCGTTTCCGCAGCTCGGCCAGATGCTCGAGTACCGACATACGCCGGAACCGGCGCGTCTCGGCATCCTTCGCCTGTCGGGAGTGTTCGTCCTCCTCTCCTAGGTGTTCGTCGGTAACTGTCACCCTCAGGTCCGTTTCGCGCAGGCGTCAGCTGGACGGAAGATGTGATCGCGCTGAGCGATCGCCTTCAGTTGAGAGACGGGTCGTCGGGGGGGTCTAGCGAACCCGACCCGTCTGTGGATCCGGACAAGTGCGCTGGCAACCCAGACGACCGTCCGTCGCGGTTAGCGCGCGCTTGGGGGGTCGGTGGGCTCAACGTCGAGCTGATCGTGTCACGCACCGAGCGCTTTACACCCGCCGCCGTCCGGAAGTCGCCCACGGCGGTGTCAAATGCGTTCTTTGGCTCGGCCAGCGCATCGCGCACCTCGGCCTGGAGGCCCGACGACATCCGACGGAAGGTCGCCACGAACTTCCCGACGGTCCGAGCGGCCTGCGGTAGCCGGTTGGGACCCAGCACAATGAGCGCAACGACGCCCAGGACGAAGACCTTTTCGGGGCTGAAGCTGAACATTGGAAGCGGTCAGCCAGCTGCCTCTGGGCGCACCTGATCCTCATGTGCTTCAGCCGCGGCTGGACCGGCGGAACCCGCCGGGGAGGCGAAAACTGCTGGAGGAGTGGGGGCCGGAGCAACAGCGGGTTGGGCCGGCGTGGCGTTCACGCGCTGCGCCTCATCTTCTTCGGCCTCCTGTTGTGCCTTGCGGAACTCCTTGCCAGCGGTTCCGATGTTGCGGGCGATCTTAGGGAGCTGGCTTCCACCCACCAGCACAACGAGAACGATCATGACCACGTACCCAAGATCCGGCCCGAAAATATTGGCGAGCATGCTGGTTACGCTCCTTGACTTGAGACACGAGAACTTGATTCATCGAGAGTGGGTTGCCCGAGACATCGGCCTCGTGTTTGCCGAATTGGCTCCGCGATTCCATGCTATGGATGCCTCTGCCTCGTGCCTAGGGCCAATGTGGGACACACTCCCAATGTTGGACGCACTCCCGAGCCATCTGCATTTCGCAGTACCTGGATCATCCGATGCGATCTGCACGCACCACCTCCCCGAAGGTATGCGGCTTCGTGCTAACTCAGCAAAGGACTATTTGGGCTCACGGCCTCGCAGCCATCACCAACTTTGTTTGATTAGGCGGCTGCGCGACGGCCAACTCGTTCACTGTCCCGCATTTGACCACCATCAGCCGTTAGAGCTGACGACCTGCCCGACGGCGTTCGCCAGATCGACTGCTACCGAAGACGTCATTAACTTCGATGCAGGTCCTCGATCGCCGGTGCTCAGGACTTCCCGGGTACGGCCAGAACTGTCGATCACGTAGGCCGTCTGACCATGGGGCAAGCCCATCATGAGGCGCATGTTGGAGCCAGTGTCAGAGGCGTGAACACCGAAGCCATTCAGAACGTTGGTGAGCTCGGACAGGGATCCGGTCAGACACAGCCAGTTGCTCATCTTGTCGAGGCCCGCGCGGCGGTCGAACGTGACCAGTTTGTTCGGTTTCAGGTAATTGGGATTTGTGTCGATGGCAACCAGTTCAACCCGATTGGACCTTGACCCAAGGACCTGGTCAACAAGGCGGAGTTCCTGGATAGCAGGGCAGCCCCCTGCTTGGTAGGTGCAAGTTGGGTCGAGGAAGACTAGGGCCACGGTCTTGCCGTGGAGACTGCCAAGCGAAACCCCCCGGCCATATTGGTCCACAAGGTTGAAGGACGGTGTCGGGATGTTCGTAACCTCTGGTGGACCATTGACGGCCTGGGCAAGGATGGGATCGGCGTTAGGGTTCGTTGCCGCTGCTGCCATCGGAGCCACACCGATGAGCGTGATGCCGATAGCGCCCAGGGCGGCGAGCGACCGGAAGGCATAGGTCGAGTCGGCAGCCAGCCGCCGCCGCCAGTGAACGAGCGCTTGCCGCACGGAGCCAGCC
>JBEDUR010000039.1:0-11890 GCA_040414865.1 Acidimicrobiales bacterium
CGAGCCAGGAAGTGGCCGACCACGGCACCGACATATCCCCCGGCCTCGCGCAGCTCCGGAATCGAGGCGCTCGGCCCCGGGGACCCGCCGGCCAGATCGGCCAGCCCTGTGGTCGAGGCGAGCCCGAGAACCACGGCGAGCGCGGCGCGGAGCGGGTCGGCTTCTCGTCGACCGACGATCACCGCCACCGCCACCGCCACGCCAACCGGCGGGATCAGGTACCGGATCCAGCCGATCGCCGCGCCCAACCCGTGGGCGACCGCGGTGCCGAACGAGCCGGCGGCGTGGCCGTAGAGGGCGAGTGCCAGGAGCACCCCGATCGTGGCCAGGCCGATCGCCCACAAGTCAGCCGAGTGGTCGGCGAAGAAGGTGGTATCCCACCACGCCGGCTTGGAGGTCCTGCGGCGACGCGTCCGGCCTCGAGCGGACCGGGAAAAAGACGCGCTGCGTCGAGCGGCCGTCGAACGCTTGGTCGGCACGATGGCTGCACGCTACCCCGGGCCCTGGCGGCATCGGCGGATGCTGATTCGCCCCTGACCTGGCCAGACAGGTCGAAATGCGGGCCCGTCGAGGACCCCTTGTACTACGAACATATGTTCGGTACTCTGCCCCAGATGGCCTCTGAATCCCAGGGTCTGCGCTGGCGACTGGCCGACGAAGAGGAAGCGGACGCCCTTTTCCCGGACGAGCGCCGGGCGACTCGCCATGTGGGCACGGGCGCGTATGCGGGACTCGAGTTCTTGCACGTGAACGCGCAGCGGATCATCAACAAGATCCCTGCCGGCGCGGCCAATCTCGGGTTCGACTTCACGATCAACCCCTACCGAGGCTGCTCGCACGCCTGCATCTACTGCTTCGCCCGACCGACCCACGAGTACCTCGGCCTCGACATCGGCAAGGACTTCGAGCGCAAGATCGTCGTGAAGATCAACGCGGTCGAGCGGTTGCGGGCCGAGCTCGCCTCGCCCAACTGGGGTGGTGACACCATCGCCATGGGAACCAACACCGATCCCTACCAGGCGGCCGAGGGCAAGTACCACCTCACTCAGGGGATCATCGGTGCTCTGACGGAGGCGAAGAACCCCTTCAGCATCCTCACCAAGTCGACCCTCGTCCTGCGCGACCTCGACGCGCTTGTCGAGGCCAGTCGGCGCACACAGGTCCGGCTCGACCTCTCGGTCGGGACATTGGACTCCGAGGTCTGGCGCTCGACCGAGCCGGGAACCCCGCCGCCGGCGCGGCGTCTCGAGGCCGTTCGCCGACTGAACCGGGCCGGCATCCCCTGCGGGGTGCTCGTCGCTCCGATCCTGCCCGGCCTCTCGGACGACACCAAACAGGTCCTGGCCGTCGTCGAGGCAGCCAAGGCCGCCGGCGCCGTCTCGGTGACGGGGGTCCCGCTCCATCTCCGGGGCTCGGTGCGAGAGCACTACCTCTCGTGGCTGGCCGGCGCCCACCCTGACCTCGTCCCGCGCCACGAACGACTGTTCGCCAAGGGCGCGTATCAGCCCCGGACGGAGCGGGACCGCATCAACCGGTTGATCACCGAGTGCTCCCCGCCGTCCGGGGGTGCTCACCGAGGCGTGCGGACGTCGCCGACCGCCCCCGAACCGAAGGTCTCCCCACCGCCAACTGGTGGGGTTCCGGTCCAGCTCCGCCTGGAATCCTGACCGGGCGGACAACGACTCCACCGCTGGTTGTTACTCGTTGGTACAGTCTGGCCTCGCTGGCCCGACCCGGAGACAACCCCCATGAATGAACCTGTGGCGTCTTCCCCTCCGGCGCCGACCGCGCTCACCATTGAGCCGGATCCCGACCCGGCCGCCGTCGCTCCCGGTCCGGGTCCGGACGAGTGGATCGGGCTGCTGCACCGGGCGGCCGACGGCGCCTACGGCCTCGACGTGATCTACGACCTGCTCGAGCTGGTGGCCGCCCGATTCGCGCTCGACGACCTGATCGTGGCGGTCACCAACGAGACCCTCGGTCCCCAAGCCTTTCGGCTCGGTCGGCGCCCGATCGGCTCGGACGGACGCGAGCTGCTCGACAGGGGTCCCGGACTCATCGCCGCGCCTCGTGCGGTGCCTCCGGGCGCCCAGCGCCTCGTCCTCGGACTGGTGGAGGTGGTGCTGACCACCGAGCTGGCGCGCCGACACGTGATCCGTGACCCCTCGACCGGCCTCCTGTCGCTCCCGGTCTTCAATGAGACCCTGCGCTCGGCTGCAGCGCAGAGCGCTCGTCACGGGTGGAGCTTCACCGTGCTCCTGCTCGAGGTCGACGCCGGCGGACATCCCGAGCGCCCCGCGGAGCTGCAGCGTCTGGGCCGGTCCTTGGGCCGCGTCCTTCGCACCGGCGATGCCGGCACTCACCTGCGCCGGTCCACGTTCACCGCCCTGCTCCCCAATGCCACCCGCGAGTCGCTCGACGACCTGGTCGGGCGGTTCAGAGAGGAGTCCGGGCTCGCCGACGGAGCTCTGCGTTATGCCAGCGCCATCACTCCGCAGGACTCGGTCGATGCGGCCGAGCTGCTCCGCCTGGCCTCCTCCCGGCTGCGCGACGGCTGAGAGCCCGCCGCGGCATCCCGGACATGCAGGCCGGGTCATGACGAGCGATACCGGCCGGGCCGACGAACCGACGGCAGGGGCTCAAGACCGAGACCGCGACAGTCCCCGAGATACCGATAGAGCAAAGAACGAGAGCTGATCGAGTCATCACGCTTCGCTGCCGACCTCCGGGGGCCGGCCGGCCGGATCAGACCGCCAGCACCACCGGGATGATCAACGGGCGTCGGCGGGTCCGCTCGCTCACGAGAGCCCCGAGGGCCCGGCGAACGGCCCCGCCCAGCACCTCGACGTCGCGGGCCCCGTCGGCCATGGACTTGGCCAGCGTCTCGGCGACCAGGGTCGCAGCCTCCCCCAGGAGGTCCTCGGCCTCCCGGGCATGTACCCATCCCCGGGTGATCACGCGTGGCACACCCACCAGTGCGGGAGCTTGCAGGTCAACGGTGGCCACGACCATGACCACCCCCTCGTCGGCCAGCATGCGGCGATCGCGCAGCACCCCGTGCCCGACGTCACCGACCGTGCCGTCGACGTAGAGATACCCGGCGGGAACCGAGCCGTCCCGCCGCAGGCCCCCCCGCTCCAAGACGACGGCGTCTCCGTCCTCGCACAGAAGCACTTGGTCCTTCGGGACGCCGACTCGGGATGCCAACTCGGCGTGGTGGACAAGGTGGCGGTACTCGCCGTGGACCGGGACGAAGGCCTGGGGGTGGGTCACCGAGATCAGGGTGGCCAGCTCCCCCTGGCGAGCGTGTCCGCTCACGTGCACCGGGGCGGTGTCCGAGTGGACGACTTCGGCGCCGCGGCGGTGAAGCTCGTCGATCACCCGGCCGATTGACCACTCGTTGCCCGGGATCGGATGGGCGCTGATCACCACCACGTCGCCGTCTTCGATCTGAACGCGCTTGTTCTCGCCGGTGGCCATGAGCGACAGCGCCGACATCGGCTCGCCCTGGGACCCGGTCGAGATCACGCAGACCTCGGCCTTGTCGAGCTGACCAATCTCGTCCACATCGACGATCGCCTCGTCGTCCATTGCGAGGACTCCGAGCGAGCGAGCGAGCTCGACGTTGGCCAGCATCGAGCGGCCGAGGAAGGCGATCCGGCGGCCGCTCGCTCTGGCCGCGTCGACGATCTGCTGGACCCGGTGAATGTGGCTGGCGAAGCAAGCCACAATCAGCCGGTGCCCGGCCCGGGCCGCGAACAGTTGCCGCAGGGTCTCGCCCACGGTCGACTCCGACGCGGTGAACCCAGGCCTTTCAGCGTTGGTCGAATCGGCCAGCAGCAGCCGGATGCCGGGGTCCTCGGCCAGCGCTCCGAGCCGGGCAAGGTCGGTCCGGCGGCCGTCGACCGGTTCGAGGTCGAGCTTGAAGTCGCCCGAGTGGAGAACCACCCCTTGGGGCGTGTGAAAGGCGAGCGCGTAGGCATCGGGCACCGAGTGGGTGACCGGGATGAACTCGACCTCGCAGGGGCCGATCCGGCGGCGCTCCCCGTCGGCGACCGGCACCAACGTCGTCCGCTCGAGCAGGCCAGCCTCCCGGATCCGGTTGCTGGCCAGCCCGACGGTCAGCTCCGAGCCGTAGATGGGGACCGACAAGTCCCGTAGCAGGAAGGCCAGGCCGCCGGTGTGATCCTCGTGCCCGTGGGTGAGGACGATGCCGTCGACTCTCTCGGCGTTGTCGATGAGGTAGGAGAAGTCCGGCAGGACGAGGTCGATCCCGGGCATGTCGGGATCGGGGAACATGATCCCGCAGTCGATGACGACGATCCGGCCGTCGACCTCGAGACACGCGCAGTTGCGGCCGATCTCGCCCAGACCGCCGAGGAACACCAGGCGCACCGGTCCTGACGGCGCTTGGCTCGCTTGTCGCCCGACCCCGCTCCGGGGGCTCACCCCCAGCCCGAGCTGGCCGGCGTGCTCAGGCAACCGCCGTGCCCAGCCTGTCGATCACGCCCCGCGCCGTCTTCTCGAGGGCCGGTGGGGCCGGGCCGAGCGGGTCCCGGCACTCCCCGACCGGCAGGCCGAGGACCCGGCACGCCGCTTTGACCGGCAGCGGGTTGGGGTAGGCGTCGCTCGACTCGAACGCAAAGCTCTCCTGCAGCCGGGCTAGCAGCGTCAGAGACCCGGGGTGGTCGCCGTCGACGAAACCGGTCAACATCTCGGCGATCTCCCGGCCCGCCCAGTGGGCCGCCACGCTCACTAGCCCGACCGCGCCCACGGCCAGCATGGGCAGGGCCAGGTCGTCGTCCCCGCAGTAGATCTCGAAGCCCGAAGGGGCGCGGGCGTGCAACCGGGCGGCACGGGCCGGGTCCTTGGTCGAGTCCTTGACCGCCACGATCGTCTCGACCGTGGTGGCCAACTCGACCATCGTCTCGAGCTCGATCGCCCGGCCGGTGCGCACCGGAATGTCGTAGACCATCATCGGCAAGCTGGTCGCCCCGGCCACCGCCTCGAAGTGCCGGCGCAGACCGGCCTGGGAGGGCCGGTTGTAGTAGGGGGTCACGACGAGGAGGGCGTCGGCGCCGACCTTGGCCGCCGCTTTGGCCAGCTTGACCGAGTGGAGGGTGTCATTGGTGCCGACCCCGGCGACGACCGGGACGTCGACCGCGGCCCGTACCGCCCTGAACAGCGCGAACTTCTCCTCGTCGCGCAGCGTCGGCCCCTCGCCGGTCGACCCGGCGAGCACCAGGCCTTCGCTGCCGTGCTCGACCAGCCAGCGCGCCACCCGCTTCGCCCCGTGCACGTCGAGGGCCCCATCGGCGTCGAAGGGTGTGACCATGGCCGTGAGCAGGCCACCGAAGCGGGGGCGTCGCTCCGGAGGTTCCATCGGCTCAGGGTATCAGCGCCGATCGCGGCCGCCCCGGGAAACCGGGGCGTGGTCTTCAGGCCACGCTGCGGCTGACCGGTGAGCCGTCGGCGAAGGCGTCCTCGTCCTCGGTCGAGTCGGTCAGGTTCTCGAACGCGATGACCCCCATCTCGGTGAACTTCTGCCGCAGCCAGCCATCAGCCGCGTCGAGCAGTCCCAGCTTGCGCAGGTTGGGGACGATCCGGGAGAACAGCAGGATCTGGAAGTCGTCCTGGGAGGGGTCCTCACGACCGGCGATGGTGAGCACGTCCTCCCACGGAACGCCCATACGGTCCCAGACCTCCTGGGAGCGCAACCGGTCACGCATGCGCACCGCCGCCTCGAAGGCGAACTCCTGACGCTCGCGCAACTCGGGCGTCGAGAGCTGCGAGTAGAGCTCTTGCAGGCTCAGCACACCGAAGGCCACGTGCCGGGCCTCGTCGGCCATGACGTAGCGCAGGATCTTCTTCAACAGCGGCTCCTCGGAGATCTGCTGCATGAAGCCGAAGGCGGCCAGGGCCAAGCCCTCCACCATGATCTGCATGCCGAGGTAGGTCATGTCCCAACGCGAGTCGGCGATGATGTCGTCGAGCAGGAGACCCAGATGGCCGTTCATCGGGTAATGGCCCGACATCTTCTCGTCGAGGTAGCGGGAGAAGACTTCGACGTGCCGAGCCTCGTCGACCACCTGGGTGGCGGCGTAGTACTTGGCGTCGATCCAGGGCACGGTCTCGACGATCTTGGCCGTGCACAGCAGCGCTCCCTGCTCGCCGTGCATGAACTGGCTGAGGGTCCAGTTCTGGCTCTCGATGCCGAAGCGCAGCCACTCCTTCGGACCCCACGTGGTCAGCGACGTGCCCTCGAGCATGGCGTCGTCCCAGCCCATCTGCTCGGGGTTGGTGGCGAAGTTGGCCATGAGCGTGGCCTCTTGGTCGACCGGGGTCTCCCAGGGAAGGTCGGTGCGGGCGTTCCACTGCGCCGTCTTGGCCTTCTCGTAGAGCTTGTCCAGCTTCTCCAGGCGGCCCTTCTCGTAGTCCCAGGTGAACTCGGCCTCACAGTTGTCCTCGACGCTGTGTCGGCCGTCCGGGTCCTCGTGACCGACGAACGACAAGATGGCCTCGAGGTCGTTCACATCGGCACGACCGATGATCTCCTCGGTGGTTCGCATCCCTCCGTCGTCGCTCGTCGCTTCGGTGTCCATGGGCTCCTCCGTGCGCTTCGTTTCGGTCATCTCGATCCTTCCGGTCTCAGTCGGTCTATTGCCGTCGTTCTCGTGCTGGTGGTCGCGCGCTGGCCACGGCCGGCCTTCTCCGCCGCTGTTTCGGCACGCGACCGCGGGCCGTACTGCTCGCCGTCGTCGAACGACCCGGCCCCGCTCGACGCCGGCGGCAGCCGCAGGGCGAGAATGCCGGGGAGCACGAACCGGCCGACCAGCCCGGCCACGTCCCCGGCGTCGGTCACCTCGAGCTCGGCGCGGCCCGTGTCGGCCAGGTAGCTCAGGGTGATGCGGACCGCCCACTCTGCGGCCCGGGCCGCCTGGTCCGGCTCGAGCCACCGGGCGAGGAACGGGGCGGTGAAGGAGGAGGCCACCTCGAGCACCCGATCCATCCGGTCGAAACACAGATGGGTGAGGAGCACGCCCGGCTCGTGGGCCAAGAGGAACCCGATCGGGCCGTGGTCGCGGAGGCGGCGGGCGGCGGTCACGATCCCGGCGGTGAGCACCTCGGCTAAGTCGTGGCCCTCGCCCATGGCCACCGCGACCTCGGAGAACAGTCGGGCTAGCTCGGTCTCGACCGTGGCCGCCAGGATCGCTTCGCGTCCGCCGGGGAAGGCCCGATAGACGGTGGCTCGGGACAGGCGGGCCCAGGAAGCGATGTCGTCGAGGGTGGTCTTGGCCAGCCCCTGGCTGGCCAGGCACGAGAGGGTGGCGTCGACGATCCGAATGCGCTGGGAGGAGCGGTCGTCGGCACCGAGGTGGTGGATCCGCGCCTCCTCGGCCCTCGCCGGTACGCCTTCTTGGGCGCCGTTTCCGGTCGCGACAGGCACGCGATGAGACGGTAGGGCGAAAATCGTCTCATTGTCAACGCGTCTCAGCCGGCGCTCCCTCGTGCGCACCGGGAGCCGGGAAACCGCCAGGTTGTCCCGGCGCGCCACCAGCGGCTCCGCTCGGCAACAGCCGTCCGAAACCTCGGGGCACCGGCGAGGCGGGTCCGCTCCGGCCCGGGCTCAGCCGGGCGGCAGGATCCCCCCGAGCAGCTCGCCCCGGACCAGCCGAGCGACCTGCTTGGGGTCGTCGAGGTCCCAGCGACCCGGCGCGCTCATGTACGACAGGACCATGCGGGCCAGGAACTCGGCCGCCTCGGCCACCTCCACACCGGGAGCCAGGGGCTGACGCTCGAGGTAGGGGGTGAGGAACGCGGCCACCAGCGCGATCGTGCCCTCGCTGCGCACGGTGATCGCCGGCAAGAGCAACTCGGGCTCGGTCTGAAGGATCCGCTGGAGAACCTCGTGCTCGGTGATGGCCCGGTGGGCGAAGCTCAGGCCTCGCTCCATGACCTCGACGAGCGACGCGGCGTCGTGCACCGCCTCGTACAGGCGGGTGAAGAAACGGTCGTACTCCCAACCGACCACGGCCGAAACCAGTTCGTCGCGCCCGCCGGGGAAGTACCGGTACAGCGTGGAGCGCGACAGGCCGGCCTCTTTGGTCACATCGGCGACCGAGGTCTTGGACAGTCCCCAACGGGCGACGCACGTGTAGGTCGCTTCGAGGATCGTCTCGCGGGTGTCGGCTTCCGTGCGGGGCGGCACCTCAGTGCCCGAGCAGTGGCCCGAGGCCGAGGGTCAATCCCGGCCGGCCGGACACCTGCCGGACGGCCAGGAGCACGCCGGGCATGAAGGAGCGGCGGTCGAAGGAGTCGTGGCGGATCGACAGCGTCTGGCCGGCCGCCCCGAAGATGACCTCTTCGTGAGCGACCAGGCCGGGAAGCCGCACCGCATGAATGTGGATGTCGCCCGGCCCGAGACCGCCGCGCGTCTCGGCCAGGTTCACCTCGGTGGTCGGGTCAGGGGTGAATGGGCCGACCGCGGCGTTCATGCGGGCCGCGGCGATGCGCTCGGCCGTGTGCAGCGCGGTGCCTGAGGGAGCGTCGACCTTGGCGTCGTGGTGCAACTCGATGATCTCCACCCCGTCCATCACCGGCGCGGCCAACTCGCAGAACCGGGTGAGCAATGCCGCACCCAGAGCGAAGTTCGGCGCGATCACCGCGTTGGCGCGCGACGCGGCGAAGAGCTTCTCGGCCCGGGCCAGCACGGAGGATGGAATGCCGCTCGTGCCGACCACCGCGTGGACGTCGCGCTCCGCGTACCACGCCAGCCGGTCTCCGATCCCGGCCGCAGTGGTGAAGTCGATGGCCACGTCCGCCTCCGCGGCGGCCAGCGCGTCGACCTGCTCGGTCACCGCCAGCGCCGGCGAGGGCCCGTCCAAGAGCTCGGAGAGATCGCGGCCGGCGGCGGCCGGATCGATCGCGCAGACCAGCTCGAGGTCGTCTGCCTCTTGGACCGCGGCCAAGATCGTGCGGCCCATCCGCCCGGCGGCGCCGACCACCCCGATCCGGAGCATGGGCCGACCCTAGTGTGCTCGACCAGGTCCGAGCCGCCTGCGCCGAGCCACGACCATGCGCCAGAGCACGAGCCCGACCAGCGCGGCCACCGCGAGGGCGGTGATGACGCCGCCTGAGGTGAGCCCCGAGGGCCAGTAGGTGTAGGTCAGCCGCCAGCGCCCGGCCGGGACCCGCACCCCTTGAATGACCCCGACCTGGACCACCGGCAGCGTCCGGGTCGGGCCCGGACCGTTGAGCGGCGTGGCTTGGACGCTCCACCCGGCCAGGTAGGCCTCCGAGCGGATCGCCAGAGCCGACGTCGGGGTGTCGACCACGTCGGTCTCGCTGCCCGAGGTGCTGACCGAGATCCGGCGGGCGGTGGCCCCGGCGACCCCGAGCACCGCCACCCGCGGGCCGAGGTTGGTCGAGGTGAACCGGGCGTAGCCGGCCCAGAAGCCGCGCGGGTGCCACGACACCTCGCCGAGGGCCTCTTGGAACGGGCCGTTCGGCGCGTAGCGGACGCCGCTCGTCGTGGTCACGACCGAGGTCTCCTGCCAGCTCCGGGCGCCCGGCCCGGTCAGGACGATCGCGGTGGCCTCGGGCGCCCCGGCCAGATGCACGACCCAGCCCGACCCCTGGCGCCTCGCGAGCTGCGGCGGGACCTCGACCGCTCCGCCCGGGACGAGGATGCCCACATCGGGCGGGGCTCGAGTCTCCCCGCCGGAGGCGACAAGAGCCACGCTGGCCACCTGGAGCTCCCTCCCGAGATAGAAGGTCCGGCTGGAAGGGGTGCCGGGCGGAGCCGCCCCCGGGCAGGCGGCCGGCTCGCTCGGCCGGACGCCGGGGGCCAGCCGCTCGACGAGCGATCCGGGCAGGACGAGCAGGGTTGCCAGCCGGAGCGGGACGAAGACGCCCCGGGCCAATGCGCAGGCGTCCATGGTCGCGATGTCGTGGGTCCCGGTGACGTCGCTGTAATGGCCACTCGAGATGGAGCCGTAACCCTGCACGCTGTCGAGGTTGGTGAGGCCGTTGATGTCGGGAAACGAGATCGTGCTCAGCGCGGCCAGGTCCGGCGCGTCGATCACGGCGAAACGGCCGGTGATGCCCACCACCTTCGCCGATTGGGCCCGGGTGGGTTGGGGCGTCCCGCCGGCCCACTGGCCGGTCGAGCAGGTGAGCACGAAGAGGCCGAGGTCGGCCACCACCACTGCGCAAAGCAGTCTTCGAGCCCGGACCGCCGGCCAGTGCCGCCAGGCCCAGATGACGGCGACCGCCCCGGCGGCCACCACCGCCTGCGCCGCCATCCACGGCCGCCGCTCGGACGCGTAGACCGGACTGGCGCCGAACGCGACCAGGACGGTGGCCGGTACGCAGAGCATGGTGACCGCCGCGGCCAGGCCGGCCACCGGGAACACCTGGGGCACCACCGTCTCTCGAAGGAAGCGGAGCGGGCGGGCGGTCCGTTCCCGCCACTCGCCAGCGAAGAACAGCTCGAGGAAGAAGCCGAACAGGATCGCCAGGGCCAAATCGACGATGCCGAGGTTGCGGCTTTGCAGGCGCACCTTGTTGTAGAAGGGGATCTGGGCGAAGAGGTGCCCGAGTGGCGTGAAGGTGCCCGAGGCCAGGAGGAGGCCGAGGCCGGCGAGGAAGAGCCAGGGCCGCCAGTCGCGCGCCCTTGGGTCCGAACCCTTGCCCACCGAGCGGACCAACAGGGTCAAGAAGCCGGCCAGGGGCAGCAGCCCCATGTACCCGGTGACTTCGGGCAGGTTGTAGCCGATCGAGAAACCCGGCTGGCCGAAGGCGTTGTTCCCCCCGCCGAAGAGGTTGGGGACGAGCATCAGGATCGTCCACGACGGCCGTAACGAGCCCAGCCCGAAGAACGCGTAGCTCTCGGTGGCCCGTTGCGAAGCGAGGATGAACGACCGGCCCGGCAGCAGCTGGGCGGCTCCGAGGGCCGCGGCCCAGACGCCCGCCACCAGCGTGAACAGGAGGAGCCGGAGTCGTCGGGAGGGGTCGACCCCCTCGCCCGGGTAGCCGCGCAGCAGCAGCCAGGCCATGACCACGGAAGCCACGATCTCGGTCTGGGCCATGGCCCGCGGCTCCCCGGTCAACAGGATGAGCCCCAAGAGGCCGGCGAGCAGCGCGACCCACGGCCACGGTGAACGTCCCGAACCCGGTCGGCTGCCGTACTCGGGGCTCGGCCCGGTGCCGAGCACCGCCCAGGAAAGCCGGAGCTCCGCCAGCACGATCAGCGGCATCCAGCCCAACCCCTGGATGATCCCGAGGTGCACCAACTGCCCGGTCATGGCCCCGCCGAACTGGTAGGTGAGCCCGGCAAGCAAGCAGGCCAGCGGGCGCAGCCGCCACTGGCGAAGCAACGCGTACATGCCGAGCCCGGCGGCCCAGTACACCCCGATGAGGTTGAACACCCAGGCCAACACGGCGGGCAGAAAGACGAACAGCATGGTGAGGGGATAAAACGAGCCGGCGTTCAGGCCATCGAGCAGCGGGGAGCCGGACCAGATCGTCGGGTTCCACAAGGGGAGGTGGCCCTGGCGGATCTGGGTGCCGGAGAGCACTCGCAGCGGGAAGTTCTGCAGCAGGTTGTCCTGGCTGATCGCCGGGTGCCCGGTAGCCGCCGGGAGGGCGAAGATGACGACCGGCAAAAGGACGAGAACGGTCAGTGGCCGAGCATCGGGCGAGTGCCACAGGCGGCGCATCCGGCCAGCCGTGGGGGTCGCCAACTGCGCGGGGGCGGCGGTCGCCACCGGTATCTGCCTCAGGTGGGGCGGGCAGCCAGGCCGTTCAGGGCGCCGCCGACGTCGTCAGGCGCGAACGGCCCGACCACGGCCAGGCTGCGAGGCTCCTCCATCAGGCGCTGGGCCACCCG
>JBEDUR010000040.1:0-8663 GCA_040414865.1 Acidimicrobiales bacterium
CAGGCGAGCCAGAACCGGCAGTACGACGTTCAGGACGTCTGCCGGGACCTCGAGCTCATAGTGCTGCCATGGCTCACATACCGAAACGCCAGCTCGTCGCAGAGCATCCATGACGACGAGGGGCGTGAGGAGCCGGAAGTCGCTGCCGATGCTGGACATCGCCTTACTGAACCCTTGGTGAGCGTGGCTTTGGCGTGGCCAGTACCTCGAGTAGGTGAGGGTCACTGAGCAGTCGGTCACCTCCCAGCCGAAAAGCCCCTGGCGCATCGTCTGGGCGACCGTCTCGGAGATGGCGGTGCGGAAGGCGGCCGGGAGGTATCCGAGCTGGCTCTGGTCGTCATAGCTGAACCCCGAACCGATAGGAGCCGGATCGATGCGCAGGCCGACACCGGCGAGGAAGGGTCGCTCCCGCGAGCGCCCCGATGGAATGGTTTCGAAGGCCTCGCCGGACTGGACCGGCCGCTCGACGCAGATCGGGGTCGTCTCGTGGAACTCCGCAACGAGGCCGTATTCGCTGGCCAGAGTGGCCGCGATGACCTCCTTCTGGACTTCTCCGTATAAGGACACCTGGAGGTCCTGCCCGAGGTCATCGTGGCGAAGGGCGATCAGCGGATCTTGCTCGACCAGCTGGACGAGGGCGTCATGGAGCGCGAGCCGCTCGCCTCGACCCACCACGACGACGGCCTCCAGAGTCGGCTTGGCGAAATGCCACTGGAGCCGTGGGCCCATTGCGCCAATGGTGTCGCCGACTCGCGCCCCACCGAGTCCCCACACCTTGGCGATCTCGCCAGCGACGACCTTCGGCCGCCGCTCGGTGCCACCAGGGACGAACGCATCGATCGCGGTGACGGTTTGGTCGTCGAACCGATCGCGAACCGCCATCGATCCCTTGAACAGCCGAAGGTACGCGACCTTCTCCCCGGCACGACCGCGCTCGATCTTGAAGACCCGGGCAGCCAGGGGGTCGTCGTCGGCACCACCCTTTGGAGAGGGCAGGAGGACGGGGATGTTTTCCCGGAGGAATTCGACTCCAGCTCCGGTGATCGCCGACCCGAAGATCACCGGGTAGACGTTCGCTCGCTTCGAGTTCCTCCGTAGGGCCGAGCGCACCTGCTCGGGTTCAAGGGGCGGACGGTCACCGATCAGCGCCGCCAGGATCCTGCTGTCGTGGTCGGCGAGTGCGCTCAGATCGACGTCCTCGGGGACGAATGGGACGAATTCGGCCTCCCGCGTCGCACACCGGCGCGTCGTCCCCAGTACGACGATCGATGAGGTCAGTCGTTTGGTGACCGAGTCGAGCAGAGGAGCTTCCTCTGCGCCCGTGAGATCGATCTTGTTGATGAATAGCACGGTCGGAATCCGCAGCCGCTGGAGCATCCGCATCAGGATCCGGGTCTGGGACTGGACCCTTTCGACCGCTGAGATCACAAGCACGACGCCGTCGAGCACGCACACCGAGCGTTCGACCTCGGCAATGAAATCAGGGTGCCCGGGTGTGTCAATCAGGTTCACTGATACATCGCCGACCGCGAACGAGGCGACGGCCGACTTGATCGTGATCCCGCGCTGCCGCTCAAGGTCGAGCGTATCGGTATGGGTCGTACCCTTGTCGACGTTGCCAATCTCGCCGATGACTCCGGCGGAAAAGAGCAGCCGCTCGGTCAGGCTGGTTTTACCGGCATCGACATGGGCCAAGATCCCCAAGTTCAACGATTGCATGTTGCGTCAGGTCCTCTCGATGAGATCTTCCTCCTCTCCTGATGGACACAGACGCTGGACGCATTCGTCTCTCCTAGTAGCCGGGTGACTCGAGTGTAGTCCTGGAGCCAGCGACGTGGGGAGGGTTGGGATACCCTGCCCCCCAACCCGAAGCTCGGACGGATGGCTGGGAAAGAGAGCGAAGGTGTCGGCAACCCTCAGACTGACACGAAGAGGCGTCGGCCTCGAGCTTCGACGCGGCACGTTCGATATCGAGATCGATGGGAAGAGCGTCGGGCCCATCGATTGGGACCAGACGGCTGAAGTCCCAATCGAACCAGGCCAGCACAGCCTCCAGCTACGGGTCGGCAGGTATTCGAGCCGGTGCCACCTGTTCGACGTCACCGAAGGCAGCGCCGTGAGTTTCCGTTGTCACGGAGCGATGATGTGGCCGCGCTATGTCGTGTCCCTGTTCAAGGCGGATCTTGCGATTTCGCTAGCACCCGAATGAGTGCTCGAATACGAGAACCAGCCGGATGTCATCGATGGTTGAATCGCGCCGAGGCGCGCTTCTCCGGATTCAGACTCTCGCTCGCACTCGCCCGCCCTCGTCGTCGCCGGGCTACGCCGGCGTCTTCACAACACCAGTGCGTACCAGCTCTCAATTCGGCTCGGTGGCTGACAGGTACGATCATTCCATCGGTTGGAGCGCCATCCCCGCGGGTTGACGGCCAGCGAACACCCACCCGACAAGGGCCGCGAACGCCGGCATGCCGACGAGGATGATGAGCAGCTGGGCGACCGGTACGTTACCGAGCGCAGCTATTCCGCCGTTCAGCGAGTTGCTCCTCAACCATCCGATCAACCCGATATAGCCGCCGAGTGTCCCGAGCAGTGCGCCGAGGAAGCCAAGCGCGCCCGCTGTGACCGCAGTCAGGGTGCGCCGGGTAAAACCCGATGCGCCGGTGGCCGCAAGCGTGCGGAGATCGCTCGCCGTCTCGCTGCGTACAAGGCCGACGGACATGCCAAGCACACCGAGAGCGACCACAATGCCGAAGATCGTCGCCCATGTGATCACGGTGGCCGAGGATGGGGCGTCGTTTTTCGACTCAACGGAGAGTTGAGCCTTCGATGCTGCGAGCTGTGCGTTGCTGATCTGAGCGGCGCTGAACGGCTGGGGACCCTGGATCAGCCAGTCATTCGTGCTCGCTTGAATGTGAAACTGTCGCATCGCGTGCTCGGTGAGCACCGTGTTCGGTGCCGAAGTCCCGGTGGGAAGAGCGCCAACCTCTTGAATAACCGGATTGGCGAGGCAGCTGGTCGCCGCTGTGCAACTGGGTTGGGAACCACCAGGACCCCCCAGACCGCCACCGAAGACAGCGCCGCCCGATCCGTAGCTGAGCTCGAGGCCGGAGACACCCGAGAGGCCGGGACGGGAGGTCAAAATATCTGCGTTCGGGTCGATTTCTGAAGCCTGGATCCCGAACGCGTGCAGCAGCTGGGGCGTCGCGACGTAGATCGGGCCGTTCCAGCTGCGACCCAAATGACTCCCGCTCAACCCCGCTTGGGGCGATTCCAGGGTGATGAGCTGGGCATCGAGGCCCTTGGCGATTGCCTCCGCGTGGGTCGTCAGCTGGGCTGAGGTCGCGGCGTCCGCCCCCGGCTGGCTGCATTGCTTGACTCCCGGCGGACAAGAATTATTGGCGGTCAGCCAGAGCTGGTTCGAAGCCAGGTTCGGTCCCGCGTAGTCCAGCGGATTGCCGTAGCGGGACGCGGCTGCCAGCATCACGATCACGGCGGCGAGCACGCCGAGACTAATCGCCGCGAGTGCCGAGCCCGAGCGTGCTCGGTAGCGGGCAAGATCACGTAGCGCTAGTCGCGTCGCGATCGGCGCGCGCCGGCCAAGTCGAGCCGCAAGGGAGAGGAAGAACGGCGCGAGCAGGATCAACCCCGGAATGAGAAGGATGATCCCGAACACCAGCTCTGGCGTACCAGCGCTGCCGTTCCCATTGTTCGTACTCCCCGCGTAACCGAGGAGGAGAAATGCGATGACAAAACAGACGATTCCGGGGATCGCTGAGCGATGGACCTGGCGAGGCGGTGCGGGTCGACCGGACAGCGCGGTGACGATCGGGACCCGGGTGATCGCCCGTGCTGGCCGCGACGCCGCGAAGTAGGACGCCACTACCGCGAGCACCATCGCAGCAATGACAACGGTCCATTGGAGAGCGAAGACACCGATCAGGTGGTGTGCGCTTTGCTCGAGACTCGGGCGATAGGCGAGCCAGACGACGAGGCCAAGCAGGAACCCCGCAATGGCGCCGACGAGACCGACGACTGTGCCGTTGGCGCGCACCACGAGGCGCACGTGTCGATCGGTCGCGCCGGTGGCTTGCAGCAGTCCGATCGAGCGAAGACGGCGCTGGGCCAACACCGTGAATCCTCCAACGGAGACCAGGGCGATGAGCAGCATGCCGAGAACAAGAGCAGCAAGGGAGATCGTCTCGGGGTTCAGCGGATTCGATTGTGCGACCGACGCCGGTGTATGCACGTTCGGCCCGATCGAATCCGGAGAGATGCCCGGAGCGTCGAAGAGAGCGATTACCTGTGTCGGTGTATTCACCTGACCTGGAGTGACAAGCGCGAATTCATCGAGGAGACTCTGGGGGTTCTCGACGATGCCGACGACCCGGCGCTCGAGGCCACCCACTCGCCAGGTGCTTCCAACCTGCAGGTGAAACGCCGAGGCGACGCCATTTGTCACAGCGACCTCGTCTGCGACGACCGGGTAACGCCCGGAAACGAGGGAAAGCATGGGTCCGCTGAAGGGGCCGTGGGGGTCCTGGGCTCGCAACTGGAACGTGTCGATTGATCCAGGAATCGGCTGTGTCTCGCTTTGAATCAGTTCAACCCGGCCGAAGCGGTGCTCGAGACTCGCGATCTGGCTCTTAGTGTGAGCATCAAGGTTCGAAAAGGTCGCTGAATACTGCGCCGTTCCGAATCCGGAGTTCGATGGCGGCGGGTTGTTCGTGGCGACAGCAGAGCCGACGATGGTCGCCGCGACTGCGACGCTGATGAGGGCCAAGATCAGGAATTGCTGACGCCACTCCCTGCGGAAAAGTCGCCACGCCCAACGGACGACAGCCCGTCGGGCTGGCCTGCCACCGTCGGCCGGACGGATGTCAGCGCCTGGTGCAATGACGGCAGTGCTCACCGAGGCTCCTTATTGTCCCGGGCTCGCAGATGTCATGCACCCGGCCCCGGAGCGGCGACCGGATCCGGGGCGTCGGGTGCGGTGTGGTCGACGACACGTCCATCGCGAAGGAAGATGATCCGGTCGGCCCATGACGCGAGATGCGCGTCGTGGGTCACCACGATCGCGCCGATCCCGAGCTGACACGCATCGAAAATCATCCGCATCACCGCCTCACCGTTGGCGGAGTCGAGAGCGCCCGACGGTTCATCCGCGAGGAGGAGGTGACGCTCCCCGACGACGGCCCGCGCGATGGAAACCCGTTGGCGCTCACCACCAGAAAGCTCGTCCGGGTAGTGGTCTCGTCGATCAGCGAGCCCGAGCCGCTCGAGGGCGGCGATGCCCGAGGCACGAGCCTTGCGGACCGGGATACCGTCGAGCTCCAGGGGAAGCGCGACGTTCTCGGCAGCCGTGAGGCCCGGAAGCAGATTGAAGTCCTGGAAGACGTAGCCGACATTTCGGCGGCGTAACCGCGCCTTGTCGTTGCGGGACATGCTTGAGAGAGGCGATCCGGAGATGCGGACCTCGCCACTCGTCGGCTCCTCGAGACTTCCCGCGATTGTGAGGAGCGTGGACTTCCCAGATCCTGACGGACCCATCACCGCCACCAAGTGGCCCTCGTCGACGGCGAGGTCGATGTTCTCGAGCGCGTGCACGATCGTCGCGCCCTGGCCATAGGACTTCGAGATGTCATGAAGCTCGAGAATGCTCATCTGCGCCGACCGCCCTTGGCCGGAGGTCCAGCCACCAGGCCGAGTAGATCTTCTGAGAGCATACTTCGTATCCTATTAGGTTGACTACTAAAGTCAAGACCTGAGACCTGCCGGTGTCACGAGGTCTGTCGTGGTTGGGTTGGAGCCGGCGCGCTATCGACCTGGGGTTGGATCAGGAAGGTCCTCGAGCAGCTCTTCGGGTGTCGGCGGCGGCACGGTCTGATCGATGATGCGCCCGTCACGGATGAAGACGACACGATCGGCCCACGATGCGAGCTGCGCGTCGTGGGTCACGACAACTGCCGCGACTCCCCGATGGCACGCGCTCAGGATCAAGCGCATCACCGCCTCGCCGTTCGCCGAATCAAGTGCGCCAGACGGCTCGTCAGCCAGGAGCAGCGATCGCTCCCCGACCACCGCCCGAGCGATCGCCACTCTCTGCCGCTCGCCACCGGAGAGCTCGTCCGGATAATGGCGTGCACGATCCGCCAAGCCGAGCTCCTCGAGAGCGGCCGTGCCCGTTCGTTGAGCCCTCTTCGCAGCGACACCGTCCAGCTCCATCGGCAGCGAGACGTTCTCCAGAGCCGTTAGCCCCGGCAGAAGGTTGAAGTCCTGGAAGACATAACCGACCGTCCGTCGCCGAAGGCGCGCTTTGTCGTTGCGGGACAACGATGACAGGACATGACCATCGATCACGACATCGCCACTCGTCGGCTCTTCGAGGCTTCCGGCGATCGTGAGCAGGGTCGATTTCCCTGAACCGCTCGGTCCCATCACCGCCACAAGCGACCCGCGCTCAACGACGAGATTGACGTCGCGAATAGCCTGGACCTCGGCGGCGCCAATCCCATAGGTTTTCGAGACCTCGCACAGCTGGAGGTAGCTCATCGTCGAGCCACCAACCTTCGCCGGATCACTGGGCTCGCCTTCGCCGGCTGTGACTCAAGCTTGGCCCGTTTCAACCGAGCGTCGGCGGTGTCGAGCCAACGGACAACAGAGTCGAGGCGGAAGAGCTCGGCGTCGGCAACTAGAG
Source organism: Acidimicrobiales bacterium (assembly GCA_040414865.1). Lineage (GTDB taxonomy): Bacteria > Actinomycetota > Acidimicrobiia > Acidimicrobiales > RAAP-2 > Palsa-461. Next base: position 6,698 of record JBEDUR010000040.1, read on the forward strand.
CAAAGGCCACGTCGAAGTCGGCCTCATCCTCCTTGAGGCGAGTCCACTGCTGCATGAGCTCGACGAGATAACGCCGGTGCACCTGGATCACGTCGTGCACCGAGACACCAGGGACCCGCAGTGCCGACAACACTTTGATCACGAGCTCGTCCCGGGGCGGCGAGGTCAGGTCCGGTGGTGTGCTCAGCCAGTCGCCGAGCTCCTTGCGGCCAGCTTCGGTGATGTGAAAGGCCTTTTGCGGGCCGTCCTCTTTGTCACCGTCTTCGGATTCAATCAGGGCGTCGCGCTCGAGACGCTGCAGCGTCGTGTAGACCTGACCGACGTTGAGCGGCCACACCTCGCCGGTGGTCGTCTCGAATTCCTGTCGAAGCTGCAGACCGTACTTCGGGCCTTCGCTCAGGAAGGCCAGGAGCGCATGACGGACGCTCATCCGGCGAGTGCACGGCGCGCTCGAACCATACGCAGTATCCTACGGCCTGAGCTGGGTTTCGTCAACGCGTCGGCTTGCACGGTCGGGCGACATGCGGTCGACACAGGGCGGGACGACCAGGATGCAGAACCACCTGGCGGCGGACCCTTCGCGCCTCCTTCGGCGGGTTGGAGCGCGCAGCTGCCTCCGAGTTGGCCGTAAGCGGCCACGTAACATGGCCAGCCATGTCGCGACGCGAAGTATCTCGAGAGGCAGTACCAAGAGTGACCTTGCCCCATGGCGACCCTGCTGCAATCGAGCTGACCCTGGCCATCCACGGTGGCGACCTGGATGCCCTGCGGCGCCTCATCGCCTCGCGACCGGAGCTTGCCTCGGCCCACATGATCGGCCGCAAAGGCGCGGAGGGCGGCTGGCGCACGGCTTTGCACGTGGCTGCCGATTGGCCCGGCTACTTCCCGGCCGCGCCCGCGGCTGTGGACCTCCTGCTCGACGCGGGGGCTGACCCCAACGACGCCAGTGGTGGCGATCGTCCCGAGACGCCACTCCACTGGGCGGCGAGCACCGACGACTTAGAGGTGGCCACTGCACTCATTGAGGGTGGTGCCGATCTTGACACTCCGGGCGGTTCGATCGGTACACCCCTCGACAACGCAATTGGCTACGGGTGCTGGCACGTTGCCCGCCTCTTGGTCGAGCGCGGCGTGCCGGTCATCAAGCTTTGGCACGCCGCTGCTCTCGGAGTGCTCGCCCGGCTCGATGAGCTACTTGCTGCCACCCCGTCGCCCGCCGAGGAGGAACTCAACGCAGCCTTCTGGCAAGCCTGTCACGGCGGTCAACGGCGAGCCGCCGAACGACTCCTCGCGGCCGGCGCCGACATCGAGGCCAGGCCGGATTACGCAGGGCACCAAACCGCGCTCGATGTTGCCACCGCGCCAGACACCAGCCGAGACCTGCTCGCTTCCTGGTTGCAAGAGCATGACTCCGCGCGAACCGAGCAGTGAGCACTACATTTCATCGTGGAGTCGTCCTCCTCAGCTAACAGCCGTCGAAACAACAATGGTTTTCCCCAACAGGGCTCTGGGCCCCACGGTTCGGCGAGCTGCAACCCCTCGGTACGCTCGGCCAGATATTTAGAAGGGTCCTCACCGAGGAGAGCAAGCTCGAGCGATGGGCAGCGAACCTTCAGGATAATGTTCGCAGCCCATCCAACCGCCAAAGCCGATAGGAGGACGGCCACTTGTGGAGACGCCGATCTGGAGGTTCGCACACTGCTTCACGTTGGCGGTGAGCCGCGAGGAGGCTTTTCGGCTGTTCACCGACCCTGGGGAGACCACAGCTTGGCTCAACCCGATCACCGAGACTGAAGGCGTTGACCTGGAGACGAAGGTTGAGGGCAACCCGGCAAGCACAATGACGGTCGACACCTTCGATCCCCCAAGTTTGCTGCGAACCACCATGACCGGCGGCGTCATCCCCGGCGCCATGGAGATAACTGTCAGCTGTGAGGAGGGCGACACCGGAACCCGCATCACGATC
>JBEDUR010000041.1:0-31943 GCA_040414865.1 Acidimicrobiales bacterium
CGATGCTGAGCAGGTGCGCGTGACGGTGTAGCAGCGGCGTGAGAACCCATCGTTGGTGGCTGCGAGCCGAGGCCATTTAATGGCTCGGATGTGGGATGAGTTTGCCAGATCTGATCTTCGAAGCTGACGAGGTCGAAAGACCGTAACTAGGGCTATACCAGTAAACCCGGGAGTATTTCGAGGCGGAATTCATTTGGATCCAGGTGTTCACCATCACTTGATGATTCCCATCTGCTCGATCGCCAAAGAATTCAACGTCGGTTCGAAAGACATCGATCATGCCGTCCGCGAGGCTGCGGGGCAGCTGAGCTAACACTTTTCTCCTTTGTCTTTCCTGTCTGCGAACGGTGAGTACAGATCATCTTTGTAACCCAATCGGACCAAGGAGTTGCAACTTCAAATGGTCAGACACCGTCTTCGTGGGATAGGTGCCTGAGGAAGGAGGGGTGGACGCGGCCGGCCCCGCCCATGCCGCGAACCGGACCCTTCTTTGCCGCCTTATCTCCTAACCCGACCGCGCTGGGGCGGGATACGGGATAATGCCCCCGACATGTCGGACCTCCAGAGGCAGGGGAGGCTGACCCTTGTGGCCTGCGCGAAACCGGTGCTCGCGGCAGCTGAGCGCCGGCACCCACCCTTTCGGACGGGCCGAGCGGTTCCGCATCGCCCTCGGTCAGAAAGCCTGGACCACCCGACGCGTGCTGTGCCATGAAAACATGGTTGGCCGCTTCGCAAGGAGATTCGAAGGGAGTGCCCCATGCTGAATGGCGCCGAAACCAAGAGTTCAGCGCGTTCGATGTTGCGCGTAGCTGCTTCCCGTCGTGGCCGCCGGTTGTCCAAGCTCGCCGCTCCGATCGTTGGCGTTGTAGTTCTTGGAACGCTCAGCCTCGCACCGTTCACAACTTCGGCCTCACCGACGACGTCGCGGTCGTCAGGCTCGGGATCGCCCACGCCCGGGGTGATCGCGGTCGAAGGACCGATGAGCGGGTCCCAGGCCAGCACCGGCATCGACATGTTTGACGGGGCCCAGCTTGCTGCCAACCAGTTGAACGCGATGAACGGAGTCGACGGCGTAAAGATTCACCTGATTCGGGCGGACGACGCCGCCTCGCCCACGAAAGGGGTCACGGTCGCCCATCACATGGTGACTCAGCATGTCTTCGGCGTGGTGGGGCCCTTCAACTCCGCCGTTGGAGTGAAGAACCTGTCAATCTACCGATCGGCGGGGATCGCGATCGTGAGGTTGACGAGCGCGCGTATGACCGAGGGCTATGGCGTTACGACCCAGCCCATGGACGTTCAGGTCGCGCCGGTCGAAGCGAACGAGATCACGAACGTCCTGCACGCCACCCGGGTGGCCATCGTTTACGACACTTCCACCTACACGGCGGGGATCGCCCGGCAACTCCGTACCCTGTTGACTGCTGCACGCCATCCCGCCGTGACGTTCGAACCGATCATCGAGGGTCAGACCAACTTCTCCAGAGTGCTCTCCCGGGTGGCGCAAGCCCACCCCGACCTGCTCTATATCGCCGCCTACGGGCCTGAGGCCGGATTGCTCGCTCGCCAGGCAAACGCAATGAACCTCAGAGGGGGGTGTTTCGTCGACCTCGCCGCCCAGGGTCCCGACTTCGTGCAAGCGGCGACCACCCCGGTCGCCCAGAAGTGCCTCAGCAGCGGCGTCCCTTCTGCCCAGGAGTTCGTCGGCGCAGGGCAGTACGTGGCTGAGTACCAGAGCACGTACCACTCCCCTCCGGGAACGTGGGGGACCTTCACCTACGACTCGGTCATGCTTCTGGCGCACGCCGTCCAAGAGGCGGGCGGGTGGAAGGAGGCTGCGGTCCAATCGCAGCTGACACACATCACTAACTACCCGGGTATCACCGGGAGCATCACGATCCAGCCGAAGACGGGGAACCGAGTCGATAGCCCCGTCGTTGTCCTCGAAATCAACTCGGCTGGCCAGTACCTCGTGAACCCCGAGTGGGCCGGGGCTACGGGATTCCAGCTGCCAGCGACCGGGCCGACCACGACGACCTCGTTGCCTTAAGGGCACAACCCTCGTTTGCTTCCCCGTGGCGACAGCTCCGGGCGTGAACATGACCCCCAAATCCGGACGGTGATGAGGTGAACGCCGTATGCGGGCGGCGAAGACAACGGCGGACAGCAGCCGAGCGCCCGACACAGGCCGTTGTGGTCAGCCTCCCTCACTCTGGAGGCGTAGGCATTTTTTCGACCCGTCTGACAGGGGGTGCTACGCGGCCGGGAGAGGGCTAGGTGTCCCAGTGGTTACGCGTTGGGTCGCCGGGGATAAGCACGATCACTGCGACGGCCAACGTTCAGTTGCGGGATCTGCAGCGCTCACGTCCTGAGATTGTCGAACCACTCGACGCTGCGACGAGAAGATCGGTGACACGGCGCTTGTTACGAGGAACACTGCCCCGATGACGGCCATCATCACGCCCGATGATGAGTTGTACCCCCACATGTTTGCGAAGGGGGTGGGTTCGATAGCTACGACAAGGCCGAAAGCGAAGAGGATCACACCGAACACCGCCAGCGTGCCCCGGGCCGCCTCGGGAAAGAGGCCGCCGCCGGTGATGATCACACCGACCACGAGCTGGACCAGCGCCGACAAGCAGGTATACGGAAGCCCGGCCACGCTGACGTGCGTCAACGGAATGTTCGAGAAATCCATCCCCGATCTGGCGAGGGCGATGCCGCCGGTCACAATGAGGAACAACCCACCAGCGACGGCGATCACCTGCGCCGGGCTCCACATGGACTTCATCATCATCACGGAGCGCGATTGCCGGTCGGTAGTACGTCTATCGCGTTGAACGTTGGTCATTCCTCTTCCTTCCCGTGCTCAGCGCCAACTGGGGAGCCATCATGCGATCGGGCTCAAAGCACCGGAGAATCCTTGACTGATACCCGGGCGAGGGACCGTCCAACCGACGGTGGTGCATCGGGTATTCACCACAGACCTGGCCATGCTGCGATCCTCCGAAGCGCACCGGTCCCGTCTGAATCGTCAGCGCGGTAACCGTCCCGTCTGCAGCAAAAACCTCACAGTCCCAGTGCGCACGGTTACACGAGCCGAAGGCATCATAGGCGGCGCACCTCTCCTCCGGTCGCCAAGGCCTCGACACCCGGCCAAGCCCGATCGAGGTGCCCACGGACCTAGCGTTTGCTGACTTCGGAAAGGTGAACTGTGGTCACCTGGAGGGTCGAGCTCGAAGCGCTTCGAGCCAGGGCCGCTGAAGTCGCCTGAGGGTCTTCCGGCTTGCCGAGGTGCGGCGAGCCGGGCCCGCCTTCAGGGCGGACCGAGCGGCGACGGCCATCATGGCCGCAGGTCTGGCGGGCGTGTCGGTGCGCATCCTGTACTTGGTCGTCTCGCCGGGTACATTCAGCCGAGCGTGATCAACGGGAGGGGCCATGGCCGAGGAACGGGTTGCCATCCGCGAAGACGTGGTGTTCGGGACCGGAGGTTCTCGAGACCTGCGCTGTGACGTCTACGACCCGCCGGGGGACGAGGACGGGCGTCCGGCCGTGCTCCTGGTCCACGGTGGTGGTTGGCGCTCCGGGGACAAGACCCAGCTGCGCGGTTATGGCATCCTGCTCGGCCGGGCCGGCTACGTGTGCGTAGCAACGCAATACCGCCTGGTGGGCGAGTCTCCGTGGCCGGCTCAGATCCATGACGTCAAGGCGGCGATCCGCTGGATGCGGGCCAATGCGGCCGAGCTTCGGATCGATCCGGCGCGTATCGCCCTCGAAGGCAATTCGGCCGGCGCCCACCTCGTGCTGTTCGCTGCCGGTACCCCGAACGCCGCGCCGTACGAGGGGGAGGGCGGTAACGCCGGCGTCGACACTTCGGCAGCCGCGGTCATCGCTGTCTACCCTCCGACGATCTTCTCACTTGGTGAGCGCCAGCACGGAGCGGTCCCGATTCAAGCACTGTCCGACGATCCGTCGGCGGAGCTGGCCGCCTCGGCCAGTCCGGCCAACCTGGCCGGACCTGACTTCCCTCCCACCATGCTTGTCCACGGGAGTTCTGACACGACGGTCCCCGTGTCGGCGAGCTTCGTCATGTACGAACGGCTCGTTGAGCACAAGGTCCCGACGGAACTGCACATCTACGCCGAACAGCCCCATGCCTTCGACGCCGACCCGCGCTTCGGCCGTCCGACCGCCGATCTCATGGGGTTGTTCTTGGCCCGTTACCTGAAGGCCAGGATCCCCACCCCGACCTGATGGCTGCAGACCATGGGGCTTGGTCGATCTCGCCGCTCGGTCACATGCGCTCAGGAGAGCCGATGCCGAGAAGCGAAAGTCCCAGCCGGAGCACTCGCGCCGAGAGATCGCACAGGGTCAGCCGGCTCACGCGCTGACGCTCGTCGTCGACAAGCACGCGGCAGTTCTCATAGAAGGCGGTGAACACCGAGGCCAAATCGAAGAGATAGGCGCACAGCTTGTGGGGGCTGTACGTGTCGATCGTCTCTTTGACCGCCCACGGAAACCCGAGCAGTGCGAGCCCGAGCGCACGCTCGTGGGGATCCACCAGTGACGGTGCCGCCGGCTCGGGCACGCCGACTTCGCCGCGCCGGAAGATCGACCTGATCCTGGCGTAGGCGTACTGCAGGTACGGACCGGTGTCCCCCTCGAAGGCGAGCATGCGGTCCCAGTCGAAGACGTAGTCCTTCACGCGGTCCGTCGAGAGGTCTGCGTACTTGACCGCGCCGATCCCCACCATGGCGGCCACCGAGTCGTCGTCGACCTCGGCGGCGTTGTTGGGGTCGGTCTCTCGCCGCTGCTCGATCGCGCTGCGGGCCCGATCGACCGCCTCATCGAGCAGGTCAACCAGTTTGACCTCGCCGCCGGCGCGGCTGGAAAACATGCGATGGTCGCTCCCGAGCACGTTGCCGAACGGGACGTGGACGGCTTCGATGCCTGGAGTAATCCAGCCGGCCATGGCCGCCACCGCAAAGCACATCTGAAAGTGCTGAGTCTGGGGGGCGCCGACGACATAGAGCAGCTTGCGCGCCCCGAGGTCGACGACCCTGTAGCGGATCGTGGCCAACTCGCTGCTGGCGTAGTTGTAGCCCCCGTCAGACTTCTGGACGATGAGCGGGAGCGGCTCGCCGTGCCGGTTGGCGAACCCGGGCGGGAACACACAGAGAGCTCCCTCGTGCATGACGAGGAGGCCCTTGTCGTCGAGCTCTTCGATCACGACCGGGAGGAGCATGTTGTAGAAGCTTTCGGCGAAGATGTCGTCATCGGTGAGCTCGACGCCGAGCTTTTCGTAGACGGCATCGAAGTACCGCACGCTCTCTCCCACCAGGATGCGCCATAGCCGGAGGGTCTCCTCGTCGCCCGACTGCAGGAGGACCACCCGCTGGCGGCTGCGCTCGGCGAACTCCGGGTCGGTGTCAAAGGAACGCCGGGCCTGTTGGTAGAAGGCAGTCAGGTCGCCGGCCGAGAGCTCGTGGGCCGCCTCCTGCTCACCCACCTCGACGAGGTGTTCGATCAGCATCCCGAAGGGGGTGCCCCAGTCCCCGATGTGATTCTCCCGGCGGACGTCGTGGCCGAGAAACGAAAGCATCCGGGACAGTGCGTCACCGATGACCGTGGTGCGCAAGTGGCCCACGTGCATCTCCTTGGCCACGTTCGGAGCCGAGTAGTCCACCACCACCTTCTCGGGCTCCTCGACCGCCGCGACCCCGAGCCGCTCGTCGGCCGCCATGACACCGAGGCATCCAGCCAGATAGTCGGTGGAGTAGGTGAGGTTGATGAAGCCGTTGCCGCTGATCTCGACCCGGTCGCAGAGATCGGAGATGTCAAGCGCCTCGACGACCTCCTTGGCCACGTCGTCCGCTGGGCGCCCAAGCGCCCGGGCGATCGAAAGCGCCCCGTTGGCCTGGAGGTCGGCTCGGGTCGAGGGGCGGACGACCGGGTCGGCTCCGGGGGACACCGCGTCGAAGGCACTGGCCAGCCGCTGCTCGACCAGGCTGCGCACGTCGTCCATGGCCCATCTTGACATTCGCCGGCGGAACACTCGTCACCGCGGCCCGGCTTCGCCGGGCCGGCGAGCGGGCAGAATGAAGCCATGGCCATTCGTCCGTCCCACCCCGACAGTTTCTCGACCCGGTCCCGATTCGCCGTCGGCGACCGCGAGCTGGACTACTTCTCGCTGACCGGCCCGGGCCTGAGCGAGTACGAGATCGGCCGGCTGCCCTACTCGTTGAAGGTCCTCTTGGAGAACCTCTTGCGCCACGAGGACGGCTTGGCCGTCGAGCCGCCCGACATCGTCCGGCTGGCGTCGTGGGCCGCCCATGGGGGCCGGGGTGTCGCGGCCGAGGCGGCCCAGGAGATCGCCTTCAGCCCCGAGCGGGTGCTCATGCAGGACCTGACCGGGGTCCCGGCGGTCGTCGACCTCTCCGCCATGCGGGACGCGATCGTCGAGATGGGCGGCGACCCGACCCGCATCAACCCGCTCGTCCCCGTCGAGCTGGTCATCGACCACTCGGTGATCGCCGAGCGCTCAGGGGACGCCCGATCGTTCGCGACCAACGTGGACATCGAGTACGAACGGAACCTCGAGCGTTATCAGCTGCTCGCTTGGGCTCAGCGGGCCTTCAGGAACTTCCGGGTCGTTCCACCGGGCACCGGGATCTGCCACCAGGTCAACTTGGAGTACCTCTCCCGTGTGGTCTTCGAGAGCGAAGGACTTGCCTACTGCGACACCCTCGTCGGGATGGACTCGCACACCACCATGGTCAACGGTCTGGGAGTGCTCGGCTGGGGCGTCGGCGGGATCGAGGCTGAGGCGGCCATGCTGGGTCAGCCCTACTCCATGCTTGTCCCCCCGGTCGTCGGGCTCCGAATGCTCGGAGAGATGGCCGAGGGCACCACGGCGACCGACCTCGTCCTCACGATCACTGCCCTGCTGCGCGAGCACGGTGTGGTCGGAAAGTTCGTCGAGTGCTTCGGGCCGGGGATCGCGTCCGTGCCGGTCGAGAACCGGGCGACGATCGGCAACATGTCGCCGGAGTACGGCGCCACCTGCACCATCTTCCCCATCGACGACACCACCCTCTCGTACCTGCGCTTCACCGGCCGTGACGAGGACCACCTGGCCCTGGTCGAGGCCTACGCCAAGGAGCAGGGCCTCTGGCACGAGCCCGGCGGCGACGAGGCTGTCTACACCGAGACCATCGAGCTCGACCTGTCCACGGTGGTGCCGAGCCTGGCCGGACCCAAGCGCCCCCAGGACCGGGTCTCCCTCACCGGCGCGGCCGAGGCCTTCCGCGACGCGCTGGGCCACGAGCTGCACTCGGCCCCATTGGCCGGGGGCGACGGGCGCGAGGTGCAGGACGGCGACGTGGTGATCGCCGCCATCACCAGTTGCACCAACACGTCCAACCCTCAGGTGCTGGTGGGCGCCGGGCTGCTTGCCAAGCGAGCGGTCGAGCTGGGCCTCCGCTCAAAGCCCTGGGTGAAGACCTCACTCGCTCCCGGCTCGCGAGTCGTGATGGACTACCTCGAGCAGGCCGGCCTGGTCGAGCCGTTGGAGAAGCTCGGCTTCTACCTGGTCGGGTTCGGCTGCACCACCTGCATCGGGAACTCCGGGCCGCTGGAGCCCGGCGTCTCCGAGGCGGTTCAGGCCGGGGATCTCTCGGTCGCCGCCGTGCTATCGGGGAACCGGAACTTCGAAGGCCGGATCCATCCCGACGTTCGGATGAACTACCTCGCCTCCCCGCCCCTCGTTGTCGCCTACGCCCTGGCCGGATCCATGAACCTCGACCTCGGCCAGGACGCGATCGGGACCGCGAGCGACGGCACCGAGGTAAGGCTGGCCGATCTGTGGCCTTCCACTGAGGACGTCGCCGAGACCATCCGCGGCGCGTTGGGCTCGGACATGTTCAAGAGCCGCTATGCAGCCGTCTTCGACGGCGACGATCGCTGGCAGGCAATCCCGGTGGCCGACGGGCAGACCTTCGCCTGGCAACCCGACTCGACCTACGTGCTCCGCCCGCCATTTCTCGACGCGATGGGTACGGGACCCGAGCCCGTCGCGGACATCGAGGGGGCACGGGTCCTGGCCGTGCTCGGCGACAGCGTGACCACCGACCACATCTCCCCGGCCGGCTCGATCGGGGTGTCGACCCCGGCTGGCCGGTACCTCATTGACCGCGGAGTCGAGCGGGCGGACTTCAACTCCTACGGCACCCGGCGAGGGAACCACGAGGTCTTGGTCCGGGGCACTTTCGCCAACGTGCGGCTGCGCAACCTCCTCGCCCCAGGCACCGAGGGCGGGATGACCCTGCACCTGCCCGGGGACGAGGAGACCACGATCTTCGAGGCCTCCGAGCGCTATCAGCGCGACGGTATTCCCCTCGTGATCCTGGCCGGCAAGGAGTACGGGACGGGTTCGAGCCGAGACTGGGCCGCAAAGGGCCCGGCGCTGCTCGGCGTGCGGGCGGTGATCGTCGAAAGCATCGAGCGGATCCACCGGACCAACCTGATCGGCATGGGCGTCTTGCCCCTCCAGTTCCGGCAAGGTGAGAACGTCGCGAGCCTCAGGCTCGACGGCCACGAGCTGATCACCATTCGCGGCCTCGACGAGCTCAATCGCTCGGTGCCGAAGGAGGTGGCGGTCATCGCCGAGCGAAGCGACGGCTCCTCGGTCGAGTTCTCGGCGCTCGTTCGGATCGACACACCGATGGAGGCGAACTACTACCGTCACGGCGGGATCCTCCGCTACGTGCTGCGCCAACTCGCCAACTGATCAGCCCACCGACAACGAGAAGAACAGCTCGGCCATCCGGCCCTCGCCCATACCGGCTCTGGCCGCCGAGCCCTGGGCCCACGAGCGCATCCAGTCCCGCACGGTCGTCTCGTCGATCCCCTGGCTCTTGTGGCAGGCCAGCGCGGCGACCTTTTTCGGGAGAGTCCCGGTCACGTCGACCGCGAGGTTGAACGTCGGGTGGGCCATCAGCCAGAGCCGCCGGACCGTGTGGGGTTCGAGCCCCTCGGCCAGCAGCTCGGGATGGGCGAAGGGATTGCGGCTATCGGGGTAGACGGCGGCCATCGCCGCCTCGCCGGCCGCCAGATGGTCGGGGTGGCTGGCGTAGACGCTGTCCCAGTTCCGTTCCGGTGAGGGGGCGATCACCAGGTCTGGCCGCCACCGCCTGATCACCCCGGAGAGGTCGCGACGCAGCTCGAGCGTCGGGACCAGCCGGCCGTCGGAGTAGCCGAGGAACGTGACGTCGCTGACAGCGACCGCGGCGGCCGCAGCCCGCTGCTCGCCTCTTCGGACTCTCGCCATCTCCTCACGGGCCTGGGACCGGTCGTTCCCCCCGGCCTCACCGTCGGTGATTATGCAATAACGCACCTCGGCCCCGGTTTCGCCGAGCGCGGCCACGCTGGCTGCGCATACGAAGTCGACGTCGTCGGGGTGTGCACAGACGACCAGGGCTCGCTCGACAGGCTCATCCTCGCTTGACCACACCCCCGTCGGGGCAGCCGGAGAGGGGGAGGTCACCTTCGCCGATCAGCTGGGCGCCTGGCTCAGAGCAGGCTTTCGTCTTCCGACGGCTTCCACCCCGCCAGATCGGCCAGCCGCGGGTCGTTTGAGAACATTTCGACGATCGGGATCCGCAGGCCGAGGCGACGCTGGATGACCTCGGCCTCGAGGACTTGGTTCCAAAGCAAGAGGGTCACCGCCACCCCGGTCTCGCCGGCCCGGGCGGTCCGGCCGGAGCGATGCAGGTACGCCTTGTGGTCCTCGGGCGGGTCGTAGTGCAAGACGACGTCGACGGCGTCGATGTGCAGACCCCGAGCGGCCACATCCGTCGCGACCAGCACCGCGAGCTTCCCGGAAGCGAAGTCGCCCAGCGCACGCTCCCGGTTGACCTGGCGCAGGTCTCCATGGATGGCGGCGCTTCGCACCTTCTCGCGGGCCAATTGCTCAACCAGACGGTCGGCCCCGCGCTTGGTCCGCACGAAGCACAGGGTCTTGCCGTAGGAGCGACAGATGGCCGCGGCCACCTTGACCTTGTCCATCTGGTGCACCTGCAGAAACCGGTGCTGCATGGCCGCCACCGTCTGGGTGCCCACCTCGTGGAAGACCGGATCGCGCATGTAGCGCTTCACCAGCCGGTCCACCGCACCGTCAAGGGTGGCCGAGAACAAGAGTGTTTGGTGCGACCGCTCCAGTCGGCGCAGCACCCACTCCACCTGGGGCATGAAGCCCATGTCGGCCATCCGGTCCGCCTCGTCGAGGACCAGGATCTCGACGTCGGCCACGCTCAGCTCGCCGCGGTCCCCGAGGTCGATCAGCCGGCCCGGCGTCGCGATCACGACCTCGACCCCCCGACGGAGCTGGGCGACCTGGCGGTCGATGTCGGCGCCTCCGTAGACGGCCGCCACCCGGAGCCCGACGGCCTTGGCCAGGGTCTCGAGGACCCCATGGACCTGGAGCGCCAACTCTCGGGTGGGGAGCAGCACCAGGGCAGATGGTCGGGCCGGTTCCCCCCGGCTCCGTCGCCCCTGGTGGGCGGCCGACGTGCGCTGGAGCAACGGGAGCCCGAAGGCGAGCGTCTTGCCCGAGCCGGTCTTGGCCTTGCCGCACACGTCCCGGCCAAGCAGCCCGTCGGCCACCGTCAGCGCCTGGATGGGGAAGGCGGTCGTGATTCCCTGGTCAGCCAGTGCCTTGACGAGGTCGATGCCGACGCCCAGAGAGTCGAAGGTCCGCCCGGTCTCGTATTGGTCACCCGGGTCCGGAGTTTCGGTGGGCAGAAGGCCGTTCAGGGTCATCGGCTGATCAAGGTCATAGGCTGGATTCTTTGATTCTCTTCTTGGAGTTTGTCGTCTCGGTGCCGTCGGGTGAGGGACCCGGGCCCATTCGCCGACATCGAGAGCGGAAGGCCGCCTACGGGTACGCCGGCACCGATCGAGGAAGGGATGGAACCCTTTTGCTCCAGGCTACCAGGAGCCCGTCGCAGGCCGACGAATCGGGAGCCGTTACCCTCCGCCACGTGGGCGAATGTCCGGCACTCTTTCGAAGCCGAAGCGGAGGCCGGCCGGGTGCCTGAGGCCGCTTCGGCCCCCGGGGCCCGAGGGGAGCGGCGGCCGTGCCGTCCATGTCCACCGGGGCGATCGATCGAGCTGCGGCCACCTCCGGTGAATCGGTGCGCCGGGAAGGCCCCGCGAGCCGACGCCGCCAGGACCACCCGCTCGCGCCCGGCCCGAGCCAATGCCGCCTCCCACGCGGCACAGTAGGGACCATGGTCGAGCTCCAAGAGCGCACCGAGACCCAACGTCCGTCCACCAGGCCGGGCCTGGTGCTCCTGATCGTGGTGATCGGCGTGCTGATGGCTGCGGTCGACACGACGATCGTGGTCCTTGCTCTCCCCGCCATGGAGCGATCGCTCCACATCGCGCTGTCCTCGATCATCTGGGTGATCGTCGGCTATCTCCTGGTGATCACCGTGACGGCCACCCAGGTCGGCCGGCTGGGCGACATGTTCGGGCGGGTCCGGATGTACGAGACCGGTTTCTTGGTCTTCATCGTCGGCTCGGCCCTGTGCGCCGTGGCCAACAACGGGGCGACCATCGTCGCGTTCCGGCTCCTCCAGGGATTGGGTGGCGCCTTCATCACCGCCAACAGCGGCGCGGTGCTGGCCGACAACTTCCCGCCTGAGCGACGAGGCCGCGCCTACGGCTACAACGCCGTCGGATGGAACGTCGGAGCCATCCTCGGGATCCTCCTCGGCGGCCTCATCATCACCTACATCTCGTGGAGGTGGATCTTCTGGATCAACGTGCCGACCGGCCTGTTCGCCTTGGCCCTCGCGGTCCCCTTCTTGCACGACCGGGGCGAACGGGAGCGTCAGCGCATCGACTGGGCCGGGATGACCACCCTCGGCGTCGGGTTGTTTTTCATTCTCTGGGCCATGGTGAAGCTGTCGACGTCGGCCTTCAATGCGGGCGAGCAGGCGTCGCTCGCCGTCGGGCTCTTCTTCCTCGTCGTCTTCGTGCTCGTCGAACGCAAGGTCAAAGAGCCGATGGTCGACCTCGCCATGTTCCGGATCCCGACGATGCCCTCGGCTCTTCTCGCCTCGATGTTCCAGGCGATCGGGACATTCGCCGTCCTGTTCCTCGTGATCATGTACCTCCAGGGTGTGCGTCAGCTCTCGCCGCTGCACGCCGCGCTTCTGCTCGTGCCGGGATACCTGATCGGAGGGATGTTCGCCCCCTTGGGCGGCCGCCTGGCCGACCGGCTCGGACCGGTTCTGCCGGCCACGGTCGGCCTGGCGGTGCAGATCGTCGCTCTGGCGATCTATGCCCAGCTCGGCGTCAACACCAGCTTCGCCGTCGTGGTGATCGCGGCGACGATCAACGGCATCGGCGGGGCGGGCTTCTACCCGTCCAACACGACCGCAGTCATGGCCGTTACCCCTGGGCGCGCCTTCGGCATCGCCTCGGGACTGCTCCGGACCTTCGCCAACGTGGGCATGGTGTTCTCGTTCGCGGTGGCCGTCTTGGTGGCCGCACGTTCGATCTCCAAACGGACGGCCTTCCAGATCTTCGTCGGTACCACCTCGCTTCCCCACAAGCTGACCACGACCTTCAACAGCGGCCTCCATGCGGCCTTCTACTCGTCGATGTCGTTCCTGGTGGTCGCAGCGGTCCTCTCCGCGTCGCGGTTCCTCCGGCGCCGGCCCGGGCTCACCTCCCCGGCAACGCGTGTGACGGCCGAGGCCGGCACGGCAACCGAGTGACCGTCCGCCCTACCCCCGATCGCCGTGCCCGAGCTGGTCGAGGTCGAGCTCTCTCGCCGCCTGGCTGAGCGCCTCTCGGGGAGGAGGATCGCCACCGTCACGCTCGTCGATCCCCATGCGAGCGTCCTCGACCAGAGGACCCTGACAGGCGCGCTCGAAGGGGCAACGTTCTCCCGCTCTCGTCGCCTCGGCAAGCTGCTGCTGCTCGACACCGACGCCTCGACGCTCGGCGTGCACTTCGGGATGACCGGGCGGCTGACGGTGGATGGTGTCGCGGCACTCGACCGGCTGCTCTTTGCACCCGAGGTGCTGGCGCCTCGATGGCTCCGCTTGGTCGTCCTCCTGGCCGACGGTGGCCGGCTCGAGTTACACGATCCGAGAAGGTTGGCCCGGGTCTCGCTCGACCCCGACGAAGCGCGCCTCGGCCCCGACGCGGCCACGGTCACCGCGGCCCAACTCCGCTCTGCCCTCGGGGTCCCCAACGCCACGGCGCCGCTCAAGGCCCGACTGCTCGACCAGCGGCGTCTCGCCGGGGTGGGCAACCTGATCTGCGACGAGGTGCTGTGGCGAGCGGGCCTGTCGCCCGAACGCCGGGCCGGCGGTCTCGACGATCACGAGCTGCGCCGGCTGGCCAGGGAGCTGCGGAGCACCATCGATCGGCTGCTTGCCGGGGGCGGGTCCCACACCGGGGAACTCGTGGCGCTGCGCAGCCCGGGCAGCCGGTGCCCGAGGGACGGCCGACCCCTGCGAAAGAGCACCGTCGGTGGCCGGACCACCTTCTGGTGCCCCGGCCACCAGGAATGACCCAAGGCCGACGCGGTCAGCGGACGGCCTTCACCTCCTCGAGGACCTTGGCTGCGTGACCGTCGGCCCGGACGTTGTACCAGGCCCGCACGATGATCCCCGCCGCGTCGAGGAGGAAGGTCGACCGGATGACTCCGACGGTCTTCTTGCCGTACATGGTCTTCTCCCCCCACGCCCCGTAGGCCTCCATGGTCTTGTGCTCGGGGTCCGAGAGCAGGGGGAACTTGAGGCCGTACTTCTCCGCGAACCGCTGGTGCTTGGCCGCCCCGTCGGGCGAGATCCCGACCACCTTGACCCCGGCTCGGCTGAATGTGGTCAAGTTCTCGTTGAACTGGCAGGCCTCTTTGGTGCATCCGGGAGTGTCGTCCGCCGGGTAGAAGTACACGATTGCCGGCTTCCCCTTCAGGTCCTTCAGCGCGAGCTTCTTCCCGTCTTCATCGGGCAGCGAGAACGCCGGAGCCCGGTCCCCCTCCTCCAACCTGGCCATCTTCGTCTCCTCGGTTCGCGTCGGTTGCGGAAGCCACCAACCCGGCGGCCACATTAGGGCGGTCGTGGACCGAGCCCCTCGGTGACCACGGCCGGCAGCCGGGACCTTTGGGTGATCGGCCGCAGCGCCGTCGCCCTCCGCGAGCGGTTCGGCCCCCGTGTGGAACCAAGGCCCGGACGATGTGGGACGCTTCGGGAGTGAACGTGCACCTCGTCGACGGCACCTACGAGCTGTTCAGACACTTCTTCGGCCAGCCGCCGCACGCGGCGACCGACGGCAAGGAGGTGGGCGCGACCCGCGGGGTGTTGCTCTCTGTGCTCTCCATGCTCGCCGAAGGCGCCACGCACGTTGGCGTGGCGACCGATCATGTCATCGAGTCGTTCCGCAACGACCTGTGGTCCGGTTACAAGACCGGCGATGGGGTCGAACCGTTGTTGAAGAACCAGTTCGAGTTGCTCGAGTCGGCGCTCGAGGACCTCGGCGTGGTCGTCTGGGCGATGGTCGACCTCGAGGCCGACGACGCCCTGGCCTCTGCCGCCGCGCTCACCGGGTCCGACCCTTCGGTCGACACGACCGTGATCTGCACCCCGGACAAGGATCTCGCCCAGTGCGTGGTCGGCAATCGGGTGGTGCAGCTCGACCGACGCCGCGGGACGACCATCGACGAGCATGGCGTCGTCGACAAGTTCGGGGTGGTCCCGGCCTCGATCCCCGACTGGCTGGCGCTCGTCGGGGACGCCGCCGACGGCTTCCCCGGGATCAAGGGATGGGGAAAGGTGTCGGCCTCAGCGGTCCTCGCCCGCTACGGCCATCTCGAAGCCGTCCCCGACAAATCGGCCGAGTGGGAGCCGTCGCTCCGGAACCGGGTGCGGGGGGCCACCGGCCTCGCTGCGCGGCTGGTGGAGCAGCGAGAGCTGGCCCTCTTGTTCCGGGACCTGGCCACGCTGCGAGTCGACCGCTCCCTCCTCGAGAACACCGAGGTCCTGCGGTGGGCGGGCCCCACCGAACGGTTTCCCGAGGTCTGTGCCTACTTGCGTGACGACAGCCTGGCCCGACGCGCAGCTGAGCTGGCCCAGGGGCGCTGAGCGGGCCGGACCCCTTGTTTGGCGCTGGCTATGGTGGATCCGTGCCTCCCGAGAAGCTCCACTGGGCTCATCTGTACCAGGACGTGGTCACCTCAGGCCTGTGCACGGGCTGCTCGGCCTGCATCATCGTCTGCCCCTACGACGTCCTCGAGTACGACGATCAGGACGGAAACTACAAGCCGTTCCACGTAGCTGCCGACGGGGGGACGGACAACTGCACCTACGGGGTGCGGGGCTGCACGCTGTGCACGCGGGCCTGCCCCCGCTTCGGGGACTGGGAACCCGAGATCGACCACTACCTGTTCGGCCGGGACCGCACCGACGAGGAGGTGTCGGGGATCGCGACCGAGATCGTCCTGGCCCGGGCCACCGACCCAGAGATCCTCGAGGTCGGCCAGGACGGGGGGTTCGTCTCGGCCCTGCTCGTCTGGGCCCTCGAACACGACGAGATCGACGCCGCCTTGGTGTCGGACCTCGAAGGCGACGGGACCAGCTGGCGGGCGGTCCCCGCGGTCGCCCGCACGAGAGAGGAGATCCTGCGAACAGCCGGCTCCCGTTACACCTATTGCGCCAACCCGATGGGCTATGCCGAAGCGACCGAGGCGGGTGCCGAGCGACTGGCCCTCGTGGGCATGGGCTGCCAGACCTCGGCCACCGCGGTCATGTCGGCCCGCAAGGCCGGCAAGGTGGCCCGACGCTTCAACCTGTCCATCGGGCTCTTGTGCTCGAAGACCTTCGACGACGCCATCTTCCCCGAGCTCTTCGAGGCCCGCTACGACCTGCCGCGCGAGGAGATCAAGAAGATGAACATCAAGGGCGTCTTCCAGCTCTGGATGCGCGACGGCTCCTACCACGAGGTGCCCCTCAAGGAGGCCCACGCCTGGACCCGGGAGGGCTGCAAGGCCTGCCCGGACTTCGCCGCTGAGCACGCCGACATCTCGACCGGGGGTATCGGTGCCTTCAACGACTGGACCCTCACCCTGGTGCGGACCGAGCGGGGCAAAGAGATCTTCGACGCCATGGTGAAGGACGGCGCGGTCGAGCTGCGTCCGATCGACGACGACCCCGGCTCGGTCGCGCTCATGCACCGGTTGAGCACCACGAGCCGCAAACGGTGGCCGGCCACCGCCGTGCCCATGCCCGGGAGGATCCCGGTTCGGTCCTAGCCGGTGTCGAGAGCTCTCGCCCGGGAGAAGACGGCGTCGAACATCTCCACGGTCAGGGTCCCGGTGAAGGTGTTGCGCTGGCTCGGGTGGTAGGAGGCGAGCACGGTCCGGCCGCCGTCCACGGAGAACTCGGCCAAGTGGGCGAAGCGGGGCCGGGGCCTGATCCCGAGCACGGTGGCGAGCGCGCCCAGCGCGAAAGCGCCGAGTGCGACGTAGATCCGGGCCGAGGTGAGCAGCTCGAGCTCGCTGGCCAGATACGGCAGGCAGTTGTCCCGCTCCTCGGCCGTCGGCTTGTTCTGTGGTGGGGCGCAGCGCACCGCGGCGGTCACGAACGCGCCGGCCAGCTTCAGCCCGTCCCCCGAGTCCGTGCTCGTGGCCTGGTTGGCGTAGCCGGCCCGGAACAGCGCGCCGTAGAGCCAGTCGCCCGAGCGGTCGCCGGTGAACATCCGGCCCGTCCGGTTGCCGCCGTGGGCCGCCGGAGCCAGGCCGACGACCACCAATCGGGCGGCGGAGTCGCCGAAGGCGGGCACGGGGCGGGCCCAGTAGTCCTGGCCGGCGTAGGCCCGGCGGCCTTCCGCCGCGACCTGCTCGCGCCAGGCGACCAGCCGCGGACAGCGCCGGCAGTCCACCACCCGGGCCTGCAGGCGCTCGAGCGCGGTCGGCTCCGAGTCGAGCGGGAGCACCCCCGGAGCCTACGATCAGGGGTCGTGCCCTCTTCGCCACGGACCGCGGTCGCACGCGGCGCGGGTTCCCCCGCCTCGGGGCGGGCCGGGGCAGGCCGGCGGCGGCGGGCCGAGCGACGGGCCACGGTCGTCTTCCTGGTTCGCCACGGGGTCACTCCGACCACCGGCCGGGTGTTGCCGGGACGCGCCCCCGGGCTCCACCTCTCCGATGCCGGGCGCAGACAGGCCGAAGCAACCGCCGAGCGCCTGGCCGCCGTCTCACCCCGACCGACCGCCGTCTACGCCTCGCCGATGGAGCGCGCCCGGGAGACGGCGGCGCCGATCGCCCGCGCCCTCGGCCTGCGGGTCCGCAACCACTACGGCCTGCTCGACGCCGCCGTCGGCGAGTGGGAGGGCAAGAGCCTGCGGGTGCTGGCCCGAAAGCCAGCATGGCGCACGGTGGCCGGCTGGCCGAGCGGGTTCCGGTTTCCCGGCGGGGAGTCCTTCGCCGAGATGCAGGCCCGGGTCCTCTCGAGCGTGCTCGAACTGGCCGCCGCTCACCAGGGCGAGCGACTCGTGTGCGTCTCCCACGCCGACCCGATCCAGCTGATCATCGGCTCCATCGCCGGAGTCCCCCTCGACATGTTCCAGCGCATCACGGTCTCCCCCGCATCGGTCTCGGCCGTCGTGCTCGGGCCGGGGCGCCCGAGCGTGTTGTGCGTGAACACCACCGGGACCCTGGCCGAGCTGCTCCCGTCGTGACCGAGCACGACCTCGACTCGCCGGAGATCTTCACCGTCGGCACGGTCGGCCCCGTCGGCCAGCGGGTCTTCCTCCTCCAGTGCCGCCAGGGACGAGACCTCCTCACCGTCAAGGTAGAGAAGCAGCAGGTGGCCGTGCTGGCCAGTTATCTCGCCCGGATCGTTCGCGAGGTGGGTCGTCCGAACGCCCTCCCCCAAGAGGTGGTGTTCGTGGCCGACGAGGAACCGGCCTGGGTGGTCGGGACGATCGGCGTCTCCTACGACGAGCCGGCCGCTCGGGTCGTCGTGGTGGCCGAGGAGTTGAGCGACGACGAGGACGAAGACGAGGACGACAGCTCGGTGGCTCGCATCTCGATCACCCTGGAGCAGGCGGCGGCCTTCGCCGTGGTCGCGACCGGACTGGTCGAGGCGGGACGGCCCCCTTGCCCCCTGTGCGGCCTGCCGCTCGACCCCTCGGGTCACGACTGCCCGCGCACCAACGGGCACCGGCCGCCCACGACGTGAGCGGGCCCGGCGTCCCGGCCGACGGCCTCGCACGCCGCGTGCTCGGCCAAGGGGAGATCACCGTGCACGGGCGCATCGCCGGCAGCTCCAACGTCACGATGCTGGTGACCTGTGAGCTGGAAGACACCGCGCTGGCCGCCGTCTACAAGCCGGCGCGAGGCGAGCGCTCGCTGTGGGACTTCCCCACCGGCCTACACCGCCGCGAGATCGCGGCCTATGTCCTTTCCGAGGCGCTCGGTTGGGGCCTCGTCCCGCTCACCCTCGAGCGGTTGGACGCCCCGCTCGGGGTCGGCTCGGTGCAGCTCTTCGTGGAAGAGGATGGCGAGTCCCACTACTTCACGCTGCGCGACGAGGGCCGCTACGACGAGACTCTGCACCGCATCGCCGTCTTCGACGTCGTGGCCAACAACGCTGACCGCAAGAGTGGGCACGTGCTGTTGGCCGACGGCCGGTTGTGGGCGATCGACAACGGGCTGTCGTTCCACCACCAGCCCAAGCTGCGCACGGTCATCTGGGATTTCGCCGGCGACCCGCTCACCGACGACGAGGTCGAGGCCCTCGAGCGCCTCGTCGGCGCGGGATGGCCAGCGGCCTTCGACGAGCTGCTCGAACCAGTCGAGCGGACCGCCCTGTGCCAGCGGGTGGCCTACCTGCTCGGCGAGGGTCGCCTGCCCGCTCCTCGCCGCGACGACTGGCGTCCCTACCCCTGGCCGCTTGTGTAGAGCCCCGGCCGACTGGGCGGGTCAAAGCGCGACGTGGAGGTTGTCCTTGATGCACGATTCGACCGCCCCCGACAGGACCTGGGCGCCACCCGCGGTGATGTGAGTGCCATCGGGCTCCCGCACGTTCACCTCTTGGCCGGACTCCAGCAGATAGGGGGTGAACTGGCCGCTCGGGGTGCCAATCACGTTCCAGGAGGCCACGTAGTCGACGCTCGGGTTCCTGACCGCCGCCTGCTGGGCCAGACCGTTGATGTGCTGCATCGCTGAGGAGAGGGCGGGAGCCTGCATGGGCGGCATGCCCATCCAGATCACCCTGGCCCCGTGGCTGGCCGCCTCCGCCATGAACGACGCCACCCGGGCACGGTAGGTCTCGTCCCAAGCGGTCGTCGCGAACGGCACGTCCGGGGGCCCGGGGAGGTCCTGGTCGTCGTTGGCCCCAATCATCACCACCACGATCTGGGGGGTGTACCGGCGCAGATCGGACGCCAGTTCGGCCGGCCAGTTGAAATAGTCGGGCCGGGTCAGCCCGGTGTCCACCTCGCCGTCCAGGGTCGCCCGGGCCACCCCGGTCTGGTCCAGGTCCTGCACGAGCACGTTCCCGAGATCGATCCCGAGCGAGTCGCCAAGGACGAGCACCCGTTCGGGGTCGGCGGCGGTCGGGCGCGGATCCAAGATGGCGGGCACCCTCGCGGTGGTCTCGGCGCCGGTGGCCCGCGTGTGCTGCGCCGGGTGGCGGGGCGCGGTGAGGACCATGCCGTTGCCAGGCCGGTTGCCGCCGCGCCCCAAAATGCCGTCGGTCACCGACACCACGTGGGACAGGCCAAGGCCGCGGCTGAGGGTGGCGAACGGGCCCAGGATGTCCAACGAGACGCTCCGGCGAGTCCCGATCGGGGAAACTTGCGCGTTGTGCTGCAAGGTGGGGGCGTCGAGAAGGAGCCAGAGCCCGAAGCCGGCCAGGCAGACACCGAGGATCCGGGTCCACTTGGCCCGTCCCGGCTCGGGACCGATGGGTGGCCGCGGCCGGTGCCGCAAGCCCGGGACAACCGCCGGCGCCCGGAGCTTCGGCGGCCGGGCGACCGATCGCCGGTGCGCCGGCGCGGCCCGCTCCCGCGGGCGGACCGTGGTGAGCTGCCGGCTCATCGACGTGGCGCAGTCATCAGAAGGGTGGTCAGGGTCATCAGAAACGGGGTCATCAGAACCGGTAGTAGATGAAGGGTGCCACTCCCGTTGGCCCCAGGGTGGTGATGCCGAGCAGGATGACCCCGAGCGCGCCGGCCTGGACCAGGGCCCGCTGCTCGGAGAAGACCCGTTGGACGCGCTCGATCGCGTTGGGCGGAATGAACTGGACCCCGATCACCCCCATGATGACGAACACCAACAGCGGGGTGATCAACGGCGATCCCGTGCCCCAGCCGTCGCCCAGCCGGGAGAGGACCGCCCGCGCGTTGGAGAACGACGATGCGTTGAAGAAGACCCAGCCGAGGCACACGAACTGGAACGTCCAAAACCGCTGCCACATTGACCTCGCGGTGCCCTCGGCCACCGCCGGAAGGCCCCTTTGCACCCGGAACCGCCGCCGAAGATGCCCGACCGATTGGCCCACGCCCTGCAGCGCGCCCCAGATCACGAAGGTCCAGTTGGCGCCGTGCCACAGCCCCCCGAGGACCATCGTGATCATGATGTTGCGGACCACGAAGGCATCCGACCCCCGGTTGCCCCCGAGCGGGATGTACAGGTAGTCGCGCAGCCAGCGCGACAGGGTGATGTGCCAGCGTCGCCAGAAGTCCTGCAGGTTGCGGGCCGTGTAGGGGGCGTCGAAGTTGACTGGGAACCGGACGCCGAGCAGAAGAGCCAGGCCGATGGCGATATCGGTGTAGCCGCTGAAGTCGCAGTAGATCTGCACCGCGTAGCCCCACGCGGCGAACACGACCTCTGGGGCCGAGTGGGCGCGCGGAGCGCTGAACACCGGCTGGACGATGGCGGTCGAGACGTAGGAGGAGATGACGACCTTCTTGAAGAGGCCAGCCATGACGAGCCAGATCGCCCGGGAGAAGTCGACCTCGGCCGGGTCGCGCCGGCGACGGATCTGCGGCAGGAGCTCGGCGCCCCGGACGATCGGCCCGGCGATCAGGTGGGGGAAGAAGCACAGGTAGGTGGCGAGGTCGACCGGCCGGGCCAGCGGAATCTTCCCGTGGTAGACGTCGACCACATAGCTGATGGCCATGAAGGTGAAGAAGGAGATGGCCACCGGCAGGGTGGGCTGGACCAACGGGACCAGTCGGCCGGCGCCCATGCCGTGCAGGACGTTGTCGACGTTGACGGCGAAGAACCCGTAGTACTTGAAGTAGCCGAGCAGCCCGAGCAGGCCGACCAAGGACCCGATGAGCCAGGCCTTCGCCGCTCGCGGTGAGCTCGCGCGCTTGGTCGCTCCCTCGGCGCCCAGATGGGCGATGACCGTCGACCCCAGCAGCAGGAAGACGAAGCGCCAGTCCCACCAGCTGTAGAAGAAGTAGCTGAAGGCGATGGTGGCGAGCTTCCACATCGTCGGGTGCGGGTTGAGCAACCAGCACGTGACGAAGGCGACAAGGAAAAAGATCGCAAAGTCGATGGTCGGAAAAAGCATGGGCGCGACGCTCCGGCGAGCGTATCCGCTGACCCCCCCGGCAGCCTGGTTCTTTCACGAGCTGCGGCGACGTTGAGCCGCCGGGCCGCTGCCGGATTGCCCTACCGACTCTTCAGCGCGTCGATCAAGGCGGGCAGAACCTTGTGCACGTCGCCGACGATGCCGAGATCGGCGACCGAGAAGATCGGGGCGTCCTGGTCCTTGTTGACGGCCACGATGTTCTTCGACCCCTTCATCCCGACCAGGTGCTGGGTCGCACCCGAGATCCCGCAGGCGATGTAGAGGTTCGGCTTGACCGTCTTGCCCGTCTGGCCGACCTGGCGAGCGTAGGGGACCCAGCCGGCGTCGACGATGGCCCGGCTGGCTCCGGCCGCGCCGTTCAGCAGCTTGGCCAGCTCCTCGATCATCTCGTACTTGTCGGCCGAGCCGAGGCCGCGCCCGCCCGAGACGATGACCGCGGCCTCGTCGAGCTTGGGTCCGGAGCGTTCCTCGACGTGGCGGGCGACCACCCGGGCCGCAGCGCTCGGCGTCGCCGCTGGGACCGAGACCGGGATCACCTCGGCCGGCCCACCGCCACCCGGTTCGGCGGTGAAGGACTTCGCCCGCACCACGTAGAGGTAGGGACCCTCAGCGGTGAAGCGGGCCGTCGCGGTGAGGGTTCCGCCGAAAAGCGAGTGCTGCGTCGAGCCGTCCCCGTCCATCCCCACGATGTTGGTGATCACCGGGCGGTCGAGCTTGACCGAGAGCCGCCCGGCCACATCACGACCGTCGTAGCTGGTCGGGAACAGGATGGCGTCGGGTGGATCGCCACCCTCGACTAGCGCGGCGATCGCACCGGCCACCGGGACACCCGGGAGCATGTCGCCCACGTCGCCCACGTCGTAGACCTTGGTTGCTCCGTACTCGCCGAGCACGCCGGCGTGCTCGGCCGCCGAGCCGCCCCAGGAGACCGCCGAAACATTCGAGGCGATGGTCCGGGCCTCGGTCAACAGCTCCAACGCAAGCGAGGTCGGCCCGGACTCAGCCGCCTCAGCCAGGACCCACACGTTGTCGAGCGCCATCAGACGACCTTCAGCTCTTCCAAGAACGCCACGATGCGCTCAGCGCCGTCGCCCTCGTCCACGACGATCTCGCCGGCACCCCGGGCTTCGGCTTCGGCGACGTCGGTCACCTCTTGGCGGGAGCCGGTCGCGCCGACCTGGCTCTTGTCGAGGCCGAGGTCGTCCACGCCCAACACGTCGACCGGCTTGGACTTGGCCGCCATGATCCCCTTGAACGACGGGTAGCGGGGCTCGACGACCCCGGCGGTCACGCTGACCACGGCAGGCAGTGGGCACTCCACCTCGTCGAAGCCGGCCTCGGTCTGTCGTTCGACCCGCACGGCCGACCCGTCGATCGCGATCTTCTTGGCAAAGGTGACCGAGGGCAGGCCGAGGATCTCGGCGATCTGCGCCGGGATGGTGCCGGTGTAGCCGTCGGTCGACTCGGTCGCGGTCAGCACCAGGTTCGGCTCAGCCCGGGAGACGGCCGCTGCCAGCACCTTGGCCGTGCCCAGCGCGTCGGTGCCGGACAGTGCTTCATCGGAGACCAAGATGGCCCGGGCCGCCCCCATGGCCAGCGCCGTGCGCAGGCCCGAGGTCTCGCCTTGGGGGGCCATGGAGACCAGGATCACCTCGTCGCCGTCCCCGCTGGCCAGCTGCAGGCCCATCTCGACGCCATAGGAGTCCGAGTCGTCCAGGATGAGCTTGCCCGAGCGGTCCAGGAAATGGGTGGCCGGGTCAAGCGCCGCCGGCGCGGCTGGGTCGGGGATCTGTTTGACACAGACGACGACGTTCATGATCGGTCATTGTTCATTACCCGGACGCGCTCCCGCCATTCGGCCGCCCCCCTTCCCAGCCGGCCGCCATGGCCAGGGCTCGGGTGAGCCGGTCGGTGATGATCGTGTCCACGCCCGCCTCGAACATGGCCAAGAGGTCGGCGTCCTCGTTGGGCGTCCACACGTTCACCGCCACCCCGGCCTGGTGGCAACGGACCACGAACGGCGCCCCAACCCGGCTGAAGAAGGGGTGGATGGCCTGATAGCGGCGGTCGAGGGCGATGGCCAGGGACCCCTCCGCGTCGGCGTGGCCCCCGAGGAGCCAGCCGATGGCCAGGGATGGCTCGGCCGAGCGGACCGCCTCGATGGTGGCGGCGTCGAAAGACGAGACGATGACGTCGCCCACCCGGTCGTGCTCGACCAGCTCGGCGGCCACTTCCCGGGCCAAGGCCCCGGTTGGGTCGTAGCCGGGGTCGCCCGGCCAGTTCTTGATCTCCACGTTCATGGCCATGCCCTCGCAGGCCGATATGGCCGCCGAGAGCAGGGGCACATGCGGAGGCAGATCCGAGACCTTGGTCTCATGGATGAGGCCGATTCCGGCGATCCCGGCATCGTGGTGGATGACCAGTGCACCGTCGGCGCTGCGCCGGACGTCGAACTCCACCCCGTCGGCTCCGAGCCGCCGTGCCTCCAAGAACGCCTCGAGCGTGTTCTCGACAAAGCCCTCGGTGCAGCCCCGGTGGCCGTAGACCAGACTCACCGCCCTCCTCCCGCCGACATCGGCCCCTCCTACCACACACTTCGTCCGGGCAATTCGGCCAACACGCCCTTGTCATCTTCCCTTCACGCCGATAACCTTCTTGTGCCCCATTTCTCATGCGGGTGTTGTGACCACAGGACTTGTGAAAAAGATCACAAAAGGCAGAAGGACGAGAACCTGGTCATGGCGCTGATATGGAACCGAACGGTCGCGTGGGACGCAGACGACTGGCGGAAGTTCGCGGCATGCCGGAACACCGTGCCCGATCTGTTCTTCCCCATCGGAACCACCGGGCCGGCGGTGGACCAGATCGCGGCGGCCAAGCGGGTGTGCAGTGCCTGCGAGGTCCAAGAGCCCTGTCTCAACTTCGCGCTGGCGACCAATCAGGAGTCGGGCGTGTGGGGCGGGACCTCCGAGGAGGAGCGCCGCAAGTTGCGGAAGGCCTGGTTGGCGGCCCGGCGCCGGGCCGGCTGAGCCCGGGCGGCCTCACACTCTCGGGCCCAGGGGCACCGAGATCCCGACCACAGTGCCCCCGCCCTCGGCCGGGGGCACCCGGCGCATCTCGATCGAACCGTCGAGCTGACTGACCACCAAGTCGTGCACGATCGACAGCCCGAGGCTGTTGGTGCGCTCGATGTCGAACCCCTTGGGCAGCCCGACGCCGTTGTCGCGCACCTCGATCGCTAGACCGCCCCCACCATGGCGCAACTCCACCTCGACGCGGCCGGCCCCTTCGGCTCCCGCGGGCCGGCGCTTGGGCGCACGGCCCGAGCGCAGCACCCGGCGCTCGGTCCCGAAGGCGTGCTGCACGGCGTTCTGGAGCAGCTCGGCCAGTGTGACCGCCAGCGGAGTGGCCACGTCTGCCGGCAGGTCGCCCAGATCCCCCCTCACCTCGATCTTGACCCGGGCCGGCCCGACCACCAAGTCCTCGGCCATCTGCACGAGGGCTCGGACGATCTCGTCGAACGCGACCTGGTCACCCGGTTCCCGGGAGAGGATCTCGTGGACGATGGCGATCGACCGCACCCGCCGCTCGGCCTCGCGCAGCGCCTCACGCCCGGCCTTCTCCGGCACCCGCCGGGCCTGGAGCCGCAGCAGCGAGGAGATGGTCTGGAGGTTGTTCTTCACCCGGTGGTGCACCTCGCGTATGGCGGCATCCTTCGAGAGAAGCAGCCGGTCGAGCCGGCGTACGTCGGTCACGTCACGCACCAAGATGACCGCTCCGGTGACCGAGCTGTGCACCACCAGCGGGATGCAGTGGAGCAGGACGATGACGTCCGGCCGCCGCTCCACCTCCTCGACGACCGGTCGCTTCGTGGCCAGCGCCCAGGAGACCGCCGACTCCTCGACGCCGAGGTCGGCCAGCCGGCGGCCGTCGGGTACCGAGTAGACGCCCATGCGGTGGAACGCGTTGATGGCGTTGGGTGACGCGAACTGGACCTTGCCCTCATCGTCGACGACCACGACGCCGTCGCCGACCCGGGGCAATTCCTCGGAGCCAACGTCGGTGTCGACGAACGGGAAGGCCGACTCGGCCACCATGGTCGCCAACCGGTCGAACGCGTCAAGGTAGATGCGCTCATAGCTGGAGGCCGCCGGGCGGCCGTGGTCGAGGCCGACGCGCACCACCACGGCGATCACCTGGCCGCCGGGGCGTTGGCGCACAGGGATCGCCTGGGACGCGATCGGGCCCGACGGCGCGATCCCCTCGATTTCGCCGGTGACGATCTCTCCCTTGTCGAGGGCCAGCGCCGCCACCGGCCAGACCTCACGGGAGAAGAACCGGCCGACCAGGTCCTCGTTGAGCTGGGTCGGACGGTTCGACGGCCGGATCTGGGCCAGCACCACCAGCTCGTTGTGGCCGGCCCCGGCGAAGTCCGAGACCGGCACCACCAGCACCAGGTCCGAGAAGGACAGGTCCGAGAGCAGCGACCACGACCCGAGCAGGCGCTGGAGGTGGGAAACCTCGTCCACCTCGAGCTCGGCGTGAAGCCGGGCCAGCTCGGCCGGGGTCGCCACTAGCCGGGGCCCTCGGCCGCTGCCGGCTCGCGCAGGGCGATGCGCCGGGGCCGGCGCTCGGAGAAGGCCACCAGCTCGCGCACCCCGGAGGACCATAAGAGCTCGCCCAGGTCCTCCACGCGCTCAGCCACCCGACGCTCGCTGTGGGCGTCCGAGGCGGTGGTGAACCCGACGCCGCGCCGGGCAAACCGCTCGAGCAACCCTCGGGCCGGGTACTGCTCGGCGCAGGGCTTGCCCCACCCGGCCGAAGAGACCTCGGCCGCCCGAGTGCTGGCCGCCGCCGCCTCGGCCAGGCGGTCCCACCACTCATCGGGAGCCGCAGGCACCCGTCCGGCCACCTTGACCAGGTCGGGGTGGGCGAGGACGTCACAGGCGCCGCTCGATGCGGTTTCCTCGATGGCCTCGACGTACGCGTCCCAGCAGGCCTCCACCGCCCGGTGGTCCCACTCGGCCATCTGGAGCGGGTCGCCGACATGGTCGAAGCCCCACGCGCCGATCCAGTGCACCGAGCCCAGGAGAACGTCGAAGGGGTAGCCGGCGAGCAGCTCGGCGACCTTGTCCATCCGTCCCCGATAGTGGTCGACCTCGAGGCCCACCACGACCGGCAACCCCGAGCGCTTGGCCGCCAGAGCCATCTCGACGTACGCGTCGAGATCGTTGCGCGCGTGGTGGTCGAAGTAGCGACGCATGGCGACGGTGAGGTCGGCCCGCTCGTCGTCGAACAACCCGGCCACGATCGGTTCAACCTGGACGAAGCGGAACAGGTGCTCGGTCAGGGCCACCTCGACCACGCCGGCCGCCTCGGCCAGCTCGCAGTACCGGGCGACCTGCTCGAGCCGAAGAGAGACGTCGGCATGGGGATGGGCCCAGAGGTGGAGGTGGTAGTCGAGCATCGACGCCCCTTACCCCGCCGCGCCGGACGTGCTCACCCGGCAATGGTAGGTGCTGGCCCCCTCCCGGCCGGCGACGCCGGGCCGGGACTCAGGTCCAGATCGTCTCGCCAAGAGCGAGGAGTCCGGGGAGACTCGCGATGTCGTGCTCGAAGACCGGGGCCGTCGTTACCACCTCGGGGGCCTGGGCCAGCTCAGCTCGCTGCTCGGCCTCGCGCCGGGCGACCAGGCTGAAGTTGATGAAGCTCTCGGCCACCTCCCGCAGCACGGGCGCCGTGACCGCCGGGTCGGTCTCGAGGCGCGCCGCGACCTCCTCGGCCCGCTCCTCTAACGCCCGCGCCGTGGCCAGGGCGTCGGGATCGCGCAGGTAGGCCGGCAGGGTCCGGTTGAGCACCACCGCCCCCAAGTGCAGGTCGCGCCGCGAAAGTTCTTCGGAGAACGCCTCGGCCTCGGAGAGAGGCAAGCTCTCGAGCGTGCTCACCACGAGGAAGGTGGTCCGCCGCTCGCCCAGCAGCCGCACGACGGCCTCGGCCCGCTCGACGAACCCGGCCTGCATCGACCGGAAGAGCACGAAGAACTGCTCGATGTCGGTCAGGAACTGGGTCCCGAGCACACGTTCGGCCACCTGTTGGAACGGCCGGGAGGCAAGGGTGATCATCCTCGAGCGGGCGGGGGCGGTCAGCCAGCGCAGCAGGCGGCTCGAGAAGAACTCGGCCATCCGCTGGGGCGCGTCGAGGAAGTCCAGCGCGTGGCGCGAGGGTGGGGTGTCCACGACGATCAGGTCGTAGTCCCCGGTCGAGTGGATCTCGAACAGGCGCTCCATCGCGATGTAGTCGTGACTCTGGACGAAACGGCTCGAGATGTTGCGGTAGAGGGGGTTCTCCAGGATCTCGCGCCTCGTCGTGGGGTCGGGGGCGTGACGCTCGACAAGGGCGTCCCAACCGGCCCGGGTATCGAGCTGGGCCGCCCAGAGCTCACCTCGCGGAGTGATCCCCGCCTCCTTGAACAGCTCCGGGGGGACGCGGTATTCGGCGTTGCCGATCCCGGGCAGGCCGAGGGCGTCGGCCAGCCGGCGGGCCGGGTCGACGGTGAGCACGAGCACCCGGCCGCCGTGGTGGCAGGCCGCCATCGCCGCCGCCGCCGCGGCAACGGTCGTCTTGCCGACACCCCCCGGGCCGCAGGCGATCGCGATCTCCTTGGACGCGAGCAGCCGGTCGAGGGAGGCTCGGGCGCCGGCGAGCGCGCTCACAGGTCCAGCTCATCGGCGAGCGCGGAAGCCACCTGCCTCGTGCTGCGTAGTCCTCCGACCCGAGTGAACAGGTATGGGACCAGGAGCAAGGGCACCGACGCCTCGAGCTGCTCGTGGAGCCGTCGGAGGTCCGACGC
The DNA here is from genome assembly GCA_040414865.1 of Acidimicrobiales bacterium. Lineage (GTDB taxonomy): Bacteria > Actinomycetota > Acidimicrobiia > Acidimicrobiales > RAAP-2 > Palsa-461. The sequence goes on from JBEDUR010000041.1 coordinate 28,471, forward strand.
CCCGGCGCGGCGCAGGTTGACCGCCAGCCGAGCCGCCTCGAGGACCGGGGCGACCTCGCCGCCAAGGGCCACGGAGATCGAGGCCGCCACCGCCGGGCTCCGAAGGGCTTCGAAGACTTCCTCCTCCCGGGTGCTGAACAGCTCGGGGAGCACCCGGTTGACCACCACGGCGACCACCGACGCCGAGGTCTCTCGAGCGATCCGCTCGGTCAGCTCGAGGGTCTCGGTGACCGGCATCTCCTCGGGGGTGGTCACCGGGATCACCCCCGTACGGGCCGGGTCGGAGAGCAGCTCGATCATCCAGTCGGTCTGGCTCCGGATCTGTCCCACCTTCACCAGATCGTTGATCGCCTGGGGCGCGCCGAGCTGGCCGACCACGTGTCCCGAGGCGGGAGCGTCCGCCACCACCAGGTCGAAGTGGCGCTCCCGCACCTCGTAGCAGAGCTTGCCGACGGTCAGGATCTCGCGCACTCCGGGAGCGGCCGTGGCCACGAAATCGAACGTCTTGGCCAACGGCCCGATCCAGCCGACCAGCGGCACCCGGAGGTTGACTTTCAGGTACTCGCGCAACGAGGCCTCGGTGTCCATCGACATGACCGAGACCCCGGGGGCGACCACACTGGGCACGAACCCGATCGGTCCGGCCTCGAACATTGCCCCCAAGCCCCCGGTGGCGTCGATGTCGCAGGCGAGCACCCGCTTGCCCTGTTGGGCCCCGAGCTGAGCCAGCGCGGCGGCGATGGTCGTCTTGCCGACCCCGCCCTTGCCGGTGACGAAGAGCAGCTGGTGGTCAAACAGGCTGCTCGGGACCTCAGGCGGCGCGCTCACCTGGCGCGCCGCTCCCGTGGCGATGGTCGCCTCAGGGGGCGCCGAACCCGACCCGGCGATCGGTCGACGGCGCGCCCACCTCGACGTAGGCAACCTGGGCGGTCGGCACGGCGACCCGACGCCCGCGCCGGTCCGTGAGCCACAGGACGCCGCCGCGCTCGAGCGACGCCTCGATCTCCTTTAGCACCGTCTCCCGGTCAGCCCCCTCGCCCAGGTCGACCTCCAGCTCCTTGGGGGTTTGGGCAATCCCGATGCGCACCTCCACCTGCGACTCCTCTCCTTTTGCGGGGTCGTGCCCTCTGCCGGGCCGTGGTCCTCCGCGGGGGTCGTGGTCGAGCCGACACCGGGCGAACCGCTGCCCGACGTTACCGCCCTCGGCCACACTGGGGGCATGGCCACGGCACCGGGCACCAGCGGGGCAACCGAGCCCAGCGAAGACGAAGCGTGAACCGGCGGGCCCAGCGTTGGGCGGCGACCATGTCGGGCTTTCGGCCGATCGAGGGCCACGACGCCGCCGGGCACGAGGTCGGTGGCGTTGTGGTCGCCCACGTCGATTCTCGTGCCGAGCTGGGCTCGGCGCCGTCGCGGCCGGCTCCGCCGCTTTCCTTCCCCCGCGACCGCCGGTTCCGGGAAGACAGCGAGGCGGCCACCCTGGTGAGCGGGGCGACCCTGGCCAGCGGGGCCGGCGCGCGGCCGAGACTCGAGGAGCCCGATCCTTGGCGAACGTGCTTCGAGCGCGACCGCGACCGCATCTTGCACTCGGCCGAGTTCCGGCGCTTGGCCGGCAAGACCCAGGTGTTCATCTTCCCCGAGGACCACTCGCGGACCCGATTGACCCACGCCCTGGAGGTGGCCCAGGTCGCGACCAGCATCGCCCAGGCGTGCGGGTTCAACGTCGCGCTGTGCGAGGCCATCGCGCTCGGTCACGACTGCGGGCACGGCCCGGGTGGTCACGCCAGCGAAGACGCCTTCGCCCCGTATCTCGACGAAGGGTTCGACCATGCCATCTGGGGGGCCAGCGTCTCGCTCGTCCCACTGAACCTCTGTGCGCCGACCACCGACGGGATCGCCAACCACAGCTGGTCCCGGCCCGCCCCCGGCAGCTGCGAGGGTGAGGTGGTCAGCTGGGCCGACCGCATCGCCTACGTCTGCCACGACTGGGAGGACGCGGTACGAACCGGGATCGTGTCTCCCGAGCGCCTCGACCCTTTCGTGGCCGAGGTCGGCGGGATGGAGCGCGGCGAACAGCTCGGGACCTTCATCGGCGCGCTGGTGAACACCACCCTGGCGTCAGGGCAGGTGGCGATGGACGCAGATACCGCCGAGGCGCTCGCCCGGTTCCGGGCACTCAACTATGAGCACATCTACCTGCGGGACGCCTCGGTCGCCCAGGCCGAAGCGGTGGTGACGATGCTCCGGGCCCTCGTCGAGCACTACGCCGACCGGCCCGGCGCCATCCCCTCGGTACAGAAGGCGGGAGGGCTCTCGGCCGGCGAGCCCGAGGCGGTGCGAGCGGCGGTCGGCTACGTCGCCGGGATGACCGACCGGTTCGCCTGCCGCCAGGCGGTTGCGTTGCTGGGTTGGGACACCTCCAAGCTGCCTCGGGCGATCGAGTGGCGCTGACGCGCCGCCGAACCGGCACTGCCGGCTTGTACCTCAAGGCAAAGGGGTCGCCTGAACTCTGAAGGGCGCGCTCCACCGATGCCCTCGATCCGGCTCAGCCCTGCCCGAGGACCAGCGCGTGGCGCCATTCGAAGGCTGACTGAGCCATGTCGCGATGGGTGAGCACGTACAGCCGGCCCCCCACGATGGCGTCGAGCACGGCGCCGGCTACCTGCTCGGGCGGGATGCCGGTTGCGATCAGGCGGGAAAGCCAGTCCGTGGATCCGTCGGTGACCCGACGGGCCACCTCTGGCATGTTGCGCTCGGATACATCGATCTGGGTCTTGACGAACCCCGGGCAGACCACCGAGACCCCGACCTTGGAGCCTGACGTCGAGAGCTCCTGGGCCAGCGACTCGCTCAGTCCGACCACGGCGAACTTGGTGGTGCAGTAGACGCCGAGGGCCCCGGCCCCCTGGAGGCCGGCCATCGAGGCGGTGTTCACCACATGGCCCTCGTCCTGGGCCATGAGGGTCGGCAAGAACACGTTGCACCCGTTGATCACGCCAAAGAGGTTGACGCCGACCACCCACTGCCACACTTCGATCGGACTCTTGACGATCGAGTAGCCGACCACGCCGGCGTTGTTGCAGACGACGTGCACCCCGCCGAAGGCCTCGAGCGTCGCGTCGTGGAGACGGACCACCGAGCTGTGGTCGGCGACATCGGTCACGACTCCCCTGACCTCGGTGCCCGATTCGGCCAGCGTGGCGACGGCAGCGTCCAGCGCGGGCTCCTCCACGTCGGCCAGGACGATCCGCATGCCTTCCCCGGCGAAGCGTCGGGCCATGGCCAGTCCGATCCCGCTCGCTCCGCCGGTGACCACCGCGACCTTGCCTGAGAGCTCTTGCACCCGACCACCCTTACTTGTCTTCGGTTCAGCGGAGTGACAGCTCGCGACGGTAGACGCGCGCCGGACCCAGCGCGGCCAGACGCTCGGCCACCGCACCGAACGCCGCCGAGGCCTCCGAGTCGGGATCGGT
>JBEDUR010000042.1:0-4137 GCA_040414865.1 Acidimicrobiales bacterium
CGGTCAAGGCCGCGGCCAACGTCCGGCCGTCACCGATTCCTCCCGCGGCCAGCAAAGGGATGTCCGGGTGCCGTTCCGCCACGCCCGCCAGGAGGGGCAGGAGGCTTATCTCACCGGTATGGCCACCTGCTTCGGTTCCCTGGGCGACGAGCGCGTCGGCGCCTGCCTCGACGGCGAGGTCGGCGTGCGCGTAGGTCTGGACCTGACAGATGACCCGACTTCCGGCCGAGCGGCAGCGCTCGATCCACGGAGCAGGGTCGCCGAAAGAGAGGGCGATGCGGGCTGGGGCCTCGACGAGGGACGCCTTGAACAGCGGTTCGACGAAAGGAATGAAGCCCGTGATGAACCCGATGGCAAACGGTCGGTCGGTCCGTTTCCGGACTTTCTCGATCTCCGAACGGATCCAGTTCGGATCGTTGGAGAGGTGGACGCCGCCGAACGAGCCGAGCCCGCCCGCCGCCGAGACTGCCCCCGCCAGGACGCCCCCGCTGTGCAGCGTCATCGGCGCGGACATCAACGGGTAGTCCAAGCCGAACATCTCGGTGAACCTGCTGTGCAGCATGGACAGATCCTGCTCCACGCCGCGGGGGATGGCGAGCTGAGCGACGATCGAAGAGCCCGGAGACCCGAAGGCAGACCGTGCGCAGGGCTACCCTTCGCCTATGGCGCCGTCCGGTGGGCAGGGGCGGGGGAGTATTCGCCGGCTCGCCGTGGCCCGTGGGATATCGGGTGGCGGCTCGCAGGCCGCGCAGATCGCGTTGGTGTACGAGATCTACGCGTTGACCCGGTCCGGCGCCTGGGTTGTCGCCGCCCTGTTCGCCACCATCAGCGTCGGCGCACTCGTCGCTCCGATGTCGGGCTGGGTCGCCGACAGATTCGATCGTCGTCGCGTCATGGTGTGCTCCGAGCTCATGGGAGCTGCGGCCTATTTCGCGATGGTATTCCTGCACGCTCCCTGGGAACTCTTGTTGGGGGCGCTCGGTGCCACCGTCTTGGGATCGCCTTTCCGCGCGGCGTCCGGCGCAGCCATTCCAAATCTCGTGGGATGGCGCGACGTACCGTGGGCGAACGCGCAGTTGGCAACCGCGTTCAACATCGCCTTGGTGGCGGGACCTTTGGCCGGCGGCGCCATCGTCGCGCTCGCCGGTGCGGGCACCGTATTTGCCGTCAACGCGGCAACGTTCGTGGTATCTGCACTCCTCGTTGGCCTCACTTCCGGGCGCTTCGGCTCGGGTGAGCGACACGTCGAACGTCCACACGCGGCCACGCTGGTGGCCGGCTTTCGGGCGCTGACGACGAGGAGACCAGTCCTTCTGCTTGCGATTGCCAGCGCGCTGGCCTGGAGCTCGTTCGGCTCGGCGCTCGTCATCGATCCCGTTCTGGCCCGTTACTTCCACGCGGGTTCCGTCGGATATGGCCTCTTGACCGCCGTGTGGGGTGGCGGTGCCGTATTCGGGGCACTTGTCGCCGGACGAACCGTCTCGGTTGCATCTGCACCCAAGGCGATCGTCCTCGGAATGGCCGCCATGTCCGTGTCGCTCGGTAGCATCGTGGTGCTACCCACATTCGGCCTGATCGTTGCGGCGGGGGCTGTCGGCGGCGCCGGCAGCGGGTTCGTCTTCGTCCCTTGGTTGGTCTTCATTCAGCACCAGACGGAGGACGGCATCCGCGGTCGCGTACTCGCCGCTGCCGATGCCTTCGACCAGTCGGCCTTTCTCGTGGGCATGGGTCTGGCCGTGCCGGTCCTTTCCTCCGTCGGTCCGCATTCGGCCTACGGCGTCGCCGGGGCGCTGCTCGCACTTGCCGCCGTCATGGCTGCGCTCGCTGTGCACGAGGCGTCCGAGGCGGCAAACTCTGCGGGCGTCTCCACTGACGCAAATGCAGCCAAAGAGGTCAAGTTCATTCCAGGTGCTTCCCAATGACGGCCGGGTCCGGTTGACTCGGTTAGTTTCCTTCCCCGGGCCGCTAGCTCATCCGGAAGAGCAGGGGACTTTTAATCCCAAGGTGCCGGGATCGAGACCCGGGCGGCCCACCACAACTCTGTGTTGTTCCGGGTGAACCCCGGCTTTTCCTCTTCGGTTGAGGGCCGACGCGTGTTCGGGTGATCCCCGACACGTGTTCGGTTGATATCCGACACCTTGCCCACCAACCTGCCCAGCGCAGGAGGTGGCCCAATGCTCAGGGAGCTCAGCAAGGTGGAACAGCGTTATGACGCCGTCCTAGCCGTCATCCGAGACGGGATGCGGGTCACAGAGGTGGCCGAGAAGTTCGGCGTGCATCGAGACACGGTGCACACCTGGTTGGCCCGCTATGAGGCCGAAGGTCTCGACGGCCTGCGGGACCGATCGCACCGGCCAAGATCCTCGCCCCTCCAGATGCCTGCGGCTATCGAGGCCCGGGTCCTCGAGCTGCGGCGCAACCGACCGCATTGGGGCCCGATGAGCCTGCGGCACCAACTGGGCCGAGAAAGCGTGACGCCCCTGCCGTCGGTCTCGGGCATCTATCGGGCTCTGGTGCGCCATCGCCTGATCGACCCCAAGGCCGCCCGCAAGCGTCTGCCCACCTACAAACGCTGGGAGCGCGCCCGGCCCATGGAACTGTGGCAGCTCGACGTGGTCGGCGGCGTGCTCCTCGACGATGGCACCGAATGCAAGGTCTTGACCGGCGTCGACGACCATTCTCGTTACTGCGTCTGTGCCGGGATCATGGTCCGGGCCACCGGCCGAGCGGTCTGCGGGTTCTTCGCCCAGGCCCTCGAGCGCTACGGGGTGCCCGACGAGGTCCTCACCGACAACGGCAAGGTCTTCACCAACCGCTTCGGCCTCACGCCGAGCGAGGTGCTCTTCGACAAGATCTGCCGGGACAACGCCATCGTGCACCGCCTCACCGCACCGGCATCGCCGACGACGACAGGCAAGATCGAGCGTTTCCACCGGACATTGCGCACCGAGTTCTTGGGTGGCCAGATCTTTTCCACCCAGCGTGTGGCCCAAAAGGAGCTCAACGCCTGGGTGGCCGACTACAACACGATTCGGCCGCACCAAAGCCTGGGTATGGCCACGCCGGCTGAGCGCTTTGGCACCAAGGACGACCGTATTGAGCCCGGCCTCGCGGTCGACCTCGACGCCATCAGCGACGATCGCACAGACGAGGGCTGGGTCAGCCGGACCGTCTCACTCAATGGCACGATCTCAGTGTCGAACCAGGTCTTCTCGGTCGGAAAGCAGCGGGCGGCGCACCTCGTCGACGTCCGCATCCTCGAGGAACTCCTTGAGGTCTGGGACGGACCCGAGCTCATCAAGAACGTCCTGCGAACGACTCGAGGGGAGGTGAGGAAGAAGCGGGCAGAGGCCCACAGGAGTCATAAAACGACCTAATCAACAGTGTCGGACATCACCCGAACATGATTCGTCGGAGATCTACCGGACATCCACAGGCGCACCGAGTGGGCTTTACCCCTAAGCCCGAGCCAGCGTTATAAGAGTTGGGTCGTGAGCTACCAGGAGGTAGTCCATGCCCAAGCGTTATGCGAGAGAGTTCCGCCGGGCCGTCTGTGCACGGCTCGTGGCCGGCGAGAAGGTGAGTTCGCTGTCGCCCGAACTCGGGGTTTCAGAGGCCACCCTCTACAAGTGGAAGCGCCAAGCCCTCATCGATGCGGGCCGGGCCGAGGGCGTGAAGTCCTTCGAGGCCGACGAGCTGGCCCAGGCGCACAAGACGATCGCCGAGCTCGAGGCCGAGCTTGAGATCACCAAGGCGGCCGTCGCCCTCTTCAACGGCGAGGAGCCGGTCAGCCCAAAAGGCGGTGCCAGATTGCCCAAGGCCTGAGCAATCTGGGCTATATCGAGCGCGAGGCGTGTCGCGTCGCCGGCGTCTCACGTAGCTGTTTCTACGAGTTCAAGTACCACGTGCCCTCTGACCGCGAGATCCGCCGGCTCCTCGTGAGCGGGCTCGTGGCCGACATCCACAAGCGCTCGAGGGGCACCTATGGGATGTTGCGGATCAGAGCGGCGCTCCTGCGCGAGCAGAACATGATCGTCAACAAGAAGCTGATCCTCTCGATCATGCGTGAGCTGGGTATCAAGGGCCTTCCGGGCCCCAAGCGCCGGGTGAAGAACCTGGTGAACCAAGGCACCGAAG
>JBEDUR010000043.1:0-2653 GCA_040414865.1 Acidimicrobiales bacterium
TGCCGAGGTACATGACGCCGATCCGGTCGGCCATGTACTTCACCACCGCCAGGTCGTGCGAAATGAAGAGATAGGTAAGGCTATGGCGCTCCTGGAGGTCCTTGAGGAGGTTCAGGATCTGCGCCTGAATGGACACGTCGAGGGCCGAGACCGGCTCGTCGGCCACGATGAGCCTCGGCTCGAGCGCCAGGGCCCGGGCCAATCCGATGCGCTGGCGCTGGCCGCCGGAGAACTCGTGTGGGTACAGCTCGGCGGCCTTGGTGGGCAGGCCGACTTCGCCGAGCATCTGGAGGACCCGTGCCCGCTGCTGGTCCCTGCCCCCGATGTTTTGGACCTTGAGGGGCTCACGGAGGATCGAGCCGACCCGCATACGGGGATCGAGCGATGCGTACGGGTCCTGGAACATCATCTGCAAGTCACGGCGCCGCTTGCGCAGCGCGCGTGCGTCCAACCGGGTGATGTCCTGATCCTCGAACGCGATGTTGCCGGACGTCGGGGTCTCCAGGGCGACCACCATGCGGCCCATGGTGGTCTTGCCGCAGCCCGACTCGCCGACCAGCCCGAAGGTCTCTCCCTGGCGGATTCCCAACGAGACGTCGGTGACGGCCTTGACCGTCCCGATCTTTCTTTGGACGACGGCGCCCGTCGTGACAGGGAACTCCTTCACTACGTGGTCGACGCGGACGAGCACGGGCGCTGTGGTGAGGGAGTCCGCACGAGCGTGTTGGCGAGCCAGGGCGACCTCGTCCACCTTCACGGTGAGGTCGGCCGCCTTGGCCACCGCCTCCGGCCGTTTGGCAATGGTGTCGGGGTCGTAGTCGACCTGGTGGAAGCAGGCCACCAAGTGATTCGGCCCGCTAGCGGCCGCTTGCTCGAGCTGAGGCTCGGTCTCGCGGCAGTCGTCCTGGACGTAGCGGCACCGCGCGGCAAAGCGGCAATGATTAATCGGCTGCGAGAGGTCGGGCGGCAGGCCGGGGATGCTGACCAAGCGCACGGAAGGATCCTGATCGAGCTTGGCGACCGAGGCCATGAGCGCCTCTGAATAGGGGTGGCGCATGGCGGTGAAGAGCTCGGTTGTTGACGCGCTCTCTGCGATGCGGCCGGCATACATCACCAACACACGTTCGGCTCGTTCCGCGATGACGCCCATGTCGTGGGTGATGAGGATCACCGACATGTGCAGTTCTTGGCGGAGGCGGTCGAGCAGGTCGAGGATCTGCGCCTGGATGGTGACATCGAGCGCCGTGGTGGGCTCGTCGGCGATCAAGAGCTTCGGCGAGCACGCCAAGGCCATGGCGATCATCACCCGCTGGCGCAGGCCGCCCGAGAGCTGATGCGCATACGCGTCGAGCCGCTCCTCCGCGTTGGGCACCTCGACCATCTTGAGCACCTCGAGGGCACGACTCCTGCCTGTGGCCTTGGATGCGCCCTGGTGGAGGCGGACGCTCTCGGCAATTTGGTCCCCGACCGTCATGGTCGGGTTCAGGGAGGTGAGCGGATCCTGAAAGACCATCCCCACCTGGTTGCCACGGACCTTGCACATCTCCTTCTCGTTGAGGGGAGCGAGGTCCTGGCCCAGCAAGGTGATCGTGCCGCCGATGACGTGGCCCACGTTGGGAAGGAGCTTCATGATGGACAGCCCCACGGTGGTCTTGCCGCAGCCGGACTCGCCGACGACTCCGACGCACTCGCCCTGGTCGACGTGGAACGACACGTCGTCGACCGCGACGACGCTGGAGTGCTTCAGACGGAACTCGGTACGGAGGCCGTCGATCTCGAGGACCGGTTGGCTCATACAGCCAACCGTTGGAGGGACAGGAGGGACAGAAGGGGCTGGAAGAGTGAGAGGGGCGGGAGGGAAGAACGTCGTCGACCGCGTCGCGTCCTGGGTCCCCCGAACATCGATGAGAACGCTAACCCGATTCCTGTCCTGATGACGATCAGGACGCCGGGAAGAGCACCCCCTGGCGGTCATCGACGCACGAAATCTGCATGCGCACCGGGCACGGGTGCCCGCACCAGGGAAGCTCACCCATGAAGGCCCAGCTACGCCGGTGGATGGCCGACGGCCCGTAGCCGCGCAGTGCCGTCTGGTGGAGCAGCGACGGATAGCCCTTGTTGCGCTCGAAGCCGTAGGCCGGGAAGTGGTCGGCCTCCTGCCGCATGATGCGGTCACGGACCACCTTCGCGAGGACCGACGCCGCCGCGACGGACGCGCACTTGGCGTCGCCGTCGACGATGGGGCGGATCACTCCGGGGAAGGTTTCGGCTCTGAAATGTTCGGACTTGAAAGGCTCGTCAACGGTTGCAGCGTCGCCGTCGAGGGCGGCGGCAGTGTCGAAGGCGGCGGCAGTGTCGAAGGCGGCGTCGGCGTCGAAGGTGGCGTGGGCGTCGAATGCGGCGTGGGCGTCGTACAGGTCGTCGGTCTGCGGGGGCGGGCCGGTGGGCTGCGTGCCGTTGGGCCGGCCCGGTTGCCGCAGGAGGTTCCGGGGTCCGTCGATCAGGAGCGCGTCGGGCGCCTGTCCCAGTCCGGCGAGCGCCCGCTGGCCTGCCATCCGGAGGGCTTCGGTCATGCCCCAGGCGTCGCATTCCATCGACGTCGCATGGCCGACCGACCACGCCTCCAACCACTTCCCCACTGCTCCGAAGATCT
>JBEDUR010000044.1:0-4126 GCA_040414865.1 Acidimicrobiales bacterium
GCGATGCCCACCTCGGCCGAGTCCTCGTGCTTCATCTCCACGTACCGGGCGCTCGGGACGTGGTCACCGACCAGGATCGTGCCCAGCCCGACCACTCGCCCCTCGGAGGCGAGCGCGGCCACCTTCCCGGCCACCTCGGCGCGGATCCGGGCGGCCACCGCCTCGCCGTCGAGGACGATCGCGCTCATCGGCCCCTCTCCGTCACGGTTGCTCCATCAATGGCGGAAGTGGCGCTCGCCCGTCGCCACCAGGGCCACCCCGGCCGCGTCGGCCGCTTCGATGACCGCGGCATCGCCCACCGAGCCGCCGGGGTGCACGACCGCGCCGACGCCTGCGTCGGCCAGGACCTCCAAGCCGTCGGGGAAGGGAAAGAACGCGTCGCTGGCCCCCGAAGCGCCCTTGGCACGCTCGTCGGCCTTGGCCACCGCGATCTCGGCTGCGCCGACCCGAGACGGCTGGCCGGCTCCGATCCCCATGGCCTGGCCATCCCGCACCACGACCACCGCGTTGGAGGTGGTCCGGGCACAGATGAGCCAGGCCAAGACCAGGTCGCGCCACTGCTCCTCGGTCGGGGTGGCTCGGGTCACCACCTTCCAGTTGGCCGGAGGAACCACGATGCGGTCGGCTTCCTGGACGAGCACCGAGGCGCCGATGCTGCGGAACAGGCGTCCGGCGGGCTCGGGTGCCGAGGCGGCCAGGAGCCTGGTGGCCCTCCGCCTCTCCACCAGGCGCTGACGCGCCTCGTCATCGATGGCTTGGGCCACGATCACGTCGGCCTGCGGGCCCGCCGCGATGGCCTCGGCGAGCGCGGCGTCGATCCGGCCGGCCACCGCCACCACTCCGCCGAAGGCCGAAATCGGGTCGCCGGCCAGGGCCCGCCGGTAGTCCTCGGCCAGATCAGCCCCCACCGCCGCGCCGCACGGGTTGGCGTGTTTGATGATGGCCACCGCCGGTTCGCCCACCTCGGCCGCGAGCTCGTGGACCAGCCGCCACGCCGCGTCGGCATCGAACAGGTTGAGATAGCTGAGCGCGCTGCCGCCCAGCTTGGTCGCTCCGTCCCACCAGCTCGGCTCGCCAGCCACCCGGTAACGGGCTCCGTGTTGGTGGGGATTCTCGCCATAGCGGGTGACCTCCGCCCGCCGGAGCGTGAGGTGCAGGCTCTCGGGCAGCGCCTCACCTTCGTCCAGCCAGGAGACGATGGCGGCGTCGTAGGCGGCGGTGTGGGCGAAGGCCTTGCGGGCAAGTCGGCGACGGGTTGCCTCGCTCAAGGCACCGGCCTGGCGCAGCTCGTCGAGCACCGGGCCGTAGTCGTGCGGGGAGACCACCGCGCCCACGTGGGCGAAGTTCTTGGCGGCGGCCCGGAGCATGGTCGGCCCGCCGATGTCGATCAGCTCGACCGAGGGCTCGGAGGAGAACGGGTAGAGGTTGCACACGACGAGGTCGATCGGCTCGATGCCCTGCCGGGCGAGGTCGTCGAGGTGTTCGGGGACCGAGCGGTCGGCCAGTATGCCGCCGTGGATAGCCGGGTGCAGGGTCTTCACCCGGCCGCCCAGGATCTCGGGAGCGCCGGTGACCTCGGCCACCGAGCGGTGCGGGATCCCTGCCGCTTGCAGTGCGTCGGCGGTGTTGCCGCTGGCCAACAGCTCGAACCCGAGCTCGGCCAGCCCGCCGGCCAGCTCGCGCAACCCCTCTTTGTCGTAGACCGAGAGCAGCGCCCTCACGGCCGGCCCTCGGCTCCCGGGGCGGCGGCCAGGCGACCCAGCACCTCGAGCACGGTGTCGGGGTAGAGGCGCCGCTCCACGGTCTTGATCCGCTCGTGGAGGGTGTCGACGGTGTCGTCGGGGAGGACCGCAACGGCCTCTTGGGCCAGGATCGGTCCGGCGTCGGTCTCCAGGGTGGCCAGGTGCACCGTGCACCCGGTCACCTTCACCCCGGCCTCGAGCGCCGCCTCGACCGCATGCCACCCGGGGAAGGCGGGCAGCAACGCCGGGTGGGTGTTGAGGATCCGCCCCCCGAAGGTGTCGTGGACCGGCCGGTCGAGGACGGTGCCGAACCCGGCCATGGCGATCAGGTCGATCTCGGCGGCCGTGAGGGCCTCGGTCACCGCCAGCGTGTAGCCGTGCCGGTCGAAGCGCGGGCCGAACCCGCCGAAGCGGGCCCGGTCGACGAGGACGCCCGGCACGCCGGCCCGGGCCGCCACCTCGAGGCCGCGGCAGGGCCGGTCGGCGAGCACGAGTGCCACCGGGACGTCCCGTCGAAGCATCGCGTCGAGGATCGTCCCGGTGCCGGAGACGAGCACCGCGACACGCACGCGCCCACGGTACAGGTCGCCGGCAGGGCGCTCGAACTGGGGGCCGGTGTTCAGGCAGCCGGTGCCGGCTCGGCCGCCCGTTGCAGCGTGACGTTGCCGCTCACCGTCTGGACGGCGACGACCAGGTCCGGGTCCCCGCCGGCTGGGCCTTCTTCCCCGATGGGAATCTCCGAGCGAACCTGGCCCGAGAACGAGTCCGCGTCCACCCGCAACGAGACACCCGGAGCGATGCCGAGGGTCACCGCCCCGGAGACCGACTTGGCCCGCAGCCGGCCGCCTCCGCACCGGGCGATCTCGATCCGGCCCGAGACGGTGGAGGTGGTCCCGTCCCTGCCGAGCTGGCCGAGGCGCACGTCGCCCGAGACGGACTGCAGATCGGCCGGGCCGGCCGACTGCACCGAGATGTCGCCCGAGGCCGTCTGCGCCCGGACCTCACCGAGGATCGACCCGAGCGTGATCGTTCCGCTGGCCGTCTGTGCCCGGACGTCGCCGGCGGCCTCCTCGACCACGATCGGCCCGCTGGCGGTCTTGAGGAAGGCCCGCCCCGACCGGCCGCGAACCCGGATCTCGGCCGATGCCGTGGCCACCCGAAGGGTGGCCCCGAACGGGGCCCGGACCCGCACACTCACCCCGTCGCTCAACACGAAGCGCCGCCGGGGGATGAGCACCGACACCATCCGCCCATTGTCCCCGGGGGTGCACGACACCCTGGCCATCTCGATCAGGTCCTGGGCGGCCGGGGTGTCGGCCTCCAAGGTCACCTCGGTCAGGGTGGTCTCCACGCACTCGACGTCGACCACCCCCACCTCGTTCTCGACCACGACGGTGACCGGCCCCGGAGTCTCGAACACTTCATGCATGGCCTTCTCCTCAGCTCGTTCCGTAGCCGTGTAGGCGCGACCCGTGCACGGGCGACTGGCCAGGGGAACCTCCCGGCGGCCTCGAAGCCCGTCGCTCCAGCTGGCGCAGGATCCACGCGTTGACCGACAGCCCCTCCGCCCCGGCCTGGGCCTCGACCCGGGCCTTCAGCTCCTCGGGCATCCGCAGCGTGATGCGGGCGTTGGCCTCGCCCTCGGCGGTGGTCCGCGGGGCCTCGGTCACATAGGAAAAGGAGACGTCGTCGCCGGCCAGGCGGAGCTCGACGTAGCCGTCGGGCAGCTCGGCCGACACCTGGGCTGCGGCCTCCGAGAGCAGGTCGAGTGCTCGGGTGGTGGCCGAGCGGACGATCACCGGGGAGATCCGCTCGGCGGCCTCGGCCACCGACTCTCCTCCGAGGTCGACCACCTCATTGAGGTCGGCGCGGAGTGCGTCGGCCAGCAAGGACATCCTCATGACGTCACTATGACATCATCCCGATGTCGGGGCAAGGCCCTCGTGGGTGCGGGCTCAGGCCGGTCGCTTAGGACAGCCCCCGCACCAGCTCGACCATTTGCTCCCCGGCCTCGGTCGGGTTGGCCGCCACCACCGCCCCGGCGGCCGAGAGGGCCTCCATCTTTGCCTGGGCCGTCCCTTGGGAGCCCGAGATGATGGCCCCGGCATGCCCCATCTTGCGACCCGGCGGCGCGGTCACCCCGGCGATGTAGGCCACCACTGGTTTGGTCATGTGTGCTCCGATGAACTCCGCCGCCCGCTCCTCCTCGGAGCCCCCGATCTCCCCGATCATCATCACCGCCCGGGTGTCGGGGTCAGCCTCGAAGGCCTCCAGACAGTCGATGAAATTGGTCCCCGGGACCGGGTCGCCGCCGATGCCCACACAGGTGGTCTGGCCGATCCCCTGCTGGGAGAGCTCGTGCAAGGCCTGGTAGGTGAGCGTCC
>JBEDUR010000045.1:0-13456 GCA_040414865.1 Acidimicrobiales bacterium
CCGCGGCTGAACGAAAGGTGATGGGCGACGAGGGTCGCCGAAGAGGAGGCGGGCACGAAGGCTCCCTTGACGAGACGGGGGATTTAGACCAGACGCTCCTCGTTAACCCACGGGAGCGATGGTAGTGGTCCGCGGGCCGGGACGTTGCCGGGGACGGTGCCACAATGAGGTCGTGCGCTTCCGCCGCCGATCGAGTGCCACCCGATCGGCCGTTTTCTCGTCGCTGCGGGAGCGGAACTATCGGCTGTTCTTCGTCGGCCAGATCATCTCGGTCTCGGGGACCTGGATGCAGACAGTCGCCCAGGGTTGGCTGGTGCTGTCGCTGACCCACAGCGGGACCGACCTCGGGTTGATCACCGCGGCCCGGTTCGTCCCGATGCTGGTGCTGTCCCCCTGGGGCGGCCTGATCGCTGACCGGTTGGACAAGCGGCGGATTCTCTACGTCACCCAGTCTCTATCGGGGCTGCTCGCCTTTGCGCTGGCCGCGCTCGACCAGACGGGGGTGATCACGTTGTGGATGGTCGGGGTGATCGCGCTCGCGCTCGGCTTCGTGAACGTCTTCGACAACCCGGCCAGGCAGAGTTTCATCGCCGAGCTGGTGGCCGAGCCCGACCTCCCCAATGCGATCACACTCAACTCGGTCACCATCAACCTCGCCCGCGTGGTCGGACCGGCTTTTGCCGGCTTGCTGATCGCGACCGTCGGGATCGCACCGTGCTTCCTGGCCAATGCGCTCTCCTTCGGCGCCGTCGTCGTCAGTCTGGCCATGATGCGCCGGAGCGAGTTGTATCCGGTCACACCCGCGCCGCGTCGGCCAGGGCAGGTGCGAGAGGGACTCCGCTACGTGGGCCGGACGCCCGAGTTGTTGGTTCCGCTGCTCATGATCACCGTGGTCGGCACCCTGGCCTGGGAGTTCCAGGTCTCGTTGCCCCTGGTCGCCCGGTTTACCTTCTCCGGGTCGGCCGCCACCTACGGCACCATGCTCGCTTTCATGGGTGCGGGAGCGGTGGTCGGTGGTCTGGTGACTGCGCACCGCAACCGGGTTTCGGCCGTCGGGCTCGGGCGATCCTCGATCGCCTGGGGGCTGGCCATACTGGCCACGTCGATCGCCCCCAACCTGCCCACCGCGTACGTCCTGCTGCTTCTGGTTGGTTACGGCAGCGTCAGCTTCAACGCGTTGGCCAAGACCACCTTGCAGCTGGCCGCGGTGCCCTCGATGCGCGGTCGGGTCATGGCCCTATGGTCGGTGGCTTGGCTGGGATCGACTCCGATCGGGGGCCCGATCGTCGGCTGGGTCGGTCAGAACCTTGGCGCTCGCTGGTCGCTGGTCGTCGGGGGCCTGGCCGCGGTGCTGGCCGGCGTGTTCGGCTACCGAAGTCTGGTCGCGATCGACCGGAAGGCGGTCGAACCAGATGCCGGAGCGATGGTCGCTGCTTCGGCGTCCGCGCTCAGCGAGCCGGCCACCACCGAGCGGTGATCTCTAGCGACCCATTTCCGGATCTGCTGACCACGACGCGATCACCAGGTAGCCCTGGTCGACGAGCGCTTGTGCCAGCGCGACCAGCGGCCTGACCTCGATGCCGGTCGCCCGGGCGAGCTCGTGGACGGGCCACCACCGCTGTCGATCAGACCCGAGCGCGTCCAGCGCCCCCCCGAGGCCCTCGGGGAAACGGACGATCCGGTGCCCGAAGACGAGACGGTCGCCAGAGCGCCGAGCGGCGAGCTGCGGATGGCTGACCCGAACCAGCGAGGATTCCGACACCACCCTGGACGGGCCAGCGAGCCCTGGCGCCGGGGTGACCCCGCGCGTCGCCGCCCGCTCGTCGAGGTACCGGGCCAGCCAGGTCTCGGGTGAGGCCGACGCCAAGAAGTGGACGAAGTGTTCGAGGACGGCGGTCGCCCAGGCCACTCGGTCGCCAGCCATGTCGTCGAGCCCCATTGCCCAGGGCGCCGGAGCGCGCACCTCGGGCAGATCGGTCGCCTGGTCGACGAGCCACTGCAGCAAGTGGTGCCCGATCGGCCGGCGCAAGCCCACCGTGAGATGCAGGCTGGGGGGCTCCGAACATGAGGCCCGGTGGGGATCGCCCTGACGCACGAAGAGCACGTCACCGGGCTCGAGGGTCACCTCGAGGCGGGCCGGGCGGTCGTGGACGGGTTGGTCGTGGTGGCGCATCATCCAGATCGGGTGTTCGATCTGACGGTCCCACACCTCCCAGCGCTTGGCCCCCGAGACCTGCAGGATCAGCGCGTCCAGGGTGTCGTGGTGGGCCGGGAACCCGAGGGTCTCGGCGACCGGTGAGTAGTAGAGGTTGACCCTGACGGGATCGCCGCCCAGCTCCTCCTCCAGCTTCCCAGCGAGCCGAGCGAGCGGCTCGCTGTAACGCTCGGCTTCTTCGACCTGCACCGTCCAGCCGAGGGGCATTGCCTCGACCAGGTCGTCGACGCCGACGCGGTTCCGTCGGCTCCCGTCGCGGATCAGGTTGACCGGGGCCCCGGAGTGATAGAGGAGGCGCTCGAGATCGTCGGTTCGGAACGCTCCATCAGGGAGCGCCCCCTTCGCCAGCCACGACGAGTCCGGTTCATCGTGCACCTGGGCCGCGAGCAGCCGGAGCGCATCCTCAACGTGAGGGGTCACCGGCGCCTGAGGGGAGCTTTGTGCGAAGGGCTACCGGCTGGGCCCGTCACCGTCACTCGGCCGGGGGCCGTCACCGTCACTCGGCCGAGGGCCGTCACCGTCGCGCGGCCGGGGGCCATCGCCGTCACTCGGTCGGGGCCCGTCACCGTCACTCGGCCGGGGCCCGTCACCGTCACTCGGCCGGGGGCCATCGCCGTCCCTGGCTCTGACCGGGGCGAATTCCGGCACCCGCGCGTGTTTCTCCCGCACCGAGAGGAAAGGTTCGACAGAGATTTGAACGTCATCAGTGGTCGTCATGGCGCCTCCGGGCAGATGGAACCGGGCTGGAAGGACTGGCCCGTTATAGCCCGGGTGGAACGGGTCGCGCCCGCTCAGCCGTCGGGCCCTTTGATCGGTTCGTCCACGGGCAGTGGGTGAGGGCCGTTCGGGCCCCACGCCGGTGGTCGTCGAGCCGGGATGTCGATGCTGCCTTCGAGCATCGACCATCGCCACCGGCAGCCCGGCTGGTTCCATGTCGCGGACCAATGGTCAGGGCGGGTCTCGGGATGGCGGCCGAGTCAACGGGCGTCGCTGTCGGAGCGCTCGACCGATACCATCCCGAGCGGAGTGCCGGGAAGCCTGGTCGGCAGCAGCCCTGGACGCGGGAGGTGCCGTGGGCCATCCGATGACGGTGCTCTGGGTCTGCCAGCTTGCAGTGCTTTCGAACGCCGGCGCCTCGGTGCTCTTACCGATCTCGGTGTTGGTGAGCCTGGGTGCAAGCACGCTGGCCATCGGGAGGCTGGAGCGGATCGCGGCCAGACTCGGGTTCAGAGAGGCCACTCTCGGTCTGGTAGCCGCGCTAGCTGCCGACGGGCCCGAAATCACCGCTGCGATCACGGGTCTGGTACGCGGCCAGCACACGATCGGGGTCGGCGTGGTTCTCGGCTCCAACGCCTTCAATCTGGCCGCCCTGCTGGGCCTGGGTGCCCTAAGCGCCGGGCGGATCCGCTTGCACCGTGACGTCATTGTCTTCGCAGGGACCGTTGCCAGCGCCATCGCGCTGGTCACCCTCGGGGCGGCTTCCGGGACGCTCGCCCCCGGGCTCGCCCTCGGACTCTCGGCGATGGTGTTCGTCCCCTATGTCGTGGTTTCGTCAGTCAGCCCGGCGACACTGGCCCGCTGGCCGTTGCCACCGCGGCTGGGCGTCGGGCTGGCGACGGCTGTAGCCGACGAGGAGGCGGAGATCGCGGCGACCATCGACACGCACCATGCACGGTCGATCGATGTCGTCGTGGGTGCAGCCGCTTTGGGCACCGTGATCGCGTCGTCCATCCTCATGGAGTACTCGGCCACCGCGGTGGGCGAGCATCACCACATCTCGGACATCTTGATCGGGGGCGTGATTCTTGCCGCGCTCACGAGCCTTCCGAACGCGGTCGGGGCGATTTATCTGGCCCGCCGGGGCCGGGGGTCTGCCGCGCTCAGCACCGCGTTGAACTCGAACACGCTGAACGTGCTTTTCGGCCTGCTCGTGCCGGGGGTCATCGTCGGGCTGGACGGCTACGGGGGCTCGGGCCTCTTGGTTGCTGTCTGGTACATGGGACTCACGATCGGCGCGCTCGCCCTCGCCTACCGCGGCCGGGGCCTCGGGCGGGCGGACGGAGCAGTGCTGGTATGCGGTTACCTCGGGCTGGTGGCGGTGCTGGCGACCCGCTGACCGAACTCGCCGTCAAGCCGGGTGGTCTCAGGACCCGCAGTCTCCCAACCAGGGCCGCTCGCCTTCGGCGTTGTACAGGGCGACCGCGAGCGTGTCCTGCTCGGCCTTCGAGGCCTGGTTGGGTGGGACGCCGATGAGCTGGGGGAGTCCGGCAAGCTGGGCGGCGAGGTTCCATGTTGACTGCAGGAACTGGAAGCCGCCCATGTACTGGCCGTTTGGGGACACCGCCTGGTAGTTCCCGCTGGACTCGACCTGGAGGGCGCACTGGAGGAAGGGGGGCAACGGTGGATCGCTCAGAGCTACGGCAGGGGCTGGCGTGCCCACGCTGGCAGCCTCGGCCTGCCGGGTGTCGGCGGCAGCGGCGGCCTGCCGGGTGGCGGCGGCAGCCGCGGCCTCCAGGGCCCGCTCGGCCGCGATCGCTTCGGCGAGCTGGCCGTTGACCATCGCCTGCTGGCTGGAGAGCTGTGCCGTCACCTGTTGGGCTCGGCCGAGGTCGCTCGCGGCCGCGGCCTGCGCCGCTCGATCTTGGCCGGCCCGGATCGTGAGCTCCGCCTCGGCCTGGTCAAGCCGGACCTGGTCGGTGTGGAGGGCGGCGAGAGTCACCGTCGTGTTCCCGATGGCTACATTCTCGTACTCGCTGCGGCTGCCGAGGGCCTGGCGGTTCGTCTCGAAGAGCGAAAGCGTCGGGTTGAGTGCGCTGCTGCCGGCGTTGACGTACGCGCTGACCGCCTCTTCGGAGAGTCGAACGCGGTCGGTGTGCACTCGCAACTGGTCGTTGTCGATCTGGTGGCGGACCACGGCGATGGCTGCCGCGTCCTGGTAGATGGTGATCGAGTCGAGCTCGTACTGGTGCTCGAGCGTGTTCACCTGAAGCTGCTCTTGGACGAGCTGCTGGCTGAGTTGTGCCGCCTCGGCCTGCAAGCTGTCGGTCAGGCTCGAGGCGCCCGCCCTGGATGCCAAAAGCACAGGCTGTACGACGCACGCGCCCAAGAGAAGCGCCGCGACCAACCGGCAGATGATGTGCGCCGGGAAGTGGTACCGCGCGCCCTGCAGGTATCGCGCCGCCGACGAGGTCGACGGCGACTCAGCGTCAACCACGACCCGTCCGGTCTAGCGGGTCCAACCTGCCGTGTCCACGGGCACGGGGCCCCGGAGCTGCCCGTGCCCGAGTCGGGGCACCGGCCCCGGTGAGGGCCCGAACACGGGCTTGTGGAGCTATGGTGGCCAGGGAGTTTGAGGTGAGGAGTCAGCATGTGGGCCGGCGTTGGAGTCTTGCTCGGGCTGGTGGTGGTCGCTTCGGTCCTCGGCTTTCACGTCGGCCCCCACGGGCACCTGGTCGCGCTCGGCCTGGGCGTGGCAGCGGCGGTGTGGCTGGTCGTCATGGCCGCGACCGGTCAGGCAGCTCCGATCCTGTGGGTTCTGCTCGGGGCAGATGTCGCCATCTCGGCAGGTCTGGGCGTGGTCGCCTGGCGGGGGCTACGCCTGGTCGACGAACACCCAGGCGGACATGTCACCACCGGCGTCTTGGGCGCCGAGGGCGTGGCCATGACCGATCTCGACCCGGATGGGATTGTGCGAGTGCACGGTGAACAGTGGTCGGCCACATCGATGAACCGACCAGTCACGGCCGGCCAGCGGGTGCAGGTCATCGAGGCGTCCGGTGTGCGGCTCGGCGTATGGTCCGAGGACGACGTGACCGCCGAGATCGAGAACCATCGCTTCGGCGGCCACTTGGGTCGCGGACATCGAGGCGTAAAGCGGGAGGAAGCCCAATGATCATCGGAGTCGTCATCGGCATCGTCGCCTTCGCGGCACTGGTGCTCGCGACCATGTCGGTGCGGATCGCCCGGGAGTACCAGAGGATCGTCCTGTTCCGGCTGGGCCGTGCGATCGGCACCCGCGGTCCGGGGCTCGTCATGATCAACCCGGTGATCGACCGAACCAACTGGGTGGATTTGCGCGAACGCTTTCTGGAGATCCCTTCCCAGACCGCCATCACGAGCGACAATGCGCCGATCTCGATCGACTTCATCATCTTCTACAAGGTGATGGACGCACAGATGTCGGTGTTGGTCGTGCAGAACTTCGCTGGTGCCGCCCTGAACATCGCAGCCACCACCTTGCGAAGCGTGGTCGGCGACATGCCCCTCGACGACGTGCTGTCCAAGCGCGAAGACATGAACGCTGTCCTTCGCGTCCGGTTGGACGAAGTGACCGAGCGCTGGGGGGTGAAGGTGACGAGCGTCGAGGTGCGGGAGATCAACCCGCCTCCGGGGGTGCTCGAGGCCATGACTCGCCAGATGTCGGCTGAGCGCACCCGGCGGGCGCAGGTCACTGAGGCCGAGGGACAGAAAGCAGCGGCCATCCTGGCTGCCGAGGGCCAACGTCAGGCGGCCATCACCCTGGCCGAGGGGACGCAGCGGGCGACGGTGCTCGCCGCCGAAGGGGAGCGCCAGGCGGCGATTTTGAAGGCCGAGGGGTTCTCGGGAGCGCTGGGGAAGATTCTTGAGGTAGGTCGGACGCTCGACGAGAACACACTGCTCTTGCAGTACTTCGACACCCTTCGTCAGGTCGGGTCGTCGCCGTCGACCAAGTTCGTCGTACCCATGGAGCTCTCCAGTCTGCTCAACGGGCTGCGCTCGCTCGTCCCGGTCGAGCCACCGGCGGTGCCGGCCACCCCGCCGTCGCCGAACGGGAGCTGAGCGGCGCCAGTAGTGCGCGAGCTGACCGCTCGGGCCAGAAACCTCAGAGCTGCACTGTGGCACCTCGCCGGGCGGCAGCGACGAAGCGCCCGGTGAGGCTGGCGTTTGGGATCACGACGTCCGTCCGACAGTTCCCGGAGTTCTCGCCGATGGTCCAGGCCGTCAGTCCCGCCTGAGATCCCACGCGTCGCCGGTGCGGTACGCGGGGTTAGCCACGGCTAGCTTGTCGGCGACCGTAGCCGCGACGGTTCCCGCGACCTCTTCCAGGCCAGCCGTGAGAGAGCCGTCCCGGATGGCGGCCGCCAGCTCGGCCTCGTTCGCGACGCCGAGTGAACGGAGCCGCCGGTCATGTGCTTCAGCCTGGCCGGGGCCGAGCTCGATCTCCCGGGCAACCATGGCCACCACGTTGGCGGCGACCCGGGCGTGGAAGCGGATCCTTCCCTCGGTGGCAGGCATGACGTCGTCAGCGAGGTAGCCGCGCACGGCATCGAGCAGCTGCACCGCCGAGGGCAGATCGTGCGGGTGGCCAGGGGCCTGAGCAGAGTCGGTCTCGGGCACTGGCTCGGACGTCGTGCCCGCCGACCAGGGGAGGAGGTCGAGGAGGTCCGACTCGACCTCGCACACGCGACGGCCGATGGCCGCCAGCTCGACCGAGCGAACTGCGCCGCTCAGATGGGCGCGTGCCTGCACCATGCAGATCACGCCCCACCGCAGGGTGCCATAGACGACCCACCACCGGAGGACCCCGGGATCGACCGAGCCGCCGCCCGCCTCCTCATAGGCGGCGAGCAGGTCGTCGACCTCGCCGAACCCGCCGACCGGGAACTCCGAGCCGAACCGCCAAGCCTTGACACAGAGCCAACCGAGGTCCTCGACCGGATCCCCGAGGTGGGCGAGCTCCCAGTCCAAGACCGCCCGGATGCCCTCCTGGCCCACGATGAAGTTGCCGTTGCGGAAGTCCCCGTGCACCACGACGGTGCCCGCTCCGACGGGCCGGTGCTCGGAGAGCCACCGCATGCCTAGTTCGAAGGCCGGGTGCGGCTGCCCGAGGACGTCGAGCTGGCCGCGGAGTTGGGTGAGCACATCGCCAGCGTTGAGGTCGGCGACCTCCTCGGGCGGGATCCGGTGGATGTCGGCCAGGATTCGCCCGCACTGGGCGGTCATGGCCGCCCGGGCGGCGGCCAACCCTTCGTCGCGCAGGATCCGGCGGGGAATGGTCTCGCCGTCGACGAACTCGGCAATCAAGAACCGCGCCCCCAACGCGTCGGGGTCGGCACCCACCGCGACCAGGGCGGGCACCGGGACCCCGGCGCGAGCCGCGGCGTCGAGGAGCTGACCCTCGACCGACATCCCGAGACCGGAGGGTCCCGCGCGCTCGGCCCGCAGGATCAGCCGTCGCTCGGCCCCGTCGGTCCCTCGGGCGGAGAAGCTCCAGGTGTCCTTGGAGGCGCCGCCGGGCAGTCTGGTGAGGTTCTCGATCTCCACCTTCGTGCCCAGCGCACCGCCGACGACACGGCTCAGCGCCTCGGCCATGCTCGCGGAGTCCATCGACAAGCAGGCTAACCAGCCCCGGCGTCGATAGGCTGGCCCGATCGCGATCCGCCTCGAACCCCACGACGAGTACATGCACGAGTTGGGCCCCGAGCCCAACTTCAACGAGTCGATGTACTTCAACGTGTTCGACTCGCGCACCCAGATGGGCGGGTTCTTCCGCTTGGGCAACCGAGCCAACGAGGGCACTGGCGAGATGACGGTCTGCCTCTACCTCTCTGACGGCCGGGTCGGGTTCATGTTCGGCCGCCCAAGGGTGACCTCGAACGACGCCTTCGATGCCGGCGGGATGCGCTTCGAGGTGATCACGCCGTTCGAGGAGCTCCGCGTGGCCTACGACGGCAAGGTGGTGCTTCTCGACGATCCCCTCGAGATGGCCGACCCCCGCCGGGCATTCACCTCCAACCCCGAACGCGAGTGCGAGGTCCGCCTCGTCTACCGCGGGGTCTCAACGATGTTCGGTGGCGAGCCCGAAGAGCCGGCCGAACGTCCTGGAGAGGAGTTTGCCCGCGGCCACTACGAACAGCTGGTCGGAGCGGCCGGCTCCATCGTCGTCGGCGAGGAGCGCTTCGAGGTCGACGGCTACGGCCTGCGCGACCACAGCTGGGGCCCGCGGTACTGGCAGGCCCCCTGGTACTACCGCTGGCTGACCGCGAATTTCGGCGCGGACTTCGGGTTCATGGGTTCTCGAGTGGCCCGCCGGGACGGACCCGGGGGGAGGGGCGGCTTCGTCTGGGACGGCGAGGCGCTGCGGCCCTGCCGCGACTTTCACATCGGCTCAAGCTGGGAGGGCGATCCCCCATACCACCGGGGCATCCGGGCGCAGCTGGTCGTCGACGACCGCACCTGGACCGTGGCCGGAGAGGTCTTGAGTCTCATCCCACTTCGGAACCGGCGTCGAGACGATGAGGGCAACGAGCTGATCACCCGCATCTCGGAGGGGCTGACCCGCTGGACGCTGGAGGACGGCCGCGTCGGCTACGGGCTCTCCGAGTACCTCGACCAGATCGTCGAGGGCGTGCCGGTCGGCCTGGCCGAGTAGCGGCCCCGTGGCTCAGCCGGTCGGTCGGCGCCGGCCGGTCCGGGTGCCGGGTCGTGACAGCCTTGCCGGCTTGGCGTTACCGTCCTTGTCTGGATCACGGTTCGGCCAACCGATGAGGAGCACCAGCGATGGCACAGGACGAGCTCGAGGTCACCAGCTCCCTCTTCGCCGAGGGCGCGACCATCCCCAAATCAGCCGCGCACTTGTTCGTCGGGGGTGACAACGTGAGCCCAGATTTGCGCTGGAGCGAGGGTCCAGCCGATACCAGGAGCTACGCCCTCACCTGCTACGACCCCGACGCCCCAACCACGGTCGGGTTCAGTCATTGGGTGCTTTTCGACCTGCCGGTAACCGTCCGGTCCCTCGAGGCCGGGGCCAAGGGTGCCGGGGTCACCGGGTTCAGCGACTGGGGGGAAAGCGCGTATGGCGGCATGGCCCCGCCGGCGGGCGACGACCCCCACCGGTATCAGTTTTCGGTATACGCCCTCGACACAGACTCGCTCGGAGTCGACGAGACGACCACCTACGCCAAGTTTCGTTTCCTCATCCGTGGACACGTGTTGGCCAGCGGCACGCTCACCGGCCGCTTCGGCGTCGAGGGTTAGCGAGCCGGACCGCAGGGCGCGTCGCAACGAGTTGTGGCGGACCTCTACCACAACGACCTTCGCTCATGGGAGGAGCTCGCTCGCCGGGACCCCCTGTGGGCAGTGCTCTCGAGCGAGGAGTACCGAACCCGCGTCCTCACGGCTGAGACCGAGGACCGCTCTGGCGACCGGGCGAGGATCACGTCGACCACATCCTCGCGATCATCCGAGGCGAGTTCGCCCAGTTCCAGTGCAAGAACGGCGGGAACGACCTCGAGCGGCTGGTCCGTTCGCTGCGGCTCAGGCACCGCTGGTTCCACAAGGTCGCCCTGGCCAGCCGGGTCCGCCTGTTCAGCCGGGTCTTGATGTTGTATGAGTACGACATGGCCGATCTGCTCCGCCAACTGGCTCGTCATCGCGTAGGCGACGTGGTCGTCGAGCGTGTCGACGAGGTCGAAGGCGGCGCCGTTCGGCTCTACTTCTCCAAGACTGCCCAGCCCGATATGCCCGAGAGCACCGGGGTGATGAAGGTGAGGATGCGACCATGACCGATGCCTCCGCTCGGGAGGCGGCCCTCACCGGGATCGGTTCCTACCGGCCCCGGCGCAGCGTCACCAACGAGGAGCTGTGCGATCTCATCGACTCGTCGGACGAGTGGATCCGGACGCGGAGCGGGATCGTGACCCGAGGCTGGGCGGCCGACGACGAGACGCTGGTCGCGATGGCCGGCACCGCCGCCCGTGGCGCGTTGGTCGCCGCCGAGATCGAGCCCGCGGCCCTCGGGATGATCCTCTTGGCCACCTGCAGCGACCCCCAGCCTGTCCAGCCGGCTTCGGCCAGGCTCGCGGCCGATCTGGGCACCGAGGTTGCTGCTGTCCAGATCAACGCCACCTGTGCCGGCTTCTGCTACGGGCTCGGGCTGGCTCGGGACCTGGTACGCGGCGGGACCGCCGAGCACGTCCTTGTGGTCGGCGTGGAGCGCCTGACTGACATTGTCGACAAGCACGACCGAACGACGGCCTTCATCTTCGCCGACGGGGCGGGGGCGGTGGTGGTGAGCCGAGCCGAGCGCGAGGGGGTCGGCCCGGTGGTCTGGGGGACCGACGGGGTGCGGGGCGAGGTACTCCAGCTCACCCCGGACTACCACGCCTTCCGCGACGACCCGACCGGCCCGCAGCCGGCCATCAGCATGCAGGGCCGCCGGGTCTTCAAGTGGGCGGTCGAGGAGATGCCCAAGGTGGCCGAGGCGGCCTGCAAGGCGGCGGGAGTCACGCTGTCGGAGATCGATGCCTTCGTCGCCCACCAGGCCAACCAGCGGATCACTGACGCCATCGTGACGGCCCTCGAGCTGCCGGACTCTGTGGTCGTGGCTGACGACATCGCTTCGAGCGGGAACACCTCGTCTGCGAGCATTCCGATCGCGCTCAGCCGGATGCTGGCAGAAGACGAGCTACATCCCGGCGACCGGGCCCTCATCGTCGGGTTTGGCGGCGGGCTGACCTACGCGGCTCAGGTGGTGACGCTCCCCGGAGCCTAACCCTCACCGTAAGGTCGATGGTTCCAGGCCAAACCTCAGAGTGGTGACTCGTTGCCTTCGTGTCTACCCACCCCGGCGGAGGTCCTTGAGAGCATTGTCGATTTGCCCTGCTCGAGGACCAGCACAACCTGGAGCGGTTAATAACTCGGCCGGCTCGGACGCCAAGGGATCTTCACCGCAGGGTGGGCCGAGGGTCGACCGCCGATTGCGCTCCGGCCCCAAGCGAGGAGGCGTGGTGCTCGAGGTCGCCGGGTGCGCAGGGGCGGCCCGCGGGATCGACACCATTGGCAGCGAAAGGCGGCGCTCGCGTTTGTGGACTGGTGCTTGGCGGGAACGGGGGAGCGGAAGCCTGCGGCACCAACTCCCCTGGCGCTGGCGACGCGTGGTGTGGGCAATTTGCAGCGGTTATGCCGAACATCGTCTCGGACAACTCGAGCCCGTCAGTTGGGCGCCTGGCGTCGACCCCCTGGCTGGAATTGGGCTACCTCGACCAATCCATCTCCACCGTCGCCGGGTACCCCATCATCGGGGTACGTCGCCGATCGGCTGAACAGCTCCGCCAAACCACCGCCGACCAAGCAAGAGCCGCTCAACCAGGTGACCGACCCGAGAACGGAGGGAGGTGAGGAATGCATACGAACCGCCGACGGCCGATTGCTGCACCTGGTCCTGCAGGCCGTCCGCGACCGCCCCGCGATCGTTCGCTCCGAAAAGCTAGAGTCCCTCTCCGGATCGGGGGGGCGAGCACTCTCGTGACCGGGCGGAGAGGTTCGCAGGAGCGTTCGAGCACCGGGTCGAACTCAGGGCAGGTGGTCTCCTCGAAAGGTTATTGGACGATCCAACGAGATCGGGCGCGTTGAGTGCCCAAAGCAAGCCGAGGCGCTCGCTGGGTGTTACCCGGATCAGAAGCAGTGCCGAGGCCAAAACCGCGCTGCCCCGACGGCCGGTGGACAAATCCGGCCGTTGAGGCAAACCTCCCCGAAGAGGTGCTCAGTCACCTGCATGTTTCGACGCGGCCCGCCGGGGGGTCCAAGAGCTGGTGAGCAACGGCCCGCCGAACGGCCCCGAACTGAGTCTGGTGATCCCCTTCTTCAACACCGGCCCGGTGGTGCGAGAGACCGTTGACCGGGCGGTCGCCACTCTTCGAGGGATCCCGGCCAGCTTCGAGATCATCGCCGTCTCCGACGGCTCGTCAGACGACTCGGTTGCCAGCCTCGACGGTGCCTACGCCGGCGTCCTCGAAGTCGTCGTCCTCGAACGCAACCGGGGCAAGGGATTCGCCGTGCGCCGCGGGATGGAGCGAGCTCGCGGCCGGTTCGTAGGGTTTCTTGACGCTGACGGCGATATTGGGCCGGAGATCTTGTCGGCCTTTCTCGCCGTCGCGCGCAAAGAGAACCCGGACCTCGTCTATGGGTCCAAGCGCCATCCCGGCTCCCGGGTAAACGCCCCCTGGGTCCGTCGGGTCGCCTCCGAGCTGTATCGCTGGCTCGTCCGGCTGTTGTTCCGTCTTTCGATCCCCGACACCCAGACCGGGATCAAGTTGTTGCGCCATGACGTCGCTACGGCTGTGGTGCCCCGGCTTACGATCGACCGCTTTGCCTTTGACGTCGAGCTCTTCGTAGTGGCCTCGGACCTCGGCTACCGGGACTGGGTGGAGCTCCCGGTCACCGTGGACAAGCGATATTCGTCGACGGTGTCGATCCGTGCCG
>JBEDUR010000046.1:0-3096 GCA_040414865.1 Acidimicrobiales bacterium
CACCACGACGAGCACGGACCGATTAGGCGGTGAGGTCAGGGCGGTTCGACAGCGGAGATGACGTACCGCATGACGTTCCCCGACTGAATCGGCGGCGAATCAGACGCCGGCTGTCCCGCGCCTCGGAAGGCCAGCAGGTCGTCCTCGCTATCCCAGCGCTCGAAGATGTTGATCCGAGTGGGGTCGAGCGGATCGGCTGCCTGCACAA
This sequence comes from Acidimicrobiales bacterium, assembly GCA_040414865.1. Taxonomy (GTDB): domain Bacteria; phylum Actinomycetota; class Acidimicrobiia; order Acidimicrobiales; family RAAP-2; genus Palsa-461. Next base: position 209 of record JBEDUR010000046.1, read on the forward strand.
AGTCAAGGCAACCCGCCGCTTGGCGGGCTTGGGCTACCACGTCCCCGTTCGCCGCAAGAAAGGCTGCCCGGTCGTCCGGATCAAGGATCAAGCTGCCAGCGATGATCAACACGAGACCACCCTAGACAGCGAGGGAACCAAGCGACTCATAGAGTACGGGGTACTGTCGCCCGGCACCGAGGCGCTTTGATCAGAAGGTCCAGAGGGTCGGAGACGTGGTGAACTCGGTCTCTTTGAGGGCAAACACAGAGGCGGGCGTCATCCGATATGTCCCTCCACCACCGAGGTTGGCGTCGAAGAAGTCCACGGTGTAGACGTCCTCAAGCCACTCTGCAGTGTACTTTGTGCGCACGATCTCAGTGAAGGCGACAACGTCAGACCGGTCGGCGACCAGATCAGCAGTACCCTCGACGATGACCGGCTCAAGGGCGTTGTCGGTGGTCACAACGCAACGAGCGTCATTGCGCAGGTTGCGGGCCTTGCGAGAAGTCTGATCCGTGCTGAACCAAAGACCGTCCCTGAACCAAGCACCCCAGACCGGCATGACGTGGGGCCGGCCGTCAGGCCAAACGGTTGCTAGCCAGTAGTCGTGTGATGAGATGAGTCGCTCGAGCGCGAACGACCAAGACAACATTCCGTCGGGTTCTGTCGGTACGCCGTAGCCGGGCATGTGGGGGCGTCGGGACCTGGGCTCAGACATAACTGGAACGGTAGCTGGCGCAACTAATTGCAAGAAGGTGTCCCACACCGTTCCGCGGTTGCCCGTAGAGACCCGCCCCGAACACCGGGTTCGGCGTCATTCTCTCCAGGCGCCGCTTGAACCAGCGGTAGCGTCTACTCCCGTATGGCTGAGACCTTTGCGACTGGGGTTCAAATGGGTGAGTCCCCGCGGTGGCACGAGGGACGGTTCTGGATGTGCGACTGGCTGGCCGGTGAAGTGCTCGTGTTCGACGCCGACGCGAACAGCGATGTGGTAACGCGCATAGATGGGATGCCCTTTTCCATCGATTGGCTACCCGATGGCAGACTCGTGGCCACGACGCAAGATGGGGTTGTGACAGGCCCAGACCTATCCCCCTACGGGGGCACCGGGCAGCCCTTTAACGAGATCGTCGTCGATGCCGTTGGCCGGGCCTGGGTGGATATGCCCGGCTCGATGCCATGGGAGGAATCGAAGCCGGGGACCTTGACCGTCGTGCTGCCCGATGGGAGCAGCCGCCAGGTCGCAGACGACGTTTGGTTCCCGAATGGGATGGTCGTCCTCGGCGAGGACACCCTCGTGCTCGCCGAGTCGCATGCGGATCGCCTGACCGCTTGGACCATCACCGAGTCGGCTGAACTGATTGATCGCCGTGTCTGGGCCGACCTGGGGCCGGGTTCCGCTCCGGACGGGATTTGCGCTGACGCCGAAGGGGCGATCTGGTACGCCAGCGTCCCGGGTCAGTGCTGCACGCGAGTGGCCGAAGGCGGCAAGGTGCTGCAGACGGTCGTCGCCGACCGCGGTTGTTTCGCGTGCATGCTCGGCGGCGACGATGGCCGCACCCTCTACATCGCCGCGAATAACTGGAGCGGCGCGGGTGCGTCGGACGGCGTTGTGCTGATCCAATCGGTCGCTGTGCCTCGCGCGGGACGACCCTGAGGTCCGTCTTTCGCCAGCCGTAGCCTGTCGGAATCGCCATGCCCACTCCGGATTTCGGCGTGGCGACCGTGCAGAGATCCATGGGGTGGCTTCAGCGCGGGATGGGTCGCCCATAACACCGGATCGCGGATGGCTGAGGGACAGACCCCAGTCGAGCGAACCGTGCGTGGGAGTACCGTCGCAGGAATGGTGGAGACTCGATACCACCCTCAAGCCCGCGATACCCACCCGGGCTTCATCGCCGACGTGTTGGCGGGATGGTGTACTCCAGGCAGCTCCAAGCGACGCAGTGTCCTGAACCGCCGACTTGAACGGAACGGTGGTGGTTCGCCCTCGGGCGACCTCTGGTGGCGCGTATGGGCCGATTGGCTGACTCCGCTGGTCCAACAGCCCATTCGGCCAACTACGCGAGTCAATTGGCGTCACCCGCGCCGCGTTGCGTAGAGCCCCCATGGTCTGTCGGCAACGACCGATCGAGATCGGCGGGCGCTGTCCGCGACAAGATGGTAACCCCCACGGCCATGACGCAGAAAGCCACCCCGGCGACGGTCTTCTGGGCCGGGCTCACGGTGAATCGCTCGTCGAAGATCCAGACGCTCAATACGATTGCCACAGCGGGGTCGATCACGACGATCAGCGGTTGGGACACGCTCAACGGGCCGACCTGCAAGGCGGCCTGTTGGAGCACCGAACCGAGGACTCCGGTGGCGACCAACGCGTAGATGGGCCAGTGCGCCAGCATGCCCACCGGGCCCGATGTTGCAAGCACGTTGGTGGTCGCCTTGATGAACGCGGCCATCAGGGCCCATGTGATCGAGGTCGCGGTGGCGTAGAGCGCAGCCCGACGCACGGGAGATCCCCAGCGCGCCATGACTGCCAACACGGCGACAGCCCCGCCGAAAACGGCCACCGCGAAAGCCCAATCGGCCGCGTCCGGTTGCACACGGCCACCATGGGGCTCGGCCGTGGTCAGGAATAACGCCAGAGCCGCACAGGTGAGCAGTGCAGCAGTCCACGCCATTTTGGCGATGTGCTGGTGCACCCAGAACCGGCGCAGGATGAGGGCGAAGACCAGTTCGGTGACGAGGAGCGGCTGGACGATCGAGAGCTGCCCGTTGTGGAGTGCGACCGCCTGAAAGGCAAATCCCCCTGCCGCTGCCGCCAAACCGAGGAGCCAGAGGGGCTGGCGGATCAGGAAGCTAACTAGCTCCCAGCCACGATGCTTGTTGGACACACCGACACTGGCCGC
>JBEDUR010000047.1:0-31238 GCA_040414865.1 Acidimicrobiales bacterium
GGGGCGCCTGAGTGGTTGTCGCGCCCGGGTGCAGCGGTCATCGAGATCGCCCCGGCTCAGCGGGACAGCGCCTTGAGGGTGGCCGAGCGTTTCGGGAGTGACGGCGCCGAGGTGCTGGCCGACCTGACCGATCGTTCCCGGGCACTGGTCGCGCGCTGGGGGTGACCCAGGCGGATCCACCGGCGCTCCTGTCCGCTGACGACCTCGATCCGGTGATCGCGCTGGTGGTCGAGGGCCTGGTGGTCGCGGTGCCGACCGACACCGTCTACGGCTTGACATCCCTCTTGTCCCCGCGGGCGGTGGACCGGATCTTCTCGGCCAAGGGTCGCCCAGCGGACCTGGCGTTGCCGGTGCTCGTCGGCTGGGCAGAGCAGGTCGGGGTGGTTGCCTCCTCGTTCACCGGGCCGGCGGCCGCGCTGGCCGAGCGCTACTGGCCAGGGCCACTCACCCTGGTGGTGCCGGCTCGGGCTCGGGTCGGGTCGCTCGTTGGCGGCTCGGGAGCCACGGTCGGGATCCGCTGGCCAAACCAACCTTTGATCGAGGAGCTCTGCCTCGCCCTGGGCCCGCTGCCAGCCACGAGCGCCAACCGCCACGGGGAACCACCCTGTAGTTCGGCGGCTGAGGTGCGCGAGCGCTTCGGTCCGTCGGAGGTCGCGGCCGTCGTCGACGGCGAGGCGGCGGGGGTGCCCTCGACCGTGGTCGACTGCACGAGGCGCCGCCCGGCGTGCCTACGGGAGGGCGCCATTCGCTGGGTCGACATTCAGGACGTGCTGGCCGGCTGAATCGACGAACGCGGGCGCGTAAGGAGCAGGTCAGCTCACCCCGCGAGGCGCGATGTGAGCGGTTCCGGGCGTGGGCCGAGGCGCTCTGGCGGCCTTCCCCCTCGAACGTCGCCGGACTCGCCCACGGCCTCAGGCCGACCTTGTCCGTCTCGAGGAGGCTTACGCCAGCTCGAAGCGGCCGCCCCCGAGCAGGATGCCCGACCAGCCGGCCGTTTCGGCTCCGACCAGCTCGGCCAGTTGGTCGGGATCTTCGACGTTGGCCCAGGTCCGGGCGTCATCGCCGATCCGGCACGACACGATGCCCCGTTCGGGCCGCCCGTCTCGGTTGTAGGTGACGGTGAAGGTCTCGATCTCGGCTGGTCCGATGGCGTCGGAGTCCTCCCGAAGGCGCTCCAGCTCATCGACCGCGTCCTGCACGCTTTCGGAACGGAATCCTTCGGTGGGCGGTTCGGTCGAGTAGACGCCGACCGCGTGCTTGGTCACGTACCAACCGAGCCCCGTCGCCACACCCACCGTGCCGGGCCGCTCCCGCAACGCCGTGGCCAACGACGCGATCCCGTGGCTCGCATAGTTGTTGCCGGGCCCGCCGCCGAAGGTCAGCCCGCCGGTCTGGGTGAGCCGGCGAGTGTCGGTGTCGATCCCGAGGCCCAGCTCGCGCGCGGCGATCTGAACGACGCAGGGGAAGCAGGAGTAGAGGTCGGCCAGCGCGACGTCGTCGGCGCTGACGCCGGCCAGCTCGAATGCCCGTCGGCCGGCCAGCGCGATGGCCGGAGAGCGGGAAAGGTCGGCCCGCTCCGAGACAAACCAGTGATCGTTGGCCTCGGCTCCGGCCAGGGGGAACACCCAGCGGTCCCTCGGGACTCCAGCGGCTTCTGCCGTCTCGGCGGAGGCGAGGAGGATCGCGGCGCCCTGGTCGACCTGGATGTTGGCCGTGCACAGCTTCGGGTAGGGGAAGGCGATCATGCGGTTGTCTGGTGCCGGCTCGACGATGTCTGCGGCGGTCCTCGCCTGTGGGGACCAGGCGAAGACGTTCTCTGCGGCGATGTGCGAGAAGCGCGACCACAGCGATCCGATGCGCGCCAGGTGTTCGCTCCTCGTCCAACCTGAGGCCATCCGCAGCGCGTTCTCGATCAATGGGTAGACGTGGACCGGGAGCGTGAGGCCGCGCGCCGCCTCGGTTTCGGTGGTCGGTGCCCGGTCGGTTCCGAAGGGGATGGCCGGGGAGGTGGCCGGGTCTTGCTCGGTGTAGACCAGCGTGTCGCCGGACCGTCGGGCGCGCGCCCTCGAGTAGCCGCATTCGGCCCCCACGACCGCCACTGCGTCGAGTTCGCCGCGCGCGATCGCGGCCGCGCTGTCCAACACGAGAGCCTGAGGCGTGTTGCCGCCGACCGAGCTGTTCCGCGACTCGGCCGGCGCCATGCCGAGCCTGGCGGCGACGAGGGCCCCGGGGTTCGGCACGTTCCAGGTGAGCGAGCGGACGACCCTGATGCTCCCGAGCGACTTGGAGAGGAGCCCCGGGGATCCGCCGGCGTCAGCAAGCGCCGCTTCGAGCGAGGCGACCATGAGGCCGAGCGGCTCCCGCGGGTGGTCGGGGTCGGGTTCGCCGGGACGGTCGGTCACCTGGCCGACTCCCACGATGACGGGAGTTCTCGGATCGAGGCTCACAGAGCCCGAAGCGTAGCCAGCCGCAGCCGGTTCTCTTGGGCTTCGACCGGGGTGCTGGCCAGGGTGCTGGGTACACTCGCCAGCATGGGTTTGGGCCCGATCGGCACTGCTGCCGGCTCCAATCACCCCCGGGGGCCCCGGTGAGCCCCGGGTCCCCGTTCGGCCGCTGGCTGGAGGCTGATCCCGAGGTGGCGCGACTGGTGGGTGAGGAATACGGCCGCCAGACCTCCACGCTCCAACTCATCGCCTCAGAGAACTTCACCTCGCCGGCCGTCCTCGCCGCGACGGGGTCGGTCCTCACCAACAAGTATTCGGAGGGGTACCCGGGCGCCCGCTACTACGGCGGCAACCGCGTCATCGACGAAGTCGAGGACCTGGCCCGCGAGCGGGCCAAGGCCTTGTTCGGGGCGGAGCACGCCAACGTCCAGCCTCACTCGGGCGCCAACGCCAACCTGGCCGTCTATCACGCGCTCCTGGAGCCGGGCGACACCGTCCTGGCCATGCGGCTCGACCAAGGTGGGCACCTCACCCACGGGTCGCCGGCCTCGGTCACGTCGAAGAACTGGCGCTTCGTCTTCTATGGCGTGACTCCAGCGAGCGACGACGACGAGCGTGTGGGCGAGGTCATTGACCTCGATCAGGTGCGCGATGTGGCCAAGGCCGAACAGCCCAAGCTCATCGTGGCCGGTTCGACCGCCTATCCGCGCACGATCGAGGCCGAGCCGTTTCGCCAGATCGCCGACGAGGTGGGGGCCCGGCTGATGTTCGACGCCGCCCACCCGGCCGGGCTGATCGCCGGGCGGGTGCATCCGAACCCGGTGACGGCGGCTGACGTGGTGACCTTCACCACCCACAAGACCCTGCGCGGACCACGCGGCGGCGCCATCCTCACCACCGCCGAACTGGCCAGGCAGATCGACAGGGCGATCTTCCCCGGCCTCCAGGGTGGCCCGCTCGACCACGTCATCGCGGCGAAGGCGGTGGCGTTCGCCGAAGCGTCCACCGTCGAGTTCCGCCGATACGCCGCCGCGGTGGTGACCAACGCCAAGGCCCTCGCGGCCGCATTGCGCGACGAGGGGTTCCGGGTTGTCTCTGGCGGGACCGATACCCACCTCATGCTGGTCGACCTGCGAGCGTTCGACCCCGAGCTGACCGGGAAGGTGGCTCAGGAGGTTTTGGACCGTTACGGCATCACCACCAACCGCAACACGATCCCCGACGACCCCCGCTCACCCTTCGTCACCTCGGGCCTGCGGCTCGGCACCGCGGCCGAGACGACCGCCGGGATGGGCGAGACCGAGATGGCGACGATCGCCTCGCTGATCGGCCGGGCCCTCCGCCACCGCGACGACGTCTCGGCGCTCGAGCAGGTGCGCGCCGAGGTCCGGGTGCTCTGCGCCGCCTTCCCGCCGTACCCGGGCCTGGCCGGGCCGGGCTGAGCCGTCGGGGTCGCGGAGCGTCCCAGTGCCGCCCCTCGCTTTCTACGGCATCGTTCTCGCCGTCGCTGCCGTTGTCACTGCTCTCACGACGATGCCGGCCCGATGGCTGTCGCTGCGGGTCGGCTACATCTACCCGCCGACCGAGCGGACCGTGCACGAGACCGTGATGCCCTACGGCGGCGGAGCGGCCTTGCTGCTCGGCTTCCTGGCGGCGATGTTGGTGGCGGCGCTGCTCCCGCAGCTCCACGGGATCTTCTCAAACTCCTCGGAGCCCCTCGGGGTGGTCCTCGGCGGCGCCGCGATCTTCGGCATCGGGCTGATCGACGACGTCCGCGACATGTCCGCCCCGGCCAAGGTGGCCGGGCAGGTGCTCGCGGCCAGCATCTTGTATTTCCTCGGCGTGACCATGTACGAGATCAAGGTTCCCTTGGCCGGGCTCATTGCCCTCAGCCCGGGCATCACGCCGTTGATCACGGCGATCTGGGTGATCGCCCTCACCAACGCCATCAACCTCATCGACGGCCTCGACGGGCTGGCCGCCGGGATCGTCGCCATCGGGGGCGGTGCCCTGGCCGCCTACGGACTGCGGCTCATGCAGCTCGGTGTCCTGCCGCTAGACAACATCGGGCCGTTGATCGCGGTGATCGCCTGCGGGGTGTGTCTCGGGTTCCTGCCCTTCAACTTCCATCCGGCCAAGGTGTTCATGGGCGACGCTGGCGCGCTCTTCCTCGGGTTGCTCATGGCCGCCTCGACCATGGTGATTGGTGGCCGGGTCCCGGTCACCAGCGGGTCGACCTACTTCTTCTTCGCCCCCCTCTTCATCCCACTGTTCATTCTGGGCGTGCCCATCCTCGACATGGCCTTCGCCTTCGTCCGGCGCACCGCCCGGGGGGGCCAGTTCCACGCCGCGGACAAGGAGCACATCCACCACCGCCTCATGTGGCTTGGCCACGGGCAACGGCGCAGCGTGCTCATTCTGTGGGCCTGGACCGCAGTGCTGTCGGGATTCGTGTTGTTCCCTCTGTTCGTCCCCCGGGTCAACGCGTTCATCCCCTTCGGGGCAGGCGTCCTCGGGGTCGGCCTCTACACGCTGTTCCACCCCGGACTGCGCCGGCGGGAGGCAGAGGAGCCCCGGCCAGCCGGCCCAGCCGACGCCGATGGGACCCAGCCGGCCCCGGCCGGCACGAGCGGGATCAACGGCCGCCCGCCAGAGGCGCGGCCGGTGGACGGCGAGGCAGAAGGCCTGGTCGTGGGCCCGGCCCCCCGTCGAGGGGGGGCCTCGATGAGACAGGCACATCGTCGGGGCTGACGTTTTGCCCGAGGGGCAAGCGGGATGGGATGATCTCGCCGGTGGCTAGGGACAGCGTCAGCGCACCGACGCGGTGTCCGGGGTACGCCCATCGCGTGCTGAGCACCATCGCCCCTGCGTGAGCACTGGAATCTCTGGAATCCCGGTTGAACGACAACACACACAACCCGTCTGACGCGGCTGGGGGCAAGGCCGATGGGGGACCAGGAGGACGACCAGAAGAGCTCGCCTGGGCGGCCGAAGCCGGCCACGCCCAACATCGGGGACCTCTTCTGGATCGGGACTGCCTGTGCGATCAGCGTGGTCGGCGGCCTCGGGCTCGGCTACCTCGTCGACTCGCTGGTGAACACGACGCCGCTGTTCACCTTCATCTTCCTCGCCTTCGGCATCATCTCGGCGGTGCTGCTCGCCGTGCACCAGCTCCGGCAGTACGTCTAGGCGCGCCCTCTGCAGGCCCGAGGGAGAGCTGAGGGCGCCGATGCTGTTCTCCCAGGTGTCCCTCCCGGATGTGGCCCGGATCTCGAGGCGCACCGTGTTCGGCTCGCTGGCCGTCGGTCTGGTCGGGTTGGTGATCTGTGTGTTGCTCGGCGCGACGTTCGTCGGCCTCGGGCTCTGCCTCGGCATCGCCCTCGGGATCGGCAACTTCCGGATGGTGCAGGGCTCGGTGGCCAGGGCCGGGCGCAGATCGGGGTCCCATCGCCGGCCCCTGGCCATGAACACGATGAGCCGGCTGGCCGTTATCACGGCAGTGGCCCTTGGGTGCTTGTTCTTGAACTTCGACCTCGGATTCGGGGTCATGGCCGGTCTGGCCGTCTTCCAGTTCCTGCTGCTGTTCGGGGTGGTGCGCTCCATGCTCAAGGGGGCCGGCGCCGGGTCGTTCGGCGGGGGCTCGCTCTTCTCGGGGCTATCAGGGATGCTGTCGATCGCCCCGGTGGACGACGCCGGAGCGCCCGAGGGCCGCCCTTCGATCGAGGCGCCCGATGATGGCCGGGGGGAGGAGTGACGTCACCCCTGCAACCCTTCCTGGCCGCCGACATCACCGTGGGTGACCATGTCACGCGGAAGTTCCTCGGTCTCACCATCAACGTGGACACGGTCTGGTCCACCCTCGCCGCGCTGGCCATCGTGGTCCTGCTCGGCGTGCTCCTGCGACGCCAGGTGCTCAGGGGGCGGCCGGGCCGCCTGCAGGTCTCCTTCGAGGCGCTCGTCGAGGTGGTTACGAGGCAGGTCGAGGGATCCATCGGTGAGGCCGGCCGGGCCATCATCCCTCTGGCCATCACGCTGTTCGTCTTCATCTTCATCTGCAACCTGTTCGAACAGGTGGGGCTGGGCAGCCACTTCGAGTGGCTCTCGGCGCCGACCGGCGACATCAACCTGACCCTGGCGATGGCGGTGTTCGTCGTCGTTTTGGTGCACGCGGCATCGATCCGGACACGGGGGATCGGCGGCTACCTCCACCACTACTTCTCCCAGCCGTTCCCGATCGTGCTCTTTCCCCTCAACCTGTTCATGAACGTGGTCGAGGAGCTGGCCCGGCCGCTCACCCTCGCCCTCCGGCTCTTCGGCAATGTGCTCTCCGGGACGCTCATGCTCTCGCTGATCGCCGCTCTCGGGGCGTGGAGCCTTTCGGGCGTCCGGGTGGGGTGGGTCACCATCTTGGTCATCAACCCCGCCTGGAAGCTCTTCTCCCTGTTCATCGCGGCGATCCAAGCGTTCATCTTCGCCCTGCTCACCATCATCTACTTCGACAACGTGATGAGCGGCGCAGTTGGCCACGAGCGGCGGAGCCGGCGGCCGCTGCGCGAGCTGGACTTGATCACCGCCTCTTCCCCCGTAGTGCAGAACAAAGGAGACCAGTAATGGCAGACACTTCCAACCAGGCGTTGCAGCTCGCCGGCGCAATGGTCGGCGGCGGCTTGGCCCTCGGTGGAGGCGCGATCGGCGCCGCCGTCGGGGACGGCCTGGCCGGGAATGCGACCATCGCCGGCGTGGCTCGACAGCCTGAGGCCCAGTCGAGACTGTTCACGATCATGTTCTTGACGGTCGGCCTGGTCGAGGCGATGTACTTCATCAACCTCGCCTTCACCGCCCTGTTCATCTTCTCCCTCTACAAGAAGTAGGAGACCGACCACGTCGATGAACGGATCCAATCCGGCCTCGGGCGGCGCGCCGTTTGCAAGGACGGGCAGATGATCGCGAGCAGCAACTTCTTGGTGCCCAACGGCACCTTCATCGTCGAGCTGGTGGCCTTCATCATCGTGCTGGCGGTCATCGCGCGCTATGTGCTGCCTCCGGTCAACCGTGTGATCAAGGAGCGCCAGACCAGGATCGAGGCCGAGATGGCCGCAGCCGACCAAGCTCGTCAGGACGCGGCCCACGTCGAAGAGGAGCGGCGGGCGGCGTTGGAGGACGCCAGGCGCCGGGCCCGGGAGATCGTCGAGCAGGCCAATCGGTCTGCTGACCAGGCGCTGGCCACCGCCACCGCTCAGGGTCAGGAGGAGCACGCCCGCATCCTGTCGGGTGCCGCTGCCGAGGTGAACCAAGCCCGCCAGCGTGCCGTCGACGAGGCCACCGCTCAGGTCGGCGAGCTGATCATGGAGGTGGTCGAGCGGATTATCGGCCGGGAGGTGAGCCCCGAGGTGCACCGCGACCTGATCGACGAGGCGATCGCTGCCATGCAGGTCGACGGCGGACCGTCCGGCGGGCCGGGCGCGTGAACCCAGCGGTCGAGGGCTACAGCTCGGCGGTCCTCGAGACCGAGGACCGGCCCGCGCTGGCCGCCGAGCTCGACGCGATCGAGCGCCTGGTCCAGGGCAGCGCCGAACTGCGCACGGCGTTGACCGACACCGGCATCGCCCCGGCCTCCCGACGGGCCGTCCTTTCAGACTTGCTCGAGGACCGGGTGAGCGACCCGGCGCGCCGGCTGGAGGCGTACGTAGTCTCCGCCGTGCACGCGTCCGACGTGTTGGCGGCGCTGCATTGGGTGGCGCACGAGGCTGCCGCGCAGGGCACCGAGAAGCTGGCGTTGCTCGGTCACCAAGCAGCTCGCCAGCGCATCGGCGGCTACGCCGACGCGGTGTTCGAGTCCATGACGATCGGCCAGCTCGGGGAGGTCGAGGACCAGCTCTTCCGGTTTGCTCGGATCGTCGAGTCCAACCCGCAACTGCGGGCGACCCTGACAGACCGCGAGTTGCCGGTCGAGGTCCGCCGGGACGTCATCGACACCCTGCTCTCGGGCCGGGTCGAGCCGGCCACGTTGCGCCTGGTTCGCTTCGTCATCGCCGGGGGGCGGCCCCGGGACTTCGTGGGTGCCCTGGACTGGCTGGTCGAGCGGACGGCCCAGGCCCGAGGTTGGCGGGTCGCCCATGTCCGGTCGGCCGCGGCCATCGCGGGCGCCCAGCGCGACACCATGGCAGCCGCGCTCGGGCAGCTGGCGGGTTCGCCGGTCGAGCTCCAGGTGACCATCGACCCCGAGCTCCTCTCAGGGGCGATCGTGGAGATCGGGGACCTGCGGGTCGACGCCAGCGCCCGGGGCCGGTTGGAGCGCCTGCGCGACGAGCTGGTGCCCGCCGACGGCTGGATTCAACGGGAGCGAGGAACAGGAGAGCCATGACCGAGCTGACCATCGACGCTGCCGAGATCACCGCGGCACTGCGTCGCCACGTCGAGGAGTACTCGCCGGGCGCCGAGACCGAGCAGATCGGCCGCATTGTCGAGGTCGGTGACGGCATCGCCCGGATCTCGGGCCTGCCGGGCGCGGCCGTGAACGAGCTGTTGGAGTTCGAAGACGGCACCCTGGGTTTGGCGCTCAACCTCGACGAGGAGACGATCGGTGCGATGGTGCTGGGCCCGGTCGACACCCTGGAGGAGGAGCAGATCGTCAGGGCGACCGGGCGGATCCTCTCGGTGTCGGTCGGTGACGCTCTGCTCGGCCGGGTGGTCAACGCGCTCGGCGAGCCGATTGACGGCAAGGGCAGCCTGGGGGCTACCGAGATCCGCCGGTTGGAGGTTCAGGCTCCAAGCATCGTGGCGCGCGAGCCGGTCTCCGAGCCCCTCCAGACCGGGATCAAGGCGATCGACGCCATGACGCCCATCGGGCGGGGCCAGCGCGAGCTGCTCATCGGGGACCGCAAGACCGGCAAGACCACAGTCGCCATCGACACCATCCTCAACCAGCGCGGCGAGGGCGTGAAGTGCATCTACGTGGCGATAGGACAGAAGAACTCGTCGGTCGCCCAGACGGTGAAGATCCTCGAGGACCACCGCGCCATGGAGTACACGGTGGTCGTGGTGGCCTCGGCGGGCGACCCGGCGCCATTCAAGTACCTGGCCCCCTACGCCGGCTGTGCCATGGGCCAGCACTGGATGGAGAACGGCGACGCCGCCCTCATCATCTACGACGACCTGTCCAAGCAGGCCGAGGCCTATCGCCAGGTCTCGCTCCTCCTCCGGCGTCCACCCGGCCGCGAGGCCTACCCCGGCGACGTCTTCTACTTGCACAGCCGACTGCTCGAGCGGGCGGCCAAGCTCTCCGAGGCCAACGGTGGGGGATCGTTGACCGCCCTGCCCATCATCGAGACCAAGGCCGGCGACATCTCCGCCTACATCCCGACCAATGTGATCTCGATCACCGACGGCCAGGTGTTCTTGGAGTCCGACCTCTTCTACGCCGGGGTTCGCCCGGCGGTGAACGTCGGCAACTCGGTCTCCCGCGTCGGCGGCGACGCCCAAGTGAAGGCAATGAAGGCTGTGGCCGGGACGCTCAAGATCGACCTGGCCCAGTTCCGCGACCTCGAGTCGTTCGCCACCTTCGGCTCGGAGCTGGACAAGGCGTCCCAGGCCCAGCTCGACCGGGGCTACCGGCTCACCGAGCTGTTGAAGCAGCCTCAGAACGCCCCCGTCCCGGTGGAGGAGCAGGTCCTCGTTGTCTACGCCGGCACCAGGGGATGGGCAGACGGGGTCCCGGTGGGAGAGGTCCGCCGGTTCGAGTCCGAACTGCGCGAGTTCCTGCGGGGCAATGCGCCCGAACTGCTGTCGACCATTCGCGACACCGGCCAGCTGCCCGAGAGCGACGCCATCGACGCCAAGCTGCGCGAGTTCCTCGACACCTTCGACACCGGGAGCAGCGAGTGAGCGACGCTCCGGCGAAGGCGGACTGAGCATGGCCGGTGGAACCGTCCGCATCCTCAGGCGGCGCATTCGCACCGTCGAGGCAACCAAGAAGATCACCCGGGCCTTCGAGCTCATCGCCGCGTCCCAGATCGTCCGGGCCCAGAACCGGATCGCGGCCAACCGCCCCTACCGGCAGGCGATGGGTGAGATCGTGCGGGAGGCTGCCCGCGCCGACCCCGCGACGGCCCGGCTCATCGGGTCGGCCGAGAGCCCCTCGACGGTGGCGGTGGCCGTCATCGTGGGCGATCGGGGCCTTTCGGGGCCCTACAACGCCAGCGTGTTCCGCGCCGCCGAGGTGCTCCTGGAGACACATCGGGCGAATGGCGCTGAGGTGCGCCTGGTCACTGTCGGGCGCCGCGCCATCGCCTACTTCCGATTCCGGGGCCGCGAGACGACCCAGTCTTTCAGCGGGATGGCCGATCGGCCCACCTTCGCCGATGCCCGCCAGGTTGCCGGGACCCTCTGGGAGCTGTTCCACACCGGCGAGGTCGAGCTGGTCCAGCTCGTCTCGACCCGCTACGAGTCCGCCGGGCGCCAGAGCATCGAGGTCGCCCAGCTGCTCCCACTGCCCGACCCCGCCGCCGGGGCCGAGGGGGCTGAGCGGCCGGCCGCAGAGAGCACCAGGGGCGGCTACACCGAGTTCGAACCGGAAGTGGCGAACCTTTTGGCCGACCTGATGCCTCGCTGGCTCGAGTCGGAGCTGTTCTCGGGGATGCTCGAGGCCTCGGCCTCCGAGCACGCCGCCCGCCAGCGGGCCATGGCTGCGGCCACTGACAACGCCGAGGAGCTGGTCCGCACGCTGACCCGGACCATGAACCAGGCGCGCCAGGACACCATCACCAACGAGATCATGGAGATCGTGGGAGGGGCAGAGGCCCTCCGCGAGGCGAAGGGAGCCTGAAGTGACCACCACGCAAGCACGGCCAGCCACCGCAGCGCGTTCGACCGAGGACGGCCGGGTGGTCGGCATCGCCGGCCCGGTGGTCGACGCCGAGTTCCCGCTCCACGCCCTGCCCGAGATCAACACCGCCGTCGAGATGGAACTCGAGCTCGAGGGACACCGCGAGACCATCGTCGCCGAGGTGGCCCAGCAGATCGGCGAGGGCCGGGTGCGGTGCATCTGCATGCGCTCGACCGACGGGCTGGTCCGGGGCACCCGGGTGCACAACACCGGCCAGGGCTTGAAGGTGCCGGTCGGCGACGTCGTGCTGGGCCATGTCTTCAACGTGCTCGGCCGCACCCTCGACACCGACTCGATCGGCGAGCCCGACGACTACTGGGAGATCCACCGCAATCCGCCCGAGTTCGACGAGCTTGAGCCACGGGCCCAGATGTTCGAGACCGGCCTCAAGGTCATCGACCTGCTGGAGCCCTACCTCCAGGGGGGCAAGATCGGTCTGTTCGGCGGGGCCGGCGTGGGCAAGACCGTGCTCATCAAAGAGATGATCCACCGGATCGCCACCCAGCACGGCGGGGTCTCGGTGTTCGCCGGGGTGGGAGAGCGCACCCGCGAGGGGACCGACCTGTGGCTCGAGATGCAGGAGTCCGGGGTCATCGAGAAGACCGCCCTCGTCTACGGCCAGATGGACGAGCCGCCCGGGGTCCGTCTGCGGGTCGGCCTGGCCGCGCTCACCATGGCCGAATACTTCCGGGACGTGAAGCACCAGGACGTGCTCCTGTTCATCGACAACGTCTTCCGGTTCGTCCAGGCCGGCTCGGAGGTATCCACCCTGCTCGGACGGATGCCCTCGGCCGTCGGCTACCAGCCCACCTTGGCCGACGAGATGGGCGAACTCCAGGAGCGCATCACCTCCACGCGAGGCAGGTCGATCACCTCCATGCAGGCCGTGTTCGTGCCGGCCGACGACTACACCGACCCGGCCCCCTTCACCACCTTCACCCACCTCGACGCGACCACTGAGCTCAGCCGTCAGATCTTCGCCCTCGGGATCTACCCCGCGGTCGACCCGCTGGCGTCGACTTCGAACATCTTGGCCCCCGAGGTCGTAGGAGATCGCCACTACCGGGTGGCCCGAAGCGTCCAGGCGGTGCTTCAGCGGTTCCGGGAGCTGCAGGACATCATCGCCATCCTCGGGCTCGACGAGCTCTCCGAGGAGGACCGGGTCACCGTCAACCGCGCCCGCAAGATCCAGCGCTTCTTGTCCCAGCCCATGTTCGTGGCCGAGATCTTCACCGGGGTACCCGGGATGTTCGTCCCGGTGCAAGAGACGGTCGAGTCCTTCGAGGCCCTCGTGAACGGGGACCTGGACCACGTGCCCGAGCAGGCGTTCCTGAACGTCGGCGGGATGGAGTCGGTGCTCGAGAAGGCCAGGACCATCGAGCGCGGCAGCTGATGGGCTTCCCGCTCCAGGTCGTGACCCCCGAGCGTGTCCTCTTCGAGACCGAGGCCGACGCGCTCGTCTTGCGTTCGAGCAGCGGCGACATGACCGTCCTCGACGGACACACCGCGCTGGTGGCCGCCGTGGTCCCCGGAGTCGTCCGGATCGACCGAGAAGAAGGTGAGCCGGTCCGCTTGGCGGTCCACGGCGGGTTCCTCCAGGTCGACACGGTCCCCGACAGCGAGGGGCCCTCGGGCCTGTCCACCCGCGTGGCGCTCCTGGCCGGCGTGGCCGAACCGGTGACCGAGATCGACGTGGAGCGGGCTCGGCGAGCGCGGGAGAGGGCCGAGGCCGAGCTGGGCGAGCTGCGCTCCCGACGGACCGACGAGGGTCAGCCGGCGGCCGGAGGCGAGGAGGAGGTGGTCCTCGGCGCGATCCGGCGGGCCGAACTCCGCCTGGAGGCGGCCGGCGCACCGGTCGAGGCGATCAGGTGAACGGAATCGAGCTGAACTCGGCCAGCTTGTGCAGCGGGTGCATCGCGTCAACCCGGCGGATGGTCCCAGAGCGCGATCGCATGACGAGCGACTCGGTGGTGGCTCCGCCGTCCTCCAAATAGCGCACCCCCCGCAGCAGGTCGCCGTCGGTGATGCCGGTAGCGGCGAAGAAGCAGTTGTCCCCGGCCACCAGGTCGTCGTTGCACAGCACCTGGTCGAGGTCGTAGCCGGCGTTGACGAGCGCGGCGCGCTCGTCGTCGTTGCGTGGCCAGAGCCGACCTTGGATCTCTCCACCCATGCACTTGAGCGCGGCCGCGGCCAGCACCCCCTCGGGGGTCCCGCCGATGCCGAGGAGGACGTCGGCGCCGGTCGTGTCGGAGCGGCCGGTGGCGATGGCGGCGGCGACGTCGCCGTGGGTGATGAGGCGGATGCGGGCGCCGTTCTCGCGGACCTCGGCGATGAGCTCCGCGTGCCGCGGCCGGTCCAGGATCACCGCCGTCAGGTCCCGCACCGGGCGCCCGAGCGCCTCGGCCAGCGAGCTCAGGTTCTGGGTCGGGGTCTTGGTGATGTCGATCGCTCCGGCCCCGCGACTCCCAACGGCGATCTTCTCCATGTAGAAGCACGGGCCCGGATCGAACATCCTCCCTCGCTCGGACACCGCGATTACGGCCAGCGCCCCACCCCGGCCCTCCGAGGCGAGCGTGGTGCCGTCGATGGGGTCCACCGCGATGTCGGTCGCCGGGGGAGACCCGTCGCCGATGCGCTCGCCATTGAAGAGCATCGGCGCGTGGTCCTTCTCGCCTTCTCCGATGACCACGATCCCGTCCATGGCCACGGTCGAGAGCACGACTCGCATCGCGTTCACCGCCGCGCCGTCGGCCCCTTCCTTGTCGCCGGCGCCGATCCACCGGCTGGCGGCCATGGCCGCGGCCTCGGTTACCCGAACGAGCTCCAGGGCAAGGTTCCGATCGGGCGCCTGAGGCTCTCTCGCCACGGCACCGACCCTAGTCGGCCCGGTCCAGCCGGAACCCGGGCCAACGCGCCGCATCGAGGTGTTGAACCGCTTGCCGCGGCATGCAAACGCTGGTGTGTACCTCGGCGCGCGTGGTGGTCATCGGGGCGGGTCCTCCGGCGGGCGATAATGGGAGCCGTGGACCGGCTCGCCATCCGTCCGAACGGTCCACTCCGAGGGAGTGTTCGAGCCGGGGGGGCCAAGAACTCGGCGCTCAAGCTCATGGCCGCCTGCCTCCTGGCCGAGGGTCGGCACGTGCTCGGCAACGTCCCGCGTATCGTCGACGTTCAGATCATGTCCGAGATGCTGGCTGCCCTCGGGGTCGAGGTACACCGGGAGGGCGAGAACCTGCTCGTGGACGTACCGGCGATCGAAGCGATCACTCCGGTTGCGCCCTACGAGCTGGTCGACAAGATGCGGGCCTCGATCGTCGTCCTCGGGCCGCTGCTCGCCCGCTGTGGGCACGCCCGCCTGTCGATGCCCGGGGGTGACGACTTCGGCTCCCGCCCGATCAACTTCCACATCGACGGCCTGACCCTCATGGGCACCCGCTTCCAGGCCAGCCATGGCTTCATCGAAGGGATGGTCGAACCGGTGGCGGACCGGCCGCGCCTGGTCGGCACGCGCATCGTCCTCGACTACCCGAGCCACACCACCACCGACAACCTCATGATGGCGGCCACTTTGGCCAAGGGGACAACGGTGATCGACAATGCCGCCCGGGAGCCCGAAGTCCGTGATCTGGCCGACTACCTGACCGCCATGGGCGCCTCGGTCCGGGGGGCGGGCACCTCGCGCCTCGAGATCGACGGCGTCGAGTCGCTCAGTCCCGCCCAGCACCGGGTGATCCCGGACCGAGTGGTCACCGGCACCCTCCTGGCTGCGGCGGCGATCTCCGGCGGGGAGGTGGTCGTGGAGGACGGGCGCTTCGACCACATGGAGATGTACGTGAGCAAGCTCCGGTCCATGGGAGTCGAGATCGACCAGCGCGCCGAGGGCCTCTGGGCAGCCGGCCCGGACCGACTTCGATCGGTCGACGTGGCCACCTTGCCGTATCCGGGGGTGGCCACCGACTACAAGCCGTTGCTCGTGGCCATGCTGGCCGTCGCCAACGAGGTGGCCATCGTGACCGAGAACCTGTTCGAGGGGCGGTTCCGTTATGTCGACGAGATGCTCCGCATGGGCGCCGACATCCGGACCGAGGGGCATCACGCGGTGGTGCGCGGAGTGGGGCGCCTCTCGGGCGCCCAGGTGCGCGCGCCGGACATCCGAGGGGGAGCCGCCCTGGTGTTGGCCGGTCTGGTGGCCGATGGGGAGACGGTGGTGAACTCGGCCCGCCACCTCGACCGGGGCTACGAGGAGCTCGGCGCCACGCTGCAGGCCCTCGGGGCCGACGTGGACTGGCGGTGAGTGAAGGTTCCGTCGGGCCGCCGAGCCTTCGGCGCGGCGACCCGGCCGTGCTGTTCGAGCGGGCCCGGGCCGGCGACCGGGGCGCGCTGGCTCGTCTGCTCTCCTTCGTCGAGGCCGGCGGCGAGCGCAGCCGGGCGGTGGCCAGGCTCAGCTACCGGGCCGGAGAGCCCTATGTGATCGGGCTGACCGGCGCGCCCGGGGTGGGCAAGTCGACGATCTCCGACCAGTTGGTCTCGGCCGCCCTGGCGGGATGGCCGGCGGTCGCCGCCGGGAGCGACCCCGAACCGATCGACGAGGTCGCGGTCCTGGCCGTCGATCCCACTTCACCGTTCAGTGGCGGCGCCATCCTGGGTGACCGAGCCCGAATGCAACGCCACGCCACCGACCCGGCGATCTTCATCCGCTCCATGGCCACGCGCGGCCACCTGGGCGGGTTGGCCCTCGCCGTGCCCGACGCCCTCCGACTCCTCGGCGCGGCCGGCTTCCCGCTGGTGTTCGCAGAGACCGTAGGCGTTGGCCAGGTCGAGGTCGAGGTGGCGGCGGCCAGTGACACCACCGTCGTGGTGGTGACCCCCGGGTGGGGCGACTCGCTCCAGGCGGCCAAAGCCGGCCTGCTCGAGGTGGCCGACCTGTTCGTCATCAACAAGGCCGATCGTCCGGGCGCGACCGAGGCCGCCAGGGATCTGCGCCAAATGCTCGAGCTCGGGTCGCCGACGTCATGGAAGCCGCCGATCATCGAGACGGCCGCGACCGAAGGGACCGGCACCGAGGCGCTGTGGGCGGCCATCGCCGACCACCGGCAGCACCTGGTGGCGAGCGGGAGCCTCGAGGCGGCGCGGGCCCGGCGGGTCGAAAAGGAGCTGCACAAGGTGCTCGCGGCGGTGCTCGAGCGGCAGCTGACCGCGCTGAGCGGGTCTTCGGCCTACGCCGAGGCGCTGGCGGAGCTCAAAGCCGGCCGCCGCGACCCCTACGAGCTGGCCGAGCGGCTGCTGGGCCAGGCCTGAGCCGGTGGTGCCCGCGGCCACGCCCAGCGCCTTGATCCCCGCCCGCCGCATGCCGAAGGTGGGTGGCCGGTGAGCAGCCCGCGGCTGCCTCTGCGTCACCCGGACCCGGTCGCCGGCCTGCCCTGGTACCAGCACGCCGTCTTCTACGAGGTGCTCCTGCGTGGCTTCTACGACGCCAACAACGACGGGATCGGCGACATCCCCGGCCTGCACGAGAAGCTCGACTATCTCGAGTGGCTCGGCGTCGACGCTGTCTGGCTCCTGCCCTTCTACCCCTCGCCCATGCGCGACGGCGGCTACGACATCAGCGACTTCTTCAACGTCTCCCCCGACTACGGCACGCTCGCCGACCTGACCCGGCTTCTCGACGACGCCCACCGCCGGTCGATCCGGTTCGTGGCCGATCTGGTCATGAACCACACGAGCGACACCCACCCCTGGTTCGTTGAGTCGCGCTCGAGCCGGAGCAACCCCAAGAGCGACTGGTACGTCTGGAATGACGACGACCAGCGCTGGCCCGAGGCCCGGGTCGTCTTCGCCGACGTCGAGCGGTCCAACTGGACCTGGGACGACACCCGCCAGCAGTACTACTGGCACCGCTTCTATTCCCACCAGCCCGATCTCAACTACGAGAATCCCGAGGTCGCCGACGCCATGATCGAGACGGTCAAGTTCTGGCTCGAGATCGGCTTCGACGGTTTCCGGCTGGACGCGGCCCCCTATCTGTTCCAGCGGGACGGCACCGTGGGCGAGCACCTCCCCGAGACTCATGAGTTCATCAAGCGACTCAGAAAAGAGGTGGACTCGAACTTCCCGGGGCGGGTGCTGCTGGCCGAGGCGAACGGCTGGCCGGCCGACGTGGCCGACTACTTCGGCAACGGCGACGAGTGCCACCTGGTATTCCACTTCCCGCTCATGCCCCGCCTCTTCATGGCGGTCCGCAAGGAGCAGCGCTACCCGATCACCGAAATCCTCGCCCAGACGCCCGAGATCCCCGAGGGCTGTCAGTGGGCGATCTTCCTGCGCAACCACGACGAGCTGACGCTCGAACAGGTGAGCGACGAGGACCGCGACTACTTGTTCAGCGAGTACGCCAGGGACGACCGGATGAAGCGCCACATGGGGATCGGCCGGCGGCTCGCGCCGCTCCTCGACGGGGACCGCAGACTGGCCGAGCTTCTCTACGCGCTCATCCTGAGCCTGCCGGGCAGCCCGGTCATCTATTACGGCGACGAGCTCCTGATGGGGGACAACATCTACTTGGGCGATCGTGACTCGGTTCGAACCCCGATGCAGTGGTCACCCGACCGCAACGGCGGGTTCTCCAAGGCAGACTTCGCCCAGCTCTACCTTCCGCCGGTGATGGACGCCGTCTACGGTGCCGACGCCGTGAACGTGGAGGCCGAGTCCCGCAACCCGGGTTCCTTCTTGCACTGGCTTCGTCGCATGCTGGTGCACCGTCGCGCGATGCCGGTACTCGGGGTCGGGACCATGGAGTCGGTGGCGTGCCCCAACCCTTCGGTGCTGGCGTACGTGCGCTCAGGGGTGGTGGCCGAGGCCCCGAGCACCATCGCCGGCCCGTGGGGCCAGCCCGAGCCGCCGGCGCTGCCGCTCACCGGCGGCTCCTGGGCCGGGTCGCCTGCGGTCCCCAGCGTGGTCCCGGTCGAGGGGACGGGGGAGGGCCCGGCCGGGCAGCGCACCCAGATGGTTCTGTGCGTGCACAATCTGAGCCGTTTCGCCCAGCCGGCCGAGCTCGCCCTGGCCCGATGGGCCGGGTGCACGCCAGTCGAGGTCCTGGGCCGGGTCCCGTTCCCGTCGATTTCCGACGCGCCCTACACCTGCTTCCTCGGCCCCTACGGTTACTTGTGGTTCGAGCTCACCGGACCCGAGGAGGAGGCGGAGTGAGCGCGTCGATGCTCGACCTCGGAGGCGAGCGGCGCTCGCGTATCGAGTCCCTGGTGGCCGCCTGGCTGGCACACCGGCCCGAGGCCGTCGAGAGGCCGCTCGAGGTGGTGGACGTCGAAGTGCTGCGGGCCGGGCGCCCTGGCCTGCTCGATGTGGTGGCCCGGATCGACTCGAGACTGGCCCACGTGGTGCTCGGGCTGCACGAACCGGGGAGTGAGGTCCGGGCGCTCGGAGGCACCGACGACGTCGTCCTGGGCGAGTTCGCCGACGAGTCGGGCCAGTCGCTGGCCGTCGACGCCCTCGTCGATGCCGATCTCGCGCCACTGGTCCTGGTCACCATCGTGGGCGAGGAGGTCGGAAAGGTCTCGGTCGTCGCCGCCGACGACCAGGCGCTCGTCCTCGACGCCGGGGACCGCTTCACCTTCTCCGTGTTCCCCTGGCTGGCCGAGGGCCCCCACCCTGCGGTCGACATGCTGGTCAGGCTGGACGAGGTCGGGTTCAACCATCTGGCGGCGCCCGTCGCCCTGTGGCGCCGCCGCGGGCGCGATCTGGGCATGGTCCAAGAGCTGCTCACCGAGGCCGCCGACGGCTGGGCCGTGGCCCGGATCTCTCTGCGCGACCTCTACGACTCCCGGGTCGCCCCCGAGGAGGCCGGCGGGGACTTCGCGGCCGAGTCCCGCTCGCTCGGCACCATGACCGCCCGGCTCCATCTGGCCTCGGATCGGGCCTTCGGACGGCGTGCTGGGGCGGTCGCCGACTGGTGCAGCGAGGTCGAGCTCGCGCTCGGGGGCACCTCGACCCCGGCCGCGCCGGAGGCACGGGAAGCGATACAAGGCCTTCGGACCAGCTCGGATCGCGCGACCACGGTCCGGACCCACGGGGACCTCCACCTCGGTCGCACCGCCCGGACCAACCACGGCTGGGTCGTGGCCGACTGGCTACCCGGGGGGGTGGACGCTTCAGGCGACCCGCGCTACCGCTCGCCGCTGTGTGACGCCGCCTCGATGCTGTGGTCGCTGCGCCAGGTGGCCACGGGCGCGCTGGAAGAACGGGACCAGGCGCTGCGCCCCGGGCTCGGGGCGTTGGCCGAAGCCTGGGTGGCTCGGAACCGCCGGGCCTTCCTGGCCGGCTACTTCGCCACCCCCGGGATCACCGAGCTGGTCCCGGCCGACACGACGGTGGTCGAGTGGGTCGTGGCCGCTTTCGAGCTGGAGGCCGCGGCCCGGCGCGGGCTCGGCCGGGCGGGCTGAGGGCACTCGGGCCGCATGGGACACTGACCCGATGCGACTCGGGGTCTTGACCGGCGGCGGCGATTGCCCGGGGCTCAACGCCGTGATCCGGGCGGTGGTGATCGCGGGCCATGTCCGCTACGGCGACGAGACGGTCGGATACCTGGACGGCTGGCGGGGGGTGCTGGAGGACCGGGCGTGGGCACTCGACCCGGTGTCCTCGGCGGGGTTGCTCGGACTGGGCGGCACGGTCCTCGGCACCTCCCGCACCAACCCCTTTGCCGAGGACGGCGGGCCTGAGCGGGTGCTGGCCAACCTGGCCGCCGGCAACATCGATGCCATGGTGGTGATCGGCGGAGACGACACCCTGGGGGTGGCCAACCGCCTCTGCTCGATGGGGGCGCAGGCGGTGGGCGTGCCCAAGACCATCGACAACGACCTGTCGGGGACCGAGGTGACCTTCGGGTTCCAAACCGCGGTGCAGACCGCGACCGAGGCCATCGATCGGCTCGCCACCACGGCCGAGTCACACCGCCGGGTCATCGTCTGCGAGGTCATGGGCCGCCACGCCGGCTGGATCGCCACCCAGGCCGGCATTGCCGGGGGAGCGGCCGAGATCCTGGTCCCCGAGCTGCCCTTCGACCTGGAGGAGGTCTGCGCCAAGCTGAAGGCGCGCCACCAGCGGGGCCAGTTCTTCTCTGTTGTCGTGGTGGCCGAGGGGGCGCTCCCCGCCGACGAACGACTTGCCGACTCGGCCGAGGCGGCGCGCTCGGGTGCGGCGCCGGACGCGTTCGGTCACGCGCGCCTGGGCGGAATCGGTGATTGGCTGGCCGGCCAGCTCGAGCGGCACATCGGCGTCGAGGCCCGATCGACGACCCTCGGCCACATCCAGCGGGGTGGGTCCCCGATCGCCTTCGATCGGGTGCTCGCGACCCGCTTCGGGGTGGCCGCGGTCGAGGCGGTTCACGACGGCGACTTCGCCACCATGGTTGCGCTGCAGGCCGGCTCGATCGTGAGGGTGCCGCTGGAGGAGGCAGTCGGGCACCCGAAGACCCTCGATCTCGGGTTGCTCGAGGTGGCCGCGCCGTTTCTGGGCTGAGCGGGGTGCTTGGGCTCAGCTGGCGCCAGCCCTCCGGCGCCTCGCTCCGGTCGTTCAGGCGAAGGTGGGGGCGACGGCGACGCCGAGCTCGATGGCGGCCGCCTCAGGGGCCACGATGTTGATGGCCACCCCGGTGCCGAGCTCGAACCCGGCCATGGTCGTCACCTTCGGCCACACGTGCACGTGCCAGTGATAGGGCTCGTTGACGCGGTAGGGGGCCGAGTGGAAGACGATGTTGTAGGCGACGTCGCCCACCTTCTCCTTCAGATGCTTCAGGCAGTCTCGCAGCGCGACGCCGATCGACACCATGTCCTCGGTCGGACTCCGGTAGAGGTGAGGGGTATGGGACCGGGGGATGACCAACATCTCGTAGGGCACCGCACTCCAGAACGGGCAGATCACCACGCACCGGGCGTCGGCGTAGACGACCCGGACGCCAGCGTTCTCCTCGGCGTCGACGGTGGCGCACAGCAGGCAGCCGCCGGCGAACTTGGCGAATCGGGCCACCTCCTCAGAGAGCTCGCGCGGCACGAAGGACATCCCGAGCAGCTGGCCGTGGGGATGACTGAGGGAAGCGCCGGCTTCGCGCCCCCAGTTGACGATGGCTTGGCTGTAGCGCAGGTAGCTCTGCTGGGAGTGCTCCTCGATGCGATCCCGAAGTGCGGCCATCACCAGGCTGGCCTGCTCGCTCGAGAGCTCGGCCCAGCTCGTGTCGTGCTCGGGCGAGAAGACGAGGATCTCGTGGATCCCCCCCGCGGTGGCCTGCGTGAATACCGGTCCCCGGTTCTCCACCACGAAGGGCTGATCACCCTCGAAAGCCGGGTAGAGGTTGGGGACCACCCGCACCAGCCAGTTGCCGGCCGGGCCGTAGGTCTCGAGAGCCGGAGGGATTGACTCCTCGTGGCCGGGGCAGAACGGGCACTCCCGGCTCTCCTCGATCGTGGCGCCCGAGAGCTCGAAGGCGGACGGCCGGTCCGCCCGCAAGGCGCTGATGGCCACCCAGCGGCCGGACAGGGGGTCGAGCCGGAGCTCGTTCACGACTGACCGGTCGCCGCTAGCCCCTCGGCCGCATACGACGGAACTGCCTCCACCTCTCCTACGGTACCGCTTGCCCAGGGGTCTCTCGCCATCATGCGAGGGACAATGGGCCGTGGACCCACCCCACCCCCTCGTCCTCGCCGCGTCCGGGGTCGGGTTCGATCTCCTTCTCATCGCACACGTGGCCAGTGCGTTGGTCGGGTTCGGGGCGGTGGCGGTGAGCGGCGCGCAGGCGGCCCGCCTGTTGCGCCTGCGGGGGGCCATCCCCGACGACCTCCGGCGCTACTACGCCCCGGGGATCAACTGGGCCGGCCGGGTGCTCTATCTAGTGCCGGCGCTCGGCGCCGCCCTCGTCGCCGATTCCCCCAGCCTCGGGTTCGCCCTCCCCTGGGTTGAGGCCGGCCTCGGCCTGTGGGCGGTGAGCATCCTGGTCGCCGAGGCACTCCTGTGGCCGGCCGAACGGCGGATCCAGCGGGCGCTGGCCACACCGGAGGGCACGGTGGGGGCAGCGTGGATGGCGGAGGACGGCCGGCTGGTCGTGCTGACCTCGGCCCTGGTGGTTGGTGCCTTCCTTGGGGCCACGGTGCTCATGGTCGCCCAGCCCTCTTGACCCGGTGCTCAGCCAGCCTCACTTGGCCGGGCCGCGGCCGCGACCGCCTCGTCGACGAGATCGCGAGCCTCGGCCAGCCGTCCCTCGGCCACGAGCCGGGGCAGGTCGCCGTCGAGCAGGGTGGCCCAGTCCACCGCAGTGGTCGGCCGGCCGGCTCGCCGCAGGGCCTGGCGTCCATCCTCGAGCAGCTCGGCCACGACGCCCAGGTGCCCGCCCAGGAATTTGCCGATTCGCCGCCGCAGCCAGGCGGCGAGCGCCGGGCTCGCGCCGCCCGTCGAGACCGCGACCGACACCGGACCGTCGCGATGGACCGAGGGGAGGAAGAAGGTGCAGTGGTCGGCGTCGTCCGCGCTGTTCACCCAGACTCCGGCCGCTTCGGCGTCGGCTGCCGCGAGCCGGTCGACCGCGGGCACGCCGGTCGCGGTGACCACCAGCCGGTAGGCGGCCGCCTCGCCGCTCTGATACCGGCGTCGCTCGACCCGTAGCGCGCCGGGAGCGGGGTCGGCGGTCAGAGCCTCGATCTCTTCGACGAGCTCGGGCGCCACCAGGGTCACCACCGCCCCGCACTCGAGCAGACCGCTCGCCTTGCGGGCGGCCACCGACCCGCCGCCAACCACCAGGCACGCCCGCCCCTCGAGCCGGAGGACCACCGGGTAGGGCGGCGGAGGCGGCACCGGGCTCAGCCTCCGCCCGGCTCCCCGGCGAGGGGGGGCCGGCCGACCATGCACGCGGCCAGGGTCGCGTTGGTGGCCTCGTCGACGAGGACGAAGCTCCCGGTCACCCGGTTGGTGGTGTAGGGGTCGACAGCGAGCGGGGTGCCGGTGGTCAAGCGGACCACCCCGATCTCGTTGTCGGCCAGCTCGGCCGTGCCGACGAGGGCGAGGTCGTTCACGTCCAAGCGAGCCACGACCTCGATCACCCTGGCCGGTGCGACCCGGGTGGTGTGCTTCACCCGGTAGCGTGCCCCGGCCGACAAGGGGTGCGGCCCGAACCAGCACACGGTGGCCTCGAGGTCACTCGTGACCATCGGGGGGTCGTCGGTGGTAGCGATGAGATCGCCGCGGTCCACGTCAATGTCGTCGTCGAGCTCGACCGACACCGACATGCCCACCGGCGCGGACTCGAGCGAGCCGTCATAGGTGCGCACGATCGACACGGTGCTCCGCCGTCCCGACGGCAGCACCATGACCTTGTCCCCAACCCGCAGTGGCCCCCCGTCGACGATCCCCGCGTACGAGCGCGCCGACCCGTTGCGGAGCACCCACTGGACCGGCAAGCGGGCGGCCGTCCCGACGTGGTGACCGTGCACGGCCGACCAGGCTCCGGCCGGGGCCGCCTCCAGCGCGGCGAGCACGGTGGGCCCGTCGTAGTAGGGGGCGAGGTCCGAGGGCGCCACCACGTTGTCGCCGTGCAGCGCCGAGACGGGGACCACGGTGCACGAGCCGATGCCGAGCCGAGCGGCCAGCGCGGCCACCTCGGTCCGCACGGCCTCGTAGGGGCCGGGTTCCCAGTCGACCAGGTCCATCTTGTTGGCCGCCACCACCAGCTGGTCGACACCCAGGAGGGCGGCGATGCAGACGTGTCGTCGGGTCTGCTCCCGCAGGCCCTTGGTCACGTCCACCACCACCAGGGCGAGGTCGGCGGTCGAGGCTCCGGTGGCCATGTTGGCGGTGTACTGCACGTGGCCCGGGCAGTCGGCGATGATGAACTTTCGGGTCGGGGTGGCGGCGTAGCGGTAGGCGACGTCGATGGTGATCCCCTGGTCGCGCTCAGCTCGGAGCCCGTCGGTGACGAAGGAGAGGTCGATCTCCGAGACCCCCCGGCGCTTCGAGGCCGCGCTGACCGCCTCGAGCTGGTCGTCGGCGAGCTGACGGGTGTCGAAGAGGAGCCGGCCGATCAGGGTCGACTTGCCGTCGTCGACCGAGCCGATGGCGGCGAACCGGAGGAGATCGATCCCGGTTCCATCGGTCGTGCTCGGCGCGCCGGGCGGTGCCACCGGCGCCATCGGCTAGAAGTACCCCTCGCGCTTTCGGTCTTCCATCGCCGTCTCCGAGAACCGGTCGTCGGCGCGGGTGGCACCCCGCTCGGAGGTGCGGGCGCTGGCGACCTCGGCGATGACCTCGGCGACCGTGCCGGCCTCGGAGCGGACCGCACCGGTGCAGGTCGCGTCGCCCACGGTCCGGAAGCGGACGCTGGTGGTCTCGACCCGCTCAGATTCGGTGGGGGCCACCCACTCGCCGAGCGCGAGCAACATCCCGTCGCGCTCGACCACGGCGCGGCGGTGGGCGAAGTAGATCGAGGGGAGTTCCACCCCTTCGCGCTCGATGTAGCGCCACACGTCGAGCTCGGTCCAGTCCGACAGCGGGAACGCCCGTACATGCTCGCCCGGAAGGACCCGGCCCTGGTAGAGGCGCCAGAGCTCGGGGCGCTGGCGCTTGGGGTCCCACTGGCCGAAGGCGTCCCGGAAACTGAGGACCCGCTCCTTCGCCCGGGCCTTGTCCTCGTCACGCCGGGCCCCGCCGATGGCGGCGTCGAAGCGATGTTCGGCGAGGGCGTCGAGCAGGGTCACGGCCTGGAGCCGGTTACGCGACTGCCCGGGGCCCGGGTCGACCACGCGACCGCGGTCGATCGAGTCCTGGACCCGGGCCACAATCAGCTCCTCGCCGAGTTCGGCCACCCGGGCGTCTCTGAAGGCGAGGGCTTCGGGGAAGTTGTGGCCGGTGTCGACGTGCATGACCGGGAAGGGGAACCGGCCTGGCCGGAACGCCTTCAAGGCCAGGTGGAGCAGGATTGCTGAGTCCTTCCCGCCGCTGAAGAGCAGGACGGGCCGCTCGGACTCCGCCGCCACCTCGCGCAGGACAAAGATCGCGTGGGATTCGAGCAGGTCCAGGTGGTCGGCGCCCCGAGGGGAGGCGAGAAGGTCGGCGTCGGGAACCAGAGCGGTGTCGGTGGCAGTCATTTTTTCGCAGGGGACGTCGGCTTTCGGCGCCCAGAAACTTGACCTACTTAGTCATGTATACTCGACCGACAGGCCCCGGACAAGTCTCGGCCGTGTACGGCTCGGAGCACCGGAGGCGAGGTGGCGAACCCGCAGCGAGAGGGTGCAGCGATGACGGACATGACCACCAGCCCGAACGCGGCGCTGCTCGAGGAGCTCGCCGAAACCAACGCCGCACTCGAGCACGCCCCGGCCCAGAAGGCGATCGACTGGGCACTCGAACGATTCGGCTCCTCGATCGTCCTCGCCTGCTCTTTCCAGGACGTGGTGATCGTCGACATGGTGCACCGGTCCGACCCCGGGATCGAGGTCGTCTTCTTGGACACCGAGGCCCACTTCGCTGAGACCCTGGCGCTGGTGGAGACCACCCGGTCCCGCTACGGCCTGAACTTGACGGTGACCAAGCCGGTTCCGGGAGCCGAGTCGCGGCCATGTGGGACCGAGCAATGCTGCCAGTTCCGGAAGGTCGAGCCACTTCGTCGAGTGCTCTCGGGCAAGGACGCCTGGATGACCGCGCTCAAGCGGTCCGACGGCCCGACCCGTTCGACCATCCCCATCGTTTCCTTCGACGAGGCCTTCTCGCTGGTGAAGATCAATCCGATCGCCACTTGGACCGAAGACGACATCGCCTCCTACGAGGCCGACCACGACCTGCCGGTCCACCCGCTGATCGCGAAGGGGTACCCGTCCATCGGCTGCGCGCCCACCACCCGGCCGGTGGCCGAGGGCGAGGATCCCCGCGCCGGCCGCTGGGCCGGCTCCGACAAGACCGAGTGCGGACTGCACAGCTGATGGCACGCGACCCCGACAACCCCTACGGCATCCGGTTCCGGGGGAGCGACCGTCCCATGGCCTTCGTCACCCCCTACCGATGGACCCGGGAGCTGAGCGACGTGGAGCGGTTCAAGCTCGACCGCCACCCCCTTGAAGCGGCCCGCGACGTGATTGCCCGGTACTCGGTGGAGGGCCCGGCGGGGATCTACTCGACGCCCGGCGAGTCCGAGCGGCTGAAGTGGGTGGGCATCTATCCCCAGCGCCAGGGGGGCGACGCCTTCATGCTGCGGATCAAGGTGCCCGGGGGCCGGCTCTACGCCGACCAGCTCCAGGAGATCGGGGTGGTGGCTGACGCCTTCGCCGAAGGCCCCGAGGACAGCGAGCTGTTCGGGAACCGCTACGCCGACCTCACCACCCGCCAAGACATTCAGCTGCACTGGATCCGCATCGAGGACGTGCCCCGAATCTGGCAGCGGCTTTGGGACGTCGGGGTCACCACTCTGCAGGCCTGTGGCGACTCGTCCCGCAACGTCACCTGTTGCCCGGTCTCCGGTGTCGACGCCGAAGAGGTGTTCGACGCGTATCCAGTGGCCCGGAGGATCTCGGACTTTTTCACCGGGAACCGCGAGTATTCGAACCTTCCCCGGAAGTTCAAGATAGGGCTGACCGGTTGCCGGGAGAACTGCGCTCGGGTCGAGATCAATGACATCGCGCTGTGGCCGGCGCGTGCCTCCGACGGGACGCTCGGGTTCAACGTGCTGGCCGGGGGCGGCCTCGGTGACGGCGAGCGCATGGCCTCGGACATCGACGTGTTCGTGCCCCCCGACGACGCGTTGGAGCTCTGCCGGGCCATCGCCCTCGTCTTCGGTGAGCTGGGCAACCGGGAGAACCGGGGCTTGTCCCGCATGCGTTACCTGGTCCAAGAGCTCGGACCCGAGGGGTTCCGGGCCGCGGTGGCCGAGCGAACCCGCCTGCAGCTGGCGCCGGCGGGGGCCGAGCTCACCACGAGCTTCCGTGGAGACCATGTCGGCGTCTTCCCGCAGCGAGACAAGGACCGCTTCTACGTGGGCGGGTCGGTTCCGGTGGGCCGGATGCGGGGCATGGAGCTGGTCGAGCTGGCCCGCCTGGCGCGCACCTATGGCGACGGGTCGATCCGAATCGGCACCGACCAGAACTTTGTGCTGACCGGGGTACCCGAGGAGCGTCTCGACGATCTCCTGGCCGAAGAGCTGCTGGCCAAGTATTCGCCGTTCCCCGGCCCTTTCGAGCGCGGCGTGGTGGCCTGCACGGGGTCGGAGTACTGCCGCTTCGCGGTGGTCGAGACCAAAGAGCGCGCGGTCAAGCTCGCTCGCCGGCTCGACGCCGAGCTGGACTCGGGCGGTCCGTCCCCGGTGCCGGTCACCCTCGGGCGGCGTCCCGAGACCAACCGGTCCATTCCCGGCGAGGACCGCGGCGTGATCCGGCTGCACTTCTCGGGCTGCTCGGCCAGCTGCGCCCAGCCCCAGATCGCCGACATCGGCTTGCGGGGTGAGATCGCCCACGTCGGGGAGCACATCGAGGAGGCGGTCGACATCGGGCTCGGAGGCTCGCTCGGCCCCGACGCCGCCTTCATCGACTGGGTCGCCGGCGCCGTCCCGGTCGAAGAGACTCCCAAGGCGCTGGCCAACCTGCTGGACACCTTTGCCCGGCGCCGGCGGAGCGACGAGCCCTTCTACGCCTGGGCCCGCCGGACCGACAATGACGAGCTGCGCCGGATCATGTCCGGCCAGCCGGCCGAGGCCGCGCCGTGAAGCGTTACCGGCTGCGGGAGGAGATGAACGGGATCGAAGAGCCCCCGGGCAAGGTCTGGTTCTGGGAGCTCGCCGCTGGGGTCATCGACGCCGACCGCTGCATCCAGTGCGGGACCTGTGTGGCGGTGTGCCCGTCGAATTCGATCGGGGTGAACGCCGACACCGGGCTTCCTGAGCTGGTGAAGATGTGCACCGGCTGCTCGCTGTGCTGGGACTTCTGTCCCCGGGGTGGGCTGCGCTACGAGGCGTTGTGGCCGCCGTCGAGTACCGAGGGAGACGTCGTCCGGGCCGACGCCGCCGATCCATATTTCAAGATCACCGGGGGACCCCCGGCCGACGGCTTGGGCGCGGTGCTCGAGGCGTACGCGGTTCGGTCCTCGGCCCGGAGCGACGGGGTCCAAGATGGCGGCGCGGTGAGCGCCCTGCTCATCGCCCTGCTGGCTGCAGGCGAGATCGATGGGGCGCTCGTGGCCAAGCCCAGTGCCGATCCCGAAGAGCCGTGGAAGGGCGTGCCCACCATCGTCCGCAACGCCGAGGAGGTCTTGGCGGCCGCCGGCAGCTTCTACAACCAGACGATGGCACTGGCCGCGCTGGACCTGTCCAAGTACCAACTTCCCCCCAACCCGCGCATCGCCGTGGTGGGGACGCCGTGCGAGATACAGGGCATCCGGGCCATGCAGTCGAGGCGGTGGTGGACCGGTGCCCACCGGGTTGACGCAGTGGTGCTCACCATCGCCCTCATGTGCACGAAGAGCTTCGACTACGAGGGGCTCATCCTGCGCGAGCTGCGTGACCAGCGAGGAGTAGATCTCGACCGGGTGGCCAAGATCGACGTGATCCGGGGCAAGATGATCGTCGAATACCGGGACGGCCAGCTCGCGGTGGACGAGTCGGTGAAGAACTTCCACCACACCGCGCTCAAAGGCTGCGACGAGTGCGCCGACTTCCTCGGACGCAGCGCCGACATCACCATGGGAAGCGTTGGTTCGCTCGACGGTTGGACCAGCGCGATCATCCGTAGCGAGCGGGGGCTGCTGGCCTTCGAGAAGGCTCGCACGAAACTCGACATCCGCAGCCTCGACGACCCCGACGCCCTCGTCCGGCTGGACAAACTGGACAAGAAGGTCGCGTTCGGTTCTTTGGAGCGCCCCTTCGACCCCGACGGCCCACTGTTCATCGACTACGAAGACCACGTGAACCGCTACGCCGGGACCGGCCGTGGGCCGAAGGTAGCCGTCCGGTGAGCGCGCCCATCGAGAGAGACGCTCGGGGGGGCGCCGAGCTGCGCCTGCATGTCCCGAGCGAACCCGACGGCGAGCCCTGGCGCAGCCGAGTCCTCCAAAGCGCCACCTTGGAAGAGGTGATCGAAAAGGATGACGGCATCGCGGCTTGGCTCTGGGAGCGTTGGCGGATTCTCGAGTCGGCGGGGATGGACCGATCGCGCTTCTTTGAGGTCGTTGCGAGTTACCACCGCGAGCTGTGGCTGTGGTTGATGGGCGAACGGACGTGGCAGCAGTGCTGCTCGGGGCTCATCGGTCGCATCGAACGGCGGATCGCCGGCTGAGCCAACACCGGGAGGAAGCGGTGCCTGCGCCCGCGGGCCCGATGGACGGGAGGCCACTGCTCACCCTGGCGGGGGTTCGGGTCGTCCGGTCGCGGCGGGCCCTCCTGGCCGACGTCGACTGGGAGGTCCGTTCGGGCGAGCGCTGGGTGGTGCTCGGCCCAAATGGCTCGGGGAAGACGACGTTGCTTCGGGTCGCCGGCGCACTCCTGTGGCCCACGGCCGGTCGAGTGGAGATCTTGGGCCACCGGCTCGGGACCGTCGACGTGCGGACCCTTCGGGCTCGAGTCACCTTCGTCAGCGCGTCGGTGGCGCGCGACCTGCGCCCGAGCCAGTTGGTGACCGAGGTTGTGGTGTCCGGCAAGTTCGGGGCTCTCGAGACCTGGTGGCATCGCTACGAGGAAGCCGACTGGGTCCGGGCCGAGCAGCTCCTGGCCGAGGCCGAGGCGGGTGGGGACGACGGCGTAGCTGCCCGGGAGTTCGGGGAGATCTCCGAGGGGGAGCGCCAGCATGTACTGCTTGCCCGGGCACTCATGGGCTCCCCGGAGCTCCTCCTCCTCGACGAGCCGGCGGCCGGCCTCGACCTCGGTGCCCGGGAGCGCTTCATCGCGGTGCTCGCCGGGCTGGCCGCGGACCCGCTGGCTGCACCTCTGGTGCTCGTGACCCACCACACCGAGGAGATCCCGCCGGGGATCACCCACGCCCTCTTGCTGGCCGAGGGCCGGGTTCAGGCCTCGGGCCCCATCGCCGAGGTGCTCACCTCCGAGGCCGTCTCCCGGTGCTTCTCGGTGCCGGTCGCGTTGGGTTACAGCGGCGGTCGTTGGTGGACCCGGGCAGCGCTCGAGAGCGCTCCGCCTTCGGTGAAACCTCCCAGGTAGCCCTTCGTTTGGCATCCACCTAGGCACGCGGGTGGCTCGGTAGCGTTGCCGACCGGTAGGTCAACGATCGAGGGAGAGGTGCTCCGGTGATCGTGCTGGTCCGCCCGGCGTTGACCCCCTGGTCCCGCCACTGGACAAGGAGGCGACGATGAATGAGTCACTCACGGCCTGGAGAGGATGGGCCGAGGACGAGGGGCCGGAGTGGGACGGGCTCTTGGACGCCGAGCGGCATGAGCTGAGAGCTCTCTCCCGCCAGGTTGCCCGCCGGCGGCGCCGCAACATCTTCGGCGTCATCTGTGCCGTGGGTGCGCTGGCCGGGCTGTTCGGTCTGGTGCCGGCCTTGCGCTGGTTGTGGTACTTGTTCCTTATTGATCTGATCTTTCTCATGGCATTTGTCGGGTTATCGATGTACGCGGCGCGGATCGAGGCCGACCGAGACCATCCGCACCGAACCGAGGGTCGACCGCTAGCCAGCGACAGACCCCGGTCTTCGGTCGTGGACTACCTGTCGCCGGATGAGCTCATCGACGATCGCTCGGCAATGGACGCCTTCTACGAGCACGAGGACCGTCAGCTGGTCGCCAAGGGGTAGACACTGGTGGACCCCGGAAGCCCAGCTCAGGGTAACCTGAGGGCTCGCCGGGGGTGTAGCTCAGTTGGCAGAGCGCTACGTTCGCAACGTAGAAGTCGGCGGTTCGAGTCCGCTCACCTCCACTTACCTTCGGTCTGG
>JBEDUR010000048.1:0-18190 GCA_040414865.1 Acidimicrobiales bacterium
CGCGAGCAGTTCGAGTTCGTCGCCGGGCACGCTCCGGGGGCACGCCACCTACCCCTCGGTGAGATCGGGCTCCAGCTGGGAACGCTGGACCATGGGCGCAGACTGATCCTGGTCTGCCGATCCGGACAGCGTTCGGCGACCGCGACCGCACAGCTGACGGCGGCCGGCTTTGATGCCATCAACCTCGAGGGGGGCATGCAGGCCTGGGCCGCAGCCGGCCTGCCGGTCCGCTCGCCAGAGGGGGGGCCGGGAGCGGTGGTCTGACCGTTGGCACGGGTGACCGTTCGCACCCAGCCCGGGCGGTCGCGACCTGGCATAAAAGCTCCCGAGTCCCGAGCGACTCCGTCTGGCACGGGGTGGTCCGGACCGAGCACAGCCTCCCGATAGGGTGCCCATAGGGTGACCTGCGAGCTCGGTGGGAGGTGGTTCCGACGCCGACGCCAGAGGACCAGTTCAACGACCCAAACCAAGACCAAGTAGAGCTGGAGGCTGTCCGTGCCCGGCTCGCCGATGCGGAGGCGGAGATCCACACGCTGCGACGCCGGCTCCAGGAGAGTCCCGGACGGGTGCAGTCCCTCGAGGAGCGTCTCTTGGAGACCAAGGGCCAGCTGAGCCAGGCGGTCTCACAGAACGAGAAGCTGACCTTCACACTCCAGCAGGCGAAAGAGCAGCTGGCGACATTGCGTGAGGAGGTCGAGAAGCTCACCCAGCCGCCGGCAGCCTACGGCACGTTCCTTGACATCAACGAGGACGGCACGGTCGACGTGTTCGCGAGCGGCCGGAAGATGCGCGTCGCGTTGCACCCCGACATCGATCCCGGGATCCTGCGCAAGGGCAACGAGGTGGTCCTCAACGAGTCGCTGAACGTGGTTCTCGTGCGTGACGGCGAGCTCTCCGGCGAGATCGTGACATTGAAGGAGACAATGGATGACCGCCGCCGGGCCATTGTGTTCGCGCGGGCCGACGAAGAGCGGGTCGTCGAGCTCTCCGACGATCTGGCGTCGACACACCTACGAGCGGGAGACGCCCTGCTCATGGACGTTCGGAGTCAGCTGTTGATCGAGAAGCTCCCTCGTCCGGAGGTCGAGGAGCTCGTCTTGGAAGAAGTCCCTGACATCACCTACGCCGATGTGGGGGGACTCGACTCCCAGATCGAGGCCATCACCGACGCGGTCGAACTGCCGTACCTACATCGCCGTCTGTTCGCCCACTACAAGCTGCCGGCGCCCAAGGGGATCCTTCTCTACGGGCCCCCTGGTTGCGGCAAGACGCTCATCGCCAAGGCCGTCGCCAACTCCTTGGCCAAGAAGGTGGCGGAGGCGACGAACAACACGAGCATCCGCAGCTACTTCTTGAACATCAAGGGCCCCGAGCTCTTGAACAAGTACGTTGGCGAGACCGAACGGCAGATCCGGCTGGTCTTTCAGCGGGCGAGGGAGAAGGCCGAGGAGGGCGTCCCGGTCATCGTCTTCTTCGACGAGATGGACTCGCTGTTCCGGACCCGAGGGACCGGCATCAGCTCGGACATGGAGTCGACGATCGTCCCCCAGCTGCTGGCTGAGATCGACGGGGTCGAGACGCTGCGGGACGTCATCGTCATCGGGGCATCCAACCGGGAGGATCTCATCGACCCGGCCATCCTGCGGCCCGGACGCCTGGACGTGAAGATCAAGATCGAACGGCCCGACGAGGGGGCGGCGGCTCACATCTTCGCTCTGTATCTCACCCCCGACCTTCCCCTGGACCCGTCCGAAGTCGAACGGCTCGGGGGGGGCGACCCGGCCAAAGCCGTTCAGGCCATGATCGAGAAGACCGTCACCGAGATGTTCTCCAGCGGCCAGGACAACCGCTTCCTGGAGGTCACGTACCAGAACGGGGACAAGGAGGTCCTTTACTTCCGCGACTTCGCCTCGGGGGCGATGATCGAGAACGTCGTGCGGCGGGCCAAAAAGGTGGCCCTCAAGCGGGAGATCGCCAACGACGTCGGCGGGATCCGCACCGATGATCTCTTGGCCTCGATCCGCCAGGAGTACAAGGAGAACGAGGACCTGCCGAACACGACCAACCCAGACGACTGGGCTCGGATCTCAGGGAAGAAGGGCGAGCGCATCGTGTACGTGCGCACGTTGCTCACCTACGAGAGCGAAACCACTGGGGGCCGGTCGATCGAGCGGGTGGGTACCGGCCAGTATCTGTGATCAGCGCCTGCAGGGCCGCAGACAGCGCCCGGGAAGCGGGCCGGGCCGGCCAAGGCCTGAGCACGACAACGCGGGACCCCGAACGGGTGACCAACTAGGGTCGGGCCGTGGCCACACCGAAGGTCTGCGGGATCGAGACCGAATACGGCGTTCGCACCGCCGGACCCGACGCCAACCCGGTGACGGCTTCGTCCCTCCTCGTCAACGCCTACGCGGCCGAGGTCGACCGGAGGACCGGATGGGACTTCGAGGACGAGACCCCCGAGAAAGACGCCCGCGGGTACGCCCGGGAAGGGGCGCTTCCGCCGATGGTCGAGACGCACCTCGCCAACACGGTGCTCACCAACGGGGCGCGCTACTACGTCGACCATGCGCACCCTGAGTACTCGACGCCGGAGTGCTTCGACCCCCTCGAACTGGTTTGCCACGACAAGGCAGGCGAGGAGGTGCTCCGGCGCTCGATGACCGCGGCCATGGCCCTCCCGAACACGCCGGTCGTCATCGCCTATAAGAACAACTCGGATGGCAAGGGCAACTCCTACGGGTGCCACGAGAACTACCTCATGGACCGAGCGGTTCCGTTCGCCAACATCGTCGCGGGGGTTATCCCACACTTCGTGTCCCGCCAGATCTACACCGGCTCCGGCAAGGTGGGCGTGGAGACGACCGCCTTCGGCTCCGAACCCGTCCACTACCAGATCTCGCAGCGGGCCGAGTTCTTCGAGGAGATGGTCGGCCTGGAGACCACGCTCAAGCGCCCCATCGTGAACACCCGGGACGAGCCACACGCCGATCCCAAACGGTTCCGCCGACTGCACGTGATCGTCGGCGACGCCAACCTCTCCGAGGTGGCCACCTTCTTGAAGGTGGGCACGACCGCGCTCCTCCTGGCGATGATCGAAGACGAGATGCTCCCGGCCAAGGAGCTCAACCTGAGCGACCCGGTGCGGGCCATGCACCAGGTCTCCGCTGACCTGACCTTGTCATCCCCGCTGCGCAACGCTGACGGCACCACGATCACGGCTCTCGAGATCCAGTGGGAAATCTTCGGAGCGGCCCGGCGCTACGCCAAGGAGAAGGGGTTGGAGGCTGTCGGCGGTGGGCAGGTTGGAGAGATGATCCTGGAGAGGTGGGAGGCGGTACTGAGCGGTCTCGAGTCGGATCCGGACAAACTGACCGACCAGATCGACTGGCTGGCCAAGCGATCCTTGATCGAGGGCTACCGGGAGCGCCACGGTTGCGGTTGGGACGACGACCGACTGGCCGCGCTGGATCTCCAGTACCACGACCTGCGCCCCGAACGGTCACTGTTCAGCCGGCTGGGGATGGAGCGCCTGGTGAGCGACGAGGCAGTCGACGCCGCCATCACCGAGCCGCCCGGACGGACTCGGGCCTGGTTCCGGGGTCGGTGCCTGTCGGAGTGGCCAAACGCCGTCGTGACCGCCAACTGGGATTCTCTGGTTTTCGACGTTGGCGGCGATCCGCTGCGCCGCGTCCCTATGATGGACCCACTCAAGGGCACGGCCGAGCACACGGCCTCGTTGTTCGAGTCTTGCAGGAGCCCGTCCGAGCTCTTGGAGCGATTGAGTTCTTGAGGTGATGACCAATGGCAGAGCGTGAGCAGAGACGCAGGAACGCTCCCTCGCGGACCGAGACCGAGGTCGTCGACGAGCCGGCACCGTCGTCGCCGCGGGGTGAGAAGCTGAAGGCAGACCTCGACGATCTCCTCGACGAGATCGACGAGGTCCTGGAAGACAACGCTGAGGAGTTCGTCCGCAACTACGTGCAGAAGGGCGGGCAGTAAACCGGCGGTGGCGCTGCCGATCTTCCATCCGGTCGATGATCCGGGGCCCGATTTCGCTAGCTTGCTGCGCAGGTCAGGCTTGCCTGTGCTCCCACGCCTCCAAGAGGAACTGAGCGTCCCTCACGCGACCACCGTGGTTGCGCTCCGTTTCGCTGACGGAGTGGTGATGGCCGGAGACCGGCGAGCAACTGAGGGCTATTCGATCGCCCATCGCGCCATGGACAAGGTGTTTCCGGCCGACCGATGGTCGGCGGTCGCCATCGCCGGCGCGGCCGGACCGGCAGCGGAAATGGTGCGTCTGTTCCAGGTTCAGCTCGAGCACTACGAGAAAGTCGAGGGGATCTCGCTCAGTCTCGAGGGCAAGGCCAACCAGCTGGCCCAGATGGTGCGCGAGCACCTCCCGATGGCCGTCCAGGGCCTCGTCGTCGTCCCCCTCTTCGCCGGCTATGACGTGCGACGGGGGATCGGACGGATCTTCACGTACGACGTGACTGGCGGCCATTACGAGGAGGCGGACTTCCAGGCCACGGGCTCGGGGGGACGGGACGCTCGCAACACCATCAAGCTCGGGTTCAAAGAGGGCCTCTCGAGGGCCGAGGCGATCGAGCTCGCCATCGAGGCGCTGTTCGAGGCGGCAGACGAGGACGCCGGCACCGGCGGGCCCGACCTGGTAAGGGGGATTTATCCGCTCGTCTCGGTGGTAGATGCCGGCGGCTACTCGCCGGTGGCTGAAGCCGAGGTCGCCGACCGATTCCTCTCGCTGATCGAGCGCCGGCGGGCCCAGCGCGGCCGCGAGGTGGGGATGGGCGAACCGCAGTGACCTACCCCTTCTACGTCGCGCCCGAGCAGGCGATGAAGGACCGCGCCGAGTACGCGCGGCAGGGTATCGCCCGGGGACGATCGCTCATCGCCACCACATACGAGCACGGGGTGCTCATTGTCGCCGAGAACCACTCGAGGACCCTGCACAAGATCAGCGAGATCTACGACCGGATCGCGTTCGGCGGGGTCGGCCGGTACAACGAGTACGAGCAGCTCCGAGTGGCCGGTGTCCGTCACGCCGATACCAAAGGCTTCGCCTTTAGCCGGGAGGATGTCGACGCCCGGTCACTCGCCAATCTCTATGCCCAATACCTGAACAACGTGTTCACCCACGAGATCAAGCCGCTGGAGGTCGAGATCCTGGTCGCCGAGCTGGCCGAAGGGGGCGGGCCCGACCAGCTCTACCACGTCGCCTATGAGGGCACGATCACCGACGAGGAGCACTTCCTGGTTATCGGCGGGGACGCTGAGACCATCACTGAGGAGGTCGCCCAGGTCTACCAGGAGGGTTGGGACCTACCGACGGCCCTCAACACGTCGGTTCGGAGCCTGGCCGGGGAGGAACGCTCGCTCGGTCCTGCTGAGCTCGAAGTCGCCATCCTGTCCCGCCAGAACGGGCGACGGACCTTCCGCCGGATGGAGAACGCCGAGCTGGCTGGCTTGCTGGGGACCCCGAGGGTCACCTCAGGTCCGGCCGAAGATGAGGAAACGACCGCTCGGAGCGACGGCCGCAGCTGATCCGATTGGGGTAGTGCCGCTCGGTGCGCCTCGGGCGGTACGGTGGCCGACGTGCGACGTCGTATCTTCGGGCTCGAAAACGAGTACGGGGTCACCTTCACCCTCCGGGGACAGCGCCGGCTCAGTCCCGACGAGGTGGCTCGGTACCTGTTTCGGCGGGTGGTGAGCTGGGGGCGTTCGTCGAACGTCTTCCTAGAGAACGGCGCCCGCCTCTACCTCGACGTCGGCAGCCACCCCGAGTACGCGACCCCCGAATGCGACCGGGTCAGCGACGTGGTGACTCACGACAAGGCGGGGGAGTGGATTCTGGCCCAGCTGGTGACTGGCGCCCAGGCCCGTCTACGTGAAGAGGGGATCCGGGGCGAGGTCTACCTGTTCAAGAACAACACCGACTCGGCCGGCAACTCCTACGGGTGCCACGAGAACTACCTGACCGAGCGCAACGACGACTTCAGCCGCTACACCGAGGTCCTCATCCCGTTCCTGGTCAGCCGGCAGATCTACGCCGGGGCGGGCAAGGTCCTTCACACGCCGCGCGGGGCGACGTTTTGTCTCAGCCAGCGGGCCGAACACATCTGGGAGGGGGTGTCGTCGGCCACCACGAGAAGCCGACCGATCATCAACACGCGCGACGAGCCCCATTCCGACGCCGAGCGATTCCGCCGCCTGCACGTGATCGTGGGCGACTCCAACATGTCAGAGTATGCGACCTTCCTCAAGGTCGGAGCGACCAGCATCATCCTGGCCATGCTGGAGGACTCCTCGACGGTGCTGCGCGACCTGACCCTGGAGAACCCGATCCGGGCGATTCGCGAGATCAGTCAGGACATCACCTGCCAGCGGCGGGTGCGGCTGGCAAACGGGCGGGAGATGCGGGCCATCGACATCCAAGTCGAGTACCTCCAGCGTGCGCAGCGGTTCCGGGACCAACGTGGGCTCCAGCCCGAGGAGGACCTGGCTCTGAACATGTGGGAACACTGCCTGAAGGGTCTCGAGTCCGACCCACTCACACTGTGGCGGGAGTGCGACTGGGTGGCCAAGCACCGTCTCATCGATGAGGTCCGGGTGCGCCACCAGCTGCCCCTAGCGCATCCCAAGGTGGCCATGGTCGACCTCATGTATCACGATGTCGACCGGTCCCGGAGCCTCTTCTACAAGCTCCAGGACCGCGACCAGATGGAACGGACCACTTCGGATCCCGACATCGCCCTGGCCATGACCCAAGCCCCAGAAACGACCCGCGCCCGGCTCCGGGGGGCTTTCGTCCGGCGCGCCAAGGAGCGGCGGCGGGACTTCACCGTCGACTGGGTGCATCTCAAGTTGAACGATCAGGCCCAGCGCACCGTCCTGTTGAAGGACCCGTTCAAGTCGCACGACGAGCGAGTCGAGCGCCTGATCACATCGCTTTGACTACGCCGGACAGCGGAGCCGCCGAGGCCACGATCGAGGACGCTCCGGCCGACTCACCCGCACTACGGAAACGACCGCGCCGCTCGACCAAGCATCGGCTCCTCGAGTGGGGGATCGTGGTGGCCATCGCAGTGGTGGCCGCGGTCCTCCTCCGGCTCTTCGTCGTCCAGACCTTCTACATCCCTTCGCCGTCCATGAGCCCGACCCTCAAGGTGGGTGACCGGATCGTCGTAAGCAAGCTCTCCTACGACTTCCATGGGGTCCAGCGGGGGGACATCGTCGTCTTCAACGCGCCCTCGGCAGTCGCCAGCAGCTGCCTGACCACTGACAAGGTCCTGGTGAAGCGGGTCATCGGCCTGCCCGGGGAGACGATCTCGGACCACGACGGTGTGGTCTACATCGATGGCAAAGCCCTGCACGAGACGTATCTGCCGAAGGACGACCCGGCCACCTACACCGCCCCCTTTGGCCCAGTCCACATCGCTTCGAACCACTACTTCGTCATGGGCGACAACCGAACGGAGTCCTGTGACAGCCGGTACTGGGGGACGATCACCAGCTCCGAGCTCATCGGGAAGGTGGAGATGCGGATCTGGCCGGTCTCCCGCATCGGCTTCTTCTGACCAGCTAGGCGGAGCTTTTCCCAGGAGATAGACCCGGAACCCCTCGCCACGGGCGAGGGATGGCGCCCCGGTAGGATCGGCCCGGTGCTGTCGCTCAGCCCAGAGAAACTCTTCATTGTCCTGATCGTGGCCCTCGTCCTCCTCGGGCCGGACAAGCTGCCCAGGCTGGCACGGCAGCTCGGGGCCGGCTGGACGAAGGTCAGGGACTTTCAGCGTCGGATGGAGCAGGAGGTCCGTGAGACCATGCCCAACCTGCCCTCCAGCCACGAGATCGTGCGTATGGCCCGCTCGCCGGTGTCCTACCTGAACTCCCTGGCCGACGCCTCCGGCGAGAAAGACCCCGACTCCGTTCCGGCGCCCGCCGAGGACGGCCGGCTAGCCGACCCGGCGGCCGGGCGGCCGGCGGTCAACGGCCACCTCGGCCACCCGCCCATCTTCCTCGAGACCGACGGCGTCCCCCGGCACCAGTTGCCGGCGGACCCTGGGATGAACTGAGCCCGAGGCCGGGCGCGGGGATCGGGGAGCAGAGCATGGCCACCGGGCTGCTGAACGGCCGGCGGGACCGCCCGTCGCCCGACGCGATGACTCTCGCGCAGCACCTCGCCGAGCTACGGCGACGGCTGATCATCTCGGTGATCGCCTTCGCGATCGGGGCGGCGATTGCGGCCGTCTTCTACCAGGGGATGCTCGACGTGCTCCAGCACCCGCTGTGTCGGGCCAACCCCCACAACTGCAACTTCTACGTACAGGGCCCCCTCGACCCGCTCGCCCTGCGGATCCAGATGGCGGCCTTCGGTGGGCTGCTCATCGCCTCACCGGTGATCCTGCTCCAGATGTGGCGCTTCGTCACCCCGGGGCTGTACCCAAGGGAGAAGCGCTACGCGATCCCCTTCGTCACGATCTCG
This sequence comes from Acidimicrobiales bacterium, assembly GCA_040414865.1. Lineage (GTDB taxonomy): Bacteria > Actinomycetota > Acidimicrobiia > Acidimicrobiales > RAAP-2 > Palsa-461. The sequence continues at coordinate 8,501 of JBEDUR010000048.1, forward strand.
GTCGTGCTCTTCGTCGCGGGGTGCACTCTGGCCTACCTCGTCTTCCCGCACGCCCTGGCCTTCCTGCGTTCGGTTGGCGGACCGAGCTTGCACCAGATCCTCTCGCCCAACCAGTACCTGAGCTTGATCCTGCTCATGATGTTCTTGTTTGGGGTGACCTTCGAATTCCCGGTGGTGCTGGTCGGGCTCCAGCTGATCGGAGTCGTGCGCCCGGCGCAGTTGCTCGGAGCGTGGCGGTGGGCGGTCATCGGCCTCACCCTCGTGGCCGCGATCTTCACCCCGAGTGCCGATCCGCTGTCGATGCTGGTGCTGGCGGTTCCGCTCGTGTCCTTCTACTTCCTCTCCATCGGCATCGGCAAGCTCCTCGGGCGTTGAGCGGCGGCGCGCCCGATCGTCGGGCGACAACCGAGGAGGCGCTCCGACGCCGCTTCCTCTCCGGCTTGCGGTTCGCCCCCGACCCGTTCCAGCTCGCCGCGTTCGACGCTTTGGCCGCCGGAAGCTCGGTGCTCGTCTCGGCCCCGACCGGGTCGGGCAAGACGCTCGTGGCCGAATACGCCATCTGCCGGACACTCGCCCATGGAACCAAGGTCTTCTACACCACACCGCTCAAGGCACTCTCCAACCAGAAGTACCGCGACCTCTGCGCGGCCCACGGCGAGGAGCGGGTGGGACTGTTGACCGGGGATGTGGCCATCCGTCCGGGGGCGCCGATCGTGGTCATGACGACCGAGGTGCTCCGGAACATGCTCCTGGCCGGCTCCGATCTCTTGAACCGCCTGGAGCTGGTCGTGCTCGACGAGGTCCACTACCTCCAGGATCCCTATCGCGGCGGTGTATGGGAGGAGGTTCTCGTCCTCTCGGCCAGAAGCATCACCTTCGTGTGCCTCTCGGCGACCGTCTCCAACGCCAATGAGCTCGGCTCCTGGCTCCGTTCGATTCGTGGACCGGTGGAGGTCGTTGTCGAGGAGCATCGGCCGATCACTCTGCGCCACCACTTCGCCGTCTACCGCCGATCCGACGAACAGGTGCTCCTCGCCCCGCTGCTCGCTCGCGGTGCCGCCTCGGACGACGCCCAACGGATCGACCAGGCGGTCCGGCGGGCCGGCCGGACCAGGATGCCGAACTCCTTCGGCCCCCCCGGTCGGCGGGCGGGCCCCCGACTGCCGGTCCGGTCCCCACAGCGAGTTGAGCTCGTCGAGCTGCTCGAGGACGAGGAGCTCCTGCCGGCAATCGTGTTCATCTTCAGCCGAGCGGCGTGCGACGACGCCGTGCGCCAGTGCCTGCGCGACGGGGTGCGGCTCACCACCCGGGCCGAGCGGTCCACCATCCGGGAGGTCGCCGAGAGCCACGTCGAGGCGCTCACCGATGACGACCTCTCGGTGCTCGGCTACCCCGAATGGCTGGAGGGGCTCGAGTCGGGCCTGGCCGCACACCATGCCGGCCTGGTGCCCGCCTACCGGGAGACGGTCGAGGAGTGCTTCGCCAGCGGGCTCTTGAAGGTCGTCTTCGCCACCGAGACGCTCTCGCTCGGCATCAACATGCCGGCCCGCACGGTGGTGATCGAGCGGTTCACCAAGTTTGGCGGGGCCGGTCGGGCGACGCTCACCTCGGGCGAGTACGCCCAGCTGACCGGGCGGGCCGGGCGACGCGGGCACGACGCCGAGGGGCACGCCGTCGTCGTGTTCGCCCCCGAGACCCCCTTGGCTGACGCAGCCCGGGTGGCCCTCGCTCCGCTGCCCGATCTGCGCTCCACCTTCAGGCCCACCTACAACCTGGCCGTCAACCTTGTCCGTCGTTTCGAACGCGAAATGGCTCACGACGTCCTCCGGCGTTCCTTCGCCCAATGGCAGGCCCACCGCAGTCCCCGGCGACCGAGGGAGATCCTGACCGAGGCGCTGGGTCGACGACTGTCGGTCCTCGAGGAGCTCGGCTACGTACGCGGATGGACGCTCACCGACGCCGGCCGTCGGCTCGCGAACGTCTACCACGAGTCGGACCTGCTGGTGGCCGAGACCGTCTCGAGCGATGCGCTTGCCGACGCCGAGCCGGCGATCGTGGCCGCCGTGCTCTCGGCGGTCGTCTTCGAGAAGCGTCGGGCCCGAAGGGTGTTCGAGCCGGCTCGGGTGCGACGCGGATCCGGAGGGCGGGCTCGGCGGGGGTCCGGTGGCGACCGTCTGGGCGAACGGCGGCGGGCGGAGCTCTCGGCCCGCCTCGGGCTGCTCGCCGCCAGCTACGAGCGAATCCGAGAGCTCGAGGAGGTTCACGTCGTGCCCAGAACCGCCCAACCCGAGCCCGGCCTGGCCACGGCGGTGTGCTCGTGGGTCCGAGGCGCGTCGTTCGGCGCGACCCTCGAAGTGGCGGCCGGCGACGCGGGTGAGATGGCGCCTGGGGACTTCGTGCGAACCGCTCGCCAGCTGGCCGACCTGGTCCACCAGGTGGGGCTGGTCGCCCCCGACCCCGGGCTGGCGGCGTCGGCCGCCGCCGCCCACGATCTCTTGCTGCGTGACGTGGTGGCGGCAGGAGCACTGCCGGCGCCAACGGCCGCCGACACCCGGCCGTCGTAGAAATCCCTGTTCACAGGCGTAGAAGTCGGCCGTGGTGGCCGCCGCCACGAACGGCGGCGCCCGATCGCAATCCGCCGCCGCTCTGCGCGCAGCCCTTAAGGTGACTGGCGCCATGTTCCCCTACGTCGAGGAGCAATTCAGCGACGACGAGGTCGCTGTCCTGCAGCGCTATTTCACCAACGTCCATGGCCCGGTCTTCGCCCTAGTCAACCTGCCGGAGGTGGTGAAGGGCGCGCTGTTCGCCCGCTACTCGCGCTCGGCCAAGAGCCTGCGCCGGCTGTTCCTCGACGAGTTCGTGGGCGACCTCGACATCTCGGGGGACGCGACCCTCGACGCCACCGTCGGGCTCAAGCGGGCCGAGGAGCTCTACGAGCGGGTCTTCGTCGAGTACGGCGACGACTCGGTGGCCCAGGTCGGCGGCGTGCACCTGGCCTGCGAGCAAGCCTCCAACGTGCTGACCAAAGTGCTCGAGTGGGGTCGGCTGATGGCCTACCTCGAGCAGTCGACCCGCTACATCGGTTACGACGCCCGGATGGCCAACGGCCACTACCGGTACCACCGGCCGGCGGCGGTGCTCGAGTCGAACCTCGGGGCTCGCTACGTCGGCGACATGGACCGCATGTTCGACACCTACCGCGAGCTCACGCCGAGACTCCAGAACTGGCTCATGGCCCGGTTCTCCCGCCAGCCCGGCGACTCGGACTTCGTCCACCGCCAGGCGATCCGAGCCAAGGCGCTCGACGGCCTCCGAGGGCTGCTCCCGGCGGGCTCGCTCTCCAACGTCGGCATCTACGGGTCCGGCCAGTCCTACGAGTCACTCCTTTTGAAGATGCGCTCGCACCCGCTCGACGAGGCGCGCTCTTACGCCGACTTGATGCTGACCGAGCTGCGCAAGGTCATTCCCTCGTTCCTCCAGCGGGTCGACGTTTCCGAGCGCGGCGGGGAGTGGTCGGCCTACCTGGCCGACACCAGGAGCCAGACCGAGTGGGTCCTCGCCCAGCTGTGGCCCGATGCGGCCCCCGGGGCCCCGGTCAAGCGCTTGGGCAAGGCCACCGGAGAGGTTCGGCTGGTCGACTTCGACCCCCAAGGTGAGGACAAGCTGCTGGCCGCCATCTGCTTTGCCGCCTCCACCCTCACCGAGGACGAAGCCCTTCGGCGCGTGCGGGCGCTGTCGGCCGACGAACGGGTCTCGCTCCTGCACGCCTACATCGGCGATCGCAAGAACCGCCGACACCGCCCGGGCCGAGCCTTCGAGCGGATCGACTACCGGTTCGAGATCGTGGTCGACTACGGCGCCTTCCGCGACCTCCAGCGCCACCGGCTGCTCACCGTCGAGTGGCAGCGGCTCACCCCCGAACTGGGGTACACCCTGCCCGACCTGGTGGTCGAGGCGGGGGAGGAGTCGGCCTACATCGAGTCGCTGGAGCGTTCGCGCGCCCTGTACGACGCCATGGTGGGCGAGTTCCCGCTCGAGGCCTCCTACGCGGTGGCGCTCGCCCATCGCCTGCGCTGCGTCATGCAGATGAACGCGCGTGAGGCCATGCACCTGATCGAGCTGCGTTCGGGCACCCAGGGCCATCCCTCCTACCGGCACATCGCCCAGCAGATGTACCGCGCCATCGCCGAGCAGGCCGGGCACCGGGCGGTTGCCGAGGCCATGGTCCATGTCGAGCACGGCTCGACCGATCTCGAACGGCTGGAGGGAGAGCGCCGGGCCGAAACCCGTCGGGCCAAGTCGGCCGGCCGGAAATCTTGACATTCTTGACAGTGACATGAGCAGGGAGGACGTTCGAACTCCCTGGTCACTGAGGCTGGGAAGCCCTTGACGGCCCAGCGTCTGACCTGCGTATGGTACGAGCGTCTCAGCCCCTCGGGGACCCGGCAGGCCGGTCAACCTGTGCTCCGGTGGGTTGATATTGAGCGGCGGCAGGCTCGGGGGGTCGAGTAGAGAACACCACGTCGTTTCAGCGACGTGACGGCACCAAAGACCCCCGGGCCCGCCCGCCACTTCGAGCTTGCCGCTCCGGACGAAGCTCGCGCTCGAGCGGGTACCCTCCAAACGCGCCGGCGCCCGAAAGCGTCTGAGCAGCAACTGAGAACGTCTATGCTCCCGCCGGCGATTACCCGGCCTGAGAGGACAGCGTTGCCCGAGAACCTCGACGAATCCGCTCCGGAGGAGCTCGACGAACTGGACGAGGACGAAGACCTCGACCTGGACGAGGACGAGCTGGATGAGGACGACCTCGGCACCGATCTCGATGAGGATGAGGACGACGACCTCGACCTGGACGACGAGGCGGAGGAGGAGGACCAAGACGCGACGATCGCCCTCGACGAGGACGAAGACGAGGCCGAGGGCGACGACGGCGGGGACACCCTCACCGCCCAGCGCACTGCCGAGGAGCCCGACGAGGATGAGGAAGAAGAGGAGGATGAGGACGTCGAGGCGAGCCTTGACGTCATCCTGAAGGAGCGGCTGGTCGTCGAGGACGAGGTGGAGGACGACGAGCTCACCGACGCCGAGGACCGAACCGAGCAGAGTGAGCGTGTCCTGCCGAAGCAGCCAGACGAGTTCGTTTGCCGATCGTGTTTTCTCGTGAAGCACTCGAGTCAGCTGGCCGACAAGACGCGAGGTCTGTGCCGTGACTGCGTCTGAGCCGCGCGGTCCGGCGTTCAGGCCCATCGTCGAAGAAGCGCTCGACCTGTTCGTTTACGCGCCGGTCGGGCTGCTGACGAGCTCACTCGAGGAGCTCAGCCCCGAGAACATCGACGAGCTGGCTGAACGGGGCCGTGGCCGCCTCGGCCGTTTGCTGTCGAACGCTCGGGTGATCGGGCACCTGACCATCACCATGGGCCGTCGGACGCTTGCCTCCGAGCTCGAGCGCTGGCGGCCGGTCGAGGACGACGACTCCGTGGCTGTTCCGGAGCCCGAGCCGGTGACGGTCATCCAGCCGGCACCGCCCCTTCTCCGTCACCTCGGGCCGCCTCCCGAACTGGCCATTCCCGACTACGAGGCTTTGTCGGCCTCACAGGTCGTCCGCCGCCTGGATGGCCTCGCGCCCGAGGAGCTCGAGGCCATTTACCATCACGAGTCGAACACTCGGCGCAGGCGGACGATTCTGCACCGGGTCCAGCAGCTCTTGGGGCGCGAAAACGCGCCTGGCCCCCTCACCCCGCCTTCCTAGCGATCGGCCGGTCGTGGAGGCGGTCCGCCGTGCCGGTCAGGAGGACCTCGAACGCTGTCGCGAGCTGCTTGGCGACGCCCTAGATGCCGGCCGCGGCCAACGGGGGGCCGATCTCCTCATTGGCGGGCCCGGAACCGATCCGCCCGACCTCGTCTCCCGCTGGTGCCAGGACAATTATTCAATCCTGCTCGTTGGAACCTATGACGAAGTGGTCGTCGGCCTGGCCGCGGGCACGCTGAGCACACTTGGAGAGCGGAGGGTCGGCCGGGTCGAGTGCTGCTACGTCGAGCCCGAGGCCCGTGCTGTCGGGGTCGGCGGGGCGCTCGTCGATGGGCTGGTCGCTTGGTTCGCCGAGCGGGGCTGCAGCGACGTCGACGCCCTCGCGTTGCCCGGCGACCGCTCGAGCAAACAGCTGCTCGAGTCAGCCGGGTTCAAGGCGCGCCTGCTGGTCCTCCACCGCTCACTCCACTGAGCGGACGAGGGGGTGGGCCCGGGCGGCGGGGCGGCGGGGGAGGGATTGGTAGCCCGATCAGCTTGGCCAGCTCGGGGACGAGGCCAGCCGCCTTCCGGGCGGCCTCCTTGGCCTCCTCGGTGTCGGGGACACCTGTAGGGCGCACAGTCCGGCGCACGGGTGAGTCGAGCACGCCGGTCAGCAACGCGATCCACTCCTCGGTCGGCACCCCGGCGTTCATCGCGTCGCTCGCGGACTGGGCGAGCTTGACTGCAAGCTCGGCGGGGCAGCGGGTGGCGACCTCGGGCGGGCGGGCCGAAATCTGGAGGGCATCGAGCACCTTGCCCGCCTCGAGGGCGTTCTCGATTCGCTTCTGCCACTCCTCACGCAGCCGCGCGACCCGCTCGTTCAGGCTGTCGCCAAGCGAGCGGGCTAAGCCGCGGGCCTCCTCGTCGAGCGACACGGTCCGTGAAGCGGCCACCACCGCCCGCAGCTCCCGAAGACGCATCGAGCGTCCTGCCGCCTGGGCGGCGGCCGCCCGATCCTTCCACCCCGCCAGATTGATCGCCGGAAGGAGCTCCTCGGCCATGGCGAGGAGTGCATCACCATTCACCGGCGGCTGACCAGCCGCCTTGGCCGCAGAGTTCTGATCGGTGATGGCCTGACGGACGGCCGGGATCCCGCCCCGCAGAAGCTGCTCGGCCACGGGTAGCTGCTCGGGACGGAGCTTGGCCAGCGCCGCGTTGCGGTGGACCATCGAGACTGCAGGCCGCTGGTCACCGCGGCCGGGGCCAGACGAACGCCCAGGCCTGGCGCCCCGCTCTTCGCGCTCACGAGTCGGCTGCGGTCGCCGTCGGGTGTCGGTCGCGCGGTCAGCCTCGCCGGAGCTTCTCGAAGAGGCTCCTCGTCGCTCGCCGCGGCCGGTGCCCTCCCGGCTGCTCCGGCCTCGCTCGCCGCGGCCTCGCTCGCCGCGGCCATCGCGCGGTGGCAGCAGCCGCGAGCCGCGGGCCAAGGAGACGACAACGCCGGGGTCCGACCTCGGGGCGCCGAGGACCTCGATCCGCTGGGCGCTTTCGGGGCTGGCTCGCAGGGGTTTTTGGGACGACAGAGAGATGATCTCGATCCCATCGAGGCCCGACTCGATCTCGGCCCGCACGACGTCGCCGACCCTCGCCCCGCTGGGCACCAGGTCGGCGGGGACCGTGCCCTTGGGCTGGCGCGCGCCCGCGGCCCTCCAGGTCCACCCGCCGTCTTGGGTCTGGCTGGTCAGCTCGATGTCCGTGGAACGAGACATGCGGTCGACCACGCTACCGCGGCCGTGAGACCGGCGAAGACGGCGACCGAGAGACCGCGCGAGCCCAGCTCGCCGGCGAGCCCAGCTTCTCGAATGTTCGGGAAACCCGACGGCTGGGGTGGCGGGTACCTGTGTGCCGAAGAAAGCCAATGAGTGCGTGTTTCGGCACCGGGCCCGCTGTAGATCTCGCAAACACCAGGCCGGCGCGACGCTCGAAGAAAGGATCGCCCTCTTCCTGCTCCCGGCGCTGCGGGGACGTCGAACGGGGCCGAGGTTTGGACGCCGGTAGCGTGCTGGCCATGGCTACCTACCTGATCTTGTGCGCAGACACGGTCGGCCAGCACCAGCACGTGACCGCGGTCAGTGCGGCCAAGTGGCGAACCGACAAAGGCGGCTATCCCGTCGCCCAGTCGATCGATTGCTCGGAAGTGGCGGCCTTGATCCGTAGCGGGAACCACTTCTTCATCGCCACTCCCGACGACGCCGGCCGTGGGCTCGGCACGAGCGAGGTCCAGGTCACCCAGTGCCGTCTCTGCCGGGAGCCCACGATCCGGACGATGGGGGGGCGGTCCGCCGACGACAACCTCGACTTCATGCCCTGCGAATAGCCGCCCAGCAGAACGAGCGCGGGTGGCGGCCTGGCTGAGAAGGGAGATCGCACCTTCGGCGGCGGGTGTGCCCCGGGCGTCGGGCCGCGACTCAGACGCCCCGAACCGTTGCCGTCCGGCGCGCCAGAACGATCTCGGTGTCGCCAGGCCAGTCCCAAAACTGCCCTGTGGGTGATACCCGCCAAAGGAGGGCACGGGCGCGTTGGCAGAATTCGTCCAATCGCTCCCCGAAGAGGTGCGGGGCCGACGTTGCATTCGACAAGTACCCCGACACCACACTCTCGACATCCCTCACCACGTCGGGGCGCCCCTCGGCGAAGAGCTGGCTCGGAGCGCCGAATCGGGTGCGCACGAGGACGTCCTCGAATCGATGGGTCCGCACCGGGGCGAAGGATGTTCCGACTCGCGGGCGTGGCCCGAGGTACTCCGCAACGAGCGATTGCAGCGCGTCGTGGGGGATTCGCGGGACACCGGGGCCCGCGGGCACGGGCCGACCAGCGACGGTGTGGACGATCAGGGCCATGCCGCCGCTGGGCTCGAGCATGTCGTAGACGATCTCGGCCACCCGCTCCTCGTCGGTCCAGTGAAAGGACTGCCCAAAGGTCACCAGCCGGTAGGGGCCCGGGGCAACCTCAGGGAGCGCCTCGGCCAAACCCTGAACCCAACGGATCCTCCCGGCACCCTCCTCGGCCGCCCATTGTCGGGCCTCGGCGAGCATGTCTGAGTCAGGCTCGAGCGCGACCGTCTCCTCAAACAGCTTTGCCAACCTGATGGCCAGAACCCCCGGCCCGCAGCCGACGTCGAGGAGTCGGCCCGACCCGTCAAGGCCCAGCGCGTCGGTAAGGGTGGTCTCGAGCAACGCCGAGTAGGGAGGCCGGCCGAACCGGTAATGCGGTGCGCTGCCGAGGTAGATCGTCGAGTCGTAATTCATCGGCGACCATTTTGGCTAACGGGTTGCGACCTCGGTAGCGGTCGGAGCGAACCAAGTATCCGATCCCGGCTGTTTGCAGTCGAGGGCGGCTCTGCAGACTGCGAGCCACCGGCCCGATCGCCCCACGGGGTCAGGCGGCGCGGTCCTGCTCGTGGCTCCAGATGTCGCGGCACTCCTCGCAGACTGACTCCGGGACCATCCCAACCCGCATCGCGAGCTCGAAGAGCCTGCACCCCAGACACAGCCCGAATGCCGCTTCGAGGCCGGCGGCAATAGCGAGCGCGCCCAGGGCCAGCCGGGCGGTCCTTGGGCGCCCAGCTCCGTAGTGCAGGACGAGGGCGGCCGCCGACATCCCAAGGCCCATGGCCTGGGCTAGCCGCTTGGGGGGGCCGGGCGAGTAGCTGTGCTCGACGCGGAGCCGAGGGGTGATTACCCGGGTGGCGAGCAGCCCCAGGGGGCTGAACTTGGGGCCCGCGGCCACTCGGGCAGCAAAACCGTAGGTGAGCGGGAACATGATCCACGGCTGATCGGCCAGCGCGGCGGTGGCGGACATGATCACGACCCCGGTGGCGACCACTCGCGCCGAGGTCTCGTTGACGGGGTGGGGGAACTCGAAGACCCTGCCCTTGGCCATGCGAGACCCTATCTCGGGGGTCG
>JBEDUR010000049.1:0-26803 GCA_040414865.1 Acidimicrobiales bacterium
TCGAGGACCTGGTTGAGGAGCTGGCCTGCGCTCGCGTCGTCGATGTCGCGGCCGCGGCCACCAGCCGGACCGCGCAGCTCCATGGCTCCGTAGCCGAGCTTGGTGATCGCGAGCCCGGTGCGCCCGAGCGTTGAGGTGGGGAGGGTGGTCATACCCCTTTCGTATCAGACGGGCTGGCCCCGTCGCTGGGCCGCATCGATCACCGTCACAACGGTCGGGCCGACTCCGCCAAGCGAAACGCCCGAGCGCCGCCGGTCAAGATCGTTCTCCGGGTGCGACGAGCAGGCATCCCATCTCGGGGAGAAGAGCGGCGACTGCATGCTCGACCGGGCACGGCCCGCCGCTGCCGGCGACGCGGCAATGCTCACCGCGCGTCGACCGTCACCGGGCCCGTGCTCCCTCCCCCGTTGTTATGGCCCCGGGCTGTGGACAGGACACCTGCCACCATGGCGAGGGCAGCCAGGAGCACGGCCGCTCTCCCGAATCCCGCCGCCGCCTGAGCCGACGTATGGAGCTCGGCGCCGAGTACGAGGCCGGTGACCGCGAGGCCCATCGCAGTCCCGAGCCCCCGGGTCATGTTCAGGATTCCGCTCGCCACCCCCGCCTGTGGTCGGGGTGCCGCCAGCATGATGGCCGAGTTGTTGGCCGGCGTGAACAGCCCGAGCCCGGCCCCGAGCACCGCCAGTCCGATCGCCAGCGGTCCCGCGCTCGGCGTGGTCAGGCCAAGCACCAGCAGGGCCGCGGCGGCGATCACCATCCCCGAGACGGTCAACACGCGAACGCCGACATGGTTGGCCGCCCGGCTGGCACCCACGGCAACGCACCCCAAGCTGAGTGGGAGTGCACTGAGGATGAGGCCGGCGTGACCGGGCCCCAAGCCCAGGGCCCGCTCGAGGAAGAAGGGGACGGCAAACATCGTGCCGAACAGGACCAGGTAGGCAAGGAGGCCGCTCGAGATCCCAGCCGAGAAGGCTGGACGGGAAAAGAGCGAGGGGTCGACCATCGGGTGCTTCGCGCGCCGCTCCCTGAACACGAAGGCCCCCGCGCCGATGATGGAAAGCGCGAAGAGCGTCAGTGACAGGGGCGAGAGCCAACCCCAGTGGTTGCCGAAGGAAAGGACGACGAGGAAGAGGGCGACAGCCGGGATGAACAGCGACAGGCCGCCCCAGTCGTACGGGACCCGGGTCTGGAGATGCCGGCTGCGCGGGATGAGCATTCGGGCGGCCATCATGCCGAGCAGTCCGGCCGGGACGTTGACGATGAAGATGAGCCGCCAACCGCCGGCGGCGAGGAGCAGTCCGCCGATGCTCGGCCCGAGTGCCAAGCCCAGCGCCTGCGCCGCCCCCTGGATGCCGAGGCCGCGCACCAGGCGGTCCTCGGGCATCGCCAGGTAGATGATGGCAACGCTGTTGGCCTGAAGCATGACGGCCCCGAGCGCCTGCACCACCCGGAACAGGTTGAGGCTGAGCAAACTGGGCGCCGCCGCGCACAGTCCGGATCCGACGATGAACACGAGGAACCCGTAGGTGTAGAGCAGTTTGCGGCCAACCATGTCGGCGAGCCGGCCGACTGCGGTCACCCCGGCGACGAGCACGATCAGGTAACTCAGCCCCACCCAGGTGATCGCCCCCACCGAGGCGCCGAAGACGCGCTCGAGGGTCGGGAACGCGACCGTGACGATGCTGGCGTCGAGCTGGCCCATGAAGGCGCCGATGCAGACGGCGCCCAGGGCGTAGTAGGGCGCGTTCGGCCGACTGCGCACCCATTCGGGCCGGGCCGGCTCGACCAGCCAGTGTGCCGAACGTCCGCCGGGCGCGAAGCCGAAGCCCGAGCCCTCGCCACCGCTCATCACCACATGCTGGCGATGACTAACCAAGAGGTCAAAGAGGCAGAATGTGGAACATCAATAAGCAATCACGCATGGATAGTCGTCGGCTGGGGATCTTCCTGGCGATCGTGGAGACCGGGGGATTCACCGCGGCTGCCGACGAGCTCGGCATGTCCCAACCGGCCGTCTCCCAGGCCGTGAGAGAGCTCGAGACGGACCTCGGCACGCCGTTGTTCCACCGCATCGGGCGGCAGGTGACGCTCACCTCGGCCGGCGAAGCGCTCGTCCTGCCGGCCCGCCAGGCCGGTCATGACCTCGAGGTCGGGCGGCGCGCGGTCGAGGACGTCATCGGCCTGACCAGCGGACACCTCGACCTCGCCTGCTTGCCGACACTCGCCGTCGCCCCGCTCGCCCCCTTGGTCGGGGCGTTTCGTGTGGCGTATCCCGCGGTTCGGATCCGCCTCGCCGACCCCGGTGACACCGACGAGCTCGTCGAGCTGGTGCGGTCGGGGCGGGCCGAGGTCGGGATCGTCGAGCCGGTCGAGTCGGCCCGCCTGCGCACGGTTCCCCTGCCCGGTCAGGACTTCCTCGCCGTCCTGCCCCCGGGGACCCCCGCTCCCGAACCCCTCCCGCTCGCCCAGCTGGCCCGGCTCCCCCTGGTGGCCGCTCCTGTCGGCACGTCGACCCGGGGTCTCCTGGAAGAGGCGTTACGACGGGTCGGGGGCCGGGCATCGGTGGTGGTGGAGGCCGCCCAGCGTGAGGCCCTCCTGCCACTCATCGTCGCCGGAGCCGGGGCCGGCCTCCTGCCCCGGCCGCTAGCCGAGGTGGCCCGGGCCCTCGGCTGCGTCGTGCGCGAGCCGCGCCCGACAGTCGCCCGCTCCGTGACCCTCCTGCACCGGGACGGGCCCCTCACGCCGGCCGCCCAACGGTTCGTCAACCTGGCCGTCGAGCAATCAGGAACTGATTAGAGCATCGAATAGTTCGACCGGCTACACTTCAAAACCGAGATGCAATCGCTCTGTGACAGAGCTAAATGTGAGCCATGGCTCGGGTAGCAGCCGAACCCCTCGCGCCCCGGAGTGTCCGGTCCACGCCGGCCTGGTCCCGGCCATCCGGGCACGAGGAGCTGGCCGTCGACTTGAGCCGCGCGCTCGGACGGGGCTGGCGGCGGCTCCGACGCCGGATCGGCAAGGAGCTCGGTGACGACGCCCGGCCGGAACTGGAGGTCGAGCTCCTACGCCTCACCGCGGTGCGCCCCGGGCTACGGGTGAGCGAGGCTGCTGCCGAGCTCGGGCTGGCGCCGAACACCGTGAGCACGGTCGTGACCCGTCTGGTCGAGAGTGGACTCTTGGAACGGGAACGAGATGCCATCGACCACCGGGCGGTCCGCCTCAGCCTCACTGCGGCGGGCAAGCGCCGCCGAGCCACCCGCCGTGACATCCGCCGTTCCGTCGTGGCCTCCGCGCTGGAGCGCCTGAGTGAGGAGGACCGCAGAACCCTGTCCGACGCCATGCCGGCAGTTGCACGCCTGGTCGAGGAACTCGGCCGATGACGACCACCACCAGAGAGCAAGCCCCCGCTCCAACCAAAGACAACCGCCCCGACGGCTGGACACAGCCCAGCACGGCCGCGGGACTCGTTTCGGGTGGAGGCGACGTTCCCCGCCGGCCCACCACACGGCCTCGGGGGCCAGAGGGCGGCGGCTGGATCCGAAGGCTGGCCCCTCTTTGGTGGGCCCACCGCCGTGCGGTGACGGTGGCCGTGGGCATGTCGGTCATCGCGATGGCCGCCCAGCAGACAGCTCCTCTGCTGCAGCGGTACGCCATCGACGTCATCATCCTCGGCCACGGGGGTTCGATCACGCCGGTCCTGATCCTCATGGGCGTGACGTTCGCCGTGCGCTACGTCGCCGGCTCCCTCCGGCGGTTCATGGGCGGCCGGGTTGGCTGGGACATCGACTTCGACCTGCGCAACGTCGTCTTCGAGCACCTCCAGGGCTTGGACATGGCCAGCCACGATCAGCTCCAGACCGGCCAGGTCGTCTCGCGCACCAACTCGGACCTGACGCTGATCAGGATGTTCCTCAACCAGCTGCCCAACATGCTGAGCAATGTGCTCCAACTGATCCTGGCCGTGTCCATCATGGTCATCCTCTCGCCCCTCCTTGCCCTGGTCGTGGTCCCGATCATCCCCGCCCTGTTCTTCTTCAGCTATCGGATGCGCAAGGTCGTCTACCCCTCCCAGTGGGAGTCCCAGGCCCGGATGGCTGACATGGTCACCGACGTGGACGACGCCGTCAGCGGCGTCAGGGTCGTCAAGGGCTTTGGCCAGGAGCGCCGGGAGCGGAGTCGCCTCATCCAGGCCCTCAACGTCCTCTACGCGTCGCGGATGCGGAACCTGCGGATGCGCGCCCGGCGCACGTCGACCCTCCAGACCATCCCGGCCTTCGCCTTCGTGGCGGTGCTCTCGCTGGGCGGCTGGCTGACCATAAAAGGGGCGGTCACCGTCGGCACGCTGGTCGCCTTCTTCACGTACCTGACCCAGATGACGGCCCCGGCCCGGCAGATGGCCTCGATGCTGGTGACCGCCCAGCAGGCCCGGGCCGGCGCCGAGCGAGTGCTCGAGCTGTTGGACTCGCTGCCCGAGGTAGAGGAGGCGCCTGACGCGGTGGAGCTACCGGCGCTCGAGGGCGCGATCGCCTTCGAGGACGTCTCGTTCGGGTACATGCGCTCCACCCCGGTACTGAACCACTTCGATCTGCGGCTGCGTCCGGGCGAGACCGTCGCGCTGGTCGGAAGCTCCGGCTCGGGGAAGTCGACCATCGGGATGCTGCTCGGGCGGTTCTATGACGTCCAGGGCGGTCGGGTCGCCGTGGACGGCGTCAACGTGAAGCACGCCACCTTCGACTCGCTCCGCCGCCAGATCGGCGCGGTCTTCGAGGACGCGTTCCTCTTCTCGGACACCGTGAAGTCGAATATCGCCTACGGCCGGCCCGACGCCACCGACGCCGAGATCGAGGCGGCCGCCCGGGCGGCCGAGGCCCACGAGTTCATCATGGACCTCCCCAACGGCTACGACACCGTCGTCGGTGAGCGGGGGCTGCTCCTGTCGGGGGGCCAGCGCCAACGCATCACGCTGGCCCGGGCCCTCATCACCGACCCACGCATCCTTCTCTTGGACGACGCCACCTCCTCGGTCGACAGCCGCATCGAAGAGGAGATCCACGCCACGCTGCGCAAGCTGATGCGGGGACGGACGACCATTCTCATCGCCCACCGCCGCTCGACCCTGCGCCTGGCCAGCCGGATCGCCGTGTTGGAGCGGGGCCGGGTCGTGGACTCGGGGACCCACGAGGAGCTCTTCGTCCGCTGCCAGCTCTACCGGGACCTGCTCGGGGGGCCGACCGAGAGCATCGAGGGGGAACCCGAGGGGGCCCAGGCCGATTCTCCGGTCGCGGGCGGGACCACCGAGGATGCATGGCAGCCGGACGAAGGTGCCGAAATGGCGCGTCTGGACCTGTCCGGGCGCACCAGCGCGACCGCTTCGACCAGGGCCGGACGCCCGATGGGGATGGGCGGCGGCGGGATGGGCCGGGGAGCGGGCGGCGGCGGCATGCGCGTCGGCATGAACACGCCGCCCACACCCGAGTTGATGGAGCGGATCGCAGCGCTCCCGCCGCTCCGGGACGAGCCGGGCGTGGACCTCGATCGCGAGATCGCGACACCCAAGGAGCCGTTCCGGTTCTTCATCTGGCTCAAGCCGTTCTACCCCCAGCTCTTGATCGGCCTGCTCCTGGTCGTGCTCGACGCAGGCATCGGCCTGGCCGGGCCGAGGATCACCGGGGCCGGGGTGAACAGCGCTGTGCATCACGCCGTCGTCCCGTTGATGCTCATGGCCGCGGTCTACCTGGGCATCAGCCTGCTGCGCTGGTGGGAGATGTGGTTTGAGAACCAATGGGACGGCCGCGTGGCCGAGCGGGTGATGTACTCGATC
This sequence comes from Acidimicrobiales bacterium, assembly GCA_040414865.1. Taxonomy (GTDB): domain Bacteria; phylum Actinomycetota; class Acidimicrobiia; order Acidimicrobiales; family RAAP-2; genus Palsa-461. The sequence continues at coordinate 5,822 of JBEDUR010000049.1, forward strand.
CGGGTCCGCATCTTCTCCACCCTTCAACGCCTCGGTCTGGACTACTACGACCAGGAAATGACCGGCCGGGTCCTCACCAGGATGAGCTCGGACGTGGACACGTTGTCGACGCTCATCCAGAACGGGCTCATCAACGCCCTGGTGAGCATCGTCACGCTGCTCGGCTCGGCCGTCCTCATGATCGAGATGAACGCCAAGCTCGCCGGGGCCGTCCTGCTCGTGATCCCACCCCTGGCGCTTGCGACCGCCTGGTACAAGAAGCGCTCGACCCGGGCCTACGACAACCAGCGGGACCGGATAGCCGCCGTCAACGCCGACATGCAGGAGAACGTGGTTGGGGTACGGGTGACGCAGGCGTTCCGGCGCGAGTCCCACAACACCCAGAGCTTCCTCGGACTCACCCGTGGCTACCGGGACGCCGGCATCCGTACCCAGTACCTGCAGGCGCTGTACTTCCCGTTCGCCGAGCTGATGGGCAACATCGCCATCATCATCGTGATCGGCTTGGGCACCGGCCTCGTGCACTCCCGGGCCATGAGCATCGGTGGGCTGACGGCCTTCTTGCTCTATCTGACCCAGCTGTTCTCGCCGGTGCAGCAGCTCTCGACGGTGGTCGACGGATGGCAGCAGGCTTCCGCGGGGGTGCGCAAGATCTCCGGTGTGCTCAACCATCCCTTGTCGACCCCGGTCCTCGAACAACCCCTCGAGCCTGGCCGGATCAACGGTGACATCCGCTTCGAAGGTGTCCACTTCGCCTACCCCGGCACGACCACCGAAGCCTTGAGCGGCATCGACCTTCGGATCCGTAGCGGCGAGACCGTGGCCCTGGTCGGGGAGACCGGCGCCGGCAAGTCGACGGTGGTGAAGCTGATCGCCCGCTTCCACGACCCATCGGCGGGGCGGGTCCTGATCGACGGCATACCTCTCGACCAGCTCGACCTCCACGCCTTTCGCCAGCAGCTCGGCTACGTCCCCCAGGAGCCGTTCCTCTTCGGCGGCACCTTCCGGGACAACATCGCCTATGGGCGCCCCGAGGCCACCGACGCCGAGGTCGAGGCTGCGGCCAAGGCGGTGGGCGCCCACGACATGATCGTGGCCGCCGGCGGCTACCTCAAGATCCTTCTCGAGCGGGGCAAATCGCTCTCGATCGGGCAACGACAGCTCATCTGCCTGGCCCGGGCCCTCCTCGTCAACCCGGCCATCATCTTGCTCGACGAGGCGACGTCCAACCTCGACCTGGCCAGCGAAGCCAAGGTCAACCGGGCCATGGGGATCGTCGCGCACGGGAGAACGACCGTGGTCATCGCCCACCGACTCCAGACAGCCCGCCGAGCCGACCGGATCATCGTCGTCGACCACGGAAAGCTGGTCGAGGAAGGCGACCACGACCAGCTGGTGAGCAACGGCGGCAGATACGCCGAGATGTGGAGCGCGTTCGAGATGGAACCCGAGCAGGTCGCCTAGCGGCGAGCCCGGCCCGGGTCGGTCCCCACGCGGAAACGGCGGTACCAGTACACCTCGTCGGTGAAGCCCAGCCGGCGGTAGAGGGCCTGGGGCAAGCCGCCGTCATCGCAGTTGATGAGCCGGGACCGGACCGCCTGCTCGACCGCTTCCTCGCTCCAATGGGCGAGGATCGACTGGGCGATGCCGCGGTGGCGGAACGGGAGCCGGGTGGCCAGGTTGAACACCATCTGGTCCCCTCCGGTGTAGTGCCCCAGGATGGCAACCGGCTCGGCACCGAGCCGAGCCAGCTGATAGCGGCAGACCGGCCACTCCGCCTGCCTCCCGGCGATCTCGCTCTCGAGCTGCTCGCCAGTGGGGAGCGTTTCGTCGCTCGCGAAGCCCCGGATCTTGGTGTTGGCCCACTCCCCGAGCTCGGCCGTGGCGCCGACGTCCTCGACGGCCAAGCCGTCTGGTCCGGCGGCGGCGTGGACCGTGCCGACCAACGCCAGCACCGAGGTGGCATGCGCCGGCGCCCATCCCGATGCGCGCAGCGCGGCCGTCAGGCGGTCGGCGCGGGCGCGGTCGTCGACCCAGACCTCGAAAGCGATGGTGCGGTGGAAGTCGGCCGCCTTGGCCAGGGCGGGGGCCACGTCGTCCGGGAAGTCCACGGTCAGGACGAGCCGCTTGCGCTGGGACCAGTCTGAGGAGAGAAACCCGAAGCCCTCGGCAACGATCGAGAGGCCGATCTCAGGCGCCGACGTCGTGTACCAGCTCCGCACCTCGTCGTGCACCGCGTCGTGCTCGGGGTGGCGGCCCACCGGACCATCTTGCCGCCGATCTCCGTCGCTCGTCAGAGACGGCTCCATGCGCGCCAGGGTTCCGAACCCGGCCTCGGCCTCGTGGTGTCCCGGCGGCTTTGGCGTCAGCGGCGGGCGATGGCCAGAAGATCTGTTCTCGAGGGCCCGGTGGGTCGCTCCTCGACCGCGACCTCGGCGAACCCGGCCCGTGCGAGGGCCTGGCGCAACTCGGCCGGGCGATAGCAGGCGAAGAATCTGCCGTCGAAGTCGTCCGCCGGCAGATGGTGGCCCTCATAGGAGCCCTCGATAAGCGTCATGAGGAGGGCGCCGCCGTCGCACAGGGCGCGGCACAGGTCCCCCAGCGCGTGAGCCAGCTGCGGCTTGGGCAGGTGCAGATAGGAATGCCTGGCGAAGGCACCGGCAAGGGACCGGTCGCCGAAGGGGAGGTTGGTGAGGTCCGCACGGACCAGAGGCATTCCGGAACGGCGCGCCAAGTCGAGCATCGCCGCGCTGGCGTCCAATCCGACAACCGGCACCCCGAGCTCGCCGAGGTAGCGGCCGGCACCGCACCCCAAATCGACCACCGGCCCCGCCCCCGCCAGTTCCCGCAGCCGGCGGCCGATCCCGTCGGTGGCCTCCCCTCGTCGTGCGATCCACTCCCCGGCCCGGCGCTCGTAGATGTCGACGGTGGCGGCGTCCACGCCAAAGGGTACGCCCTTGTCCGACGGTTAATAGATACCGCACCCCGTCGTCCGGATGGTGGGTGACCGGTCGACGCCGATGTCGGTGGCCGGTCCTCTTCCGGACTGCTCAAAGGCTTGCGAGGACCGATGCCAGCTTGTCTCGAAGCGCGCCCGAGATGCCCGGAAGGTCGTCCAAGAACTGAGAGAGCGGCCGGTCCTTGTTGCCCTCAGCAAGGCGGCGGAGCCCCAAATCTGGGAGATCCTCGGAGAGGACAGCACTGATCGCCGCCCAGGTGCCCGGATCGTCGAGCAGGTCTCGGACGGGACTTTCGACGGTGAGCCGATTGGCTCGTTGGGCGATCTCGTAGGTCCAGGAGTGGGCTCCTTCTCTCACGACATGCGACGCCCGGCTCGGGTGGTGGGGCAACTCGACGACGGCCGTGGTGCCGGAGGGAACGGCGACCGACACGCTCATCGTGCCGGGCTCACGTCGCCATTCGACGCTGACCCGGCCACGGACCGTGTCGTGCGCCGCCCCGACATGGGTCAGACTCCCTCCGGGCTGCGGGGCGATGCGGATTGTCTCGTAGCCGGGGCTGGTCGCTTCGAGGCCCGCGACGACGGTGTGTAGCCAATGTGCGATCGACCCGAGCGCGTAGTGGTTGAGAGAGGTCATGCCCGATGGATTCACGCTCCCGTCAGGGAGAAGCGCATCCCAGCGCTCCCAGATCGTCGTCGCGCCCTGTAACACCGGGTACAGGAAGGATGGCTGTTCTTCCCGCAGCAGCAGGCGGTAGGCGTCCTCGGTGTGGCCGGTCCTGGTGAGGGCGTGGGCGATGTGCGGAGTGCCGGCAAAACCGGTGGCGATCTTGTAGTTGGCGCGGCGGACGAGGTCGGCGAGCCGCTCCCCTGCCTTGACCAGTTGGCCATGGTCGAGGAGTCCGAACTCGATGGCGAGCGCGTACGCGGTGGGGCTCTCGTTGACCACGCGGCCGTTGTGGCTGACGTACTCGGATCGGAATGCGTTCCGGACCCGGTCCGCGAGGTCTGAGAACCGCTGTGCATCGTCGGAGTGTCCGAGGACCCGAGCGGTCTCGGCCATCTCGCGGGCCACTTTGGTGAAGAAGGCCGATGCGACCAGGTGTCCATCGGTCTTCCCCCGGGCTGGGCTCCTCATTGGGGCGTCGGGGTCGAGCCAGTCGCCGAACTGGAATCCAGAGCTCCAGAGGCCGTGCGAATCGAGCAGGCCCTCGACGCTGCCGATGAAGGAGACCATCGACTCGTAGCTCCGACGAAGGATCGCTTCGTCGCCGTACTCCCAGTAGAGATTCCAAGGCAGGCTCACGGCGACGTCGCTCCACAACGCCGTCGGGGCATTCCAGGCCCCCAGCACGTACGGCACCACATAGGGAACAAAACCGAAGGCCCGCTGCTCGGCAGCCAGGTCGGCAAGCCAGGACTCGAGGACCCCTCGGACGTCGTAGAGGTAACAGGCCGTCGGGGAGAAGGCATTGATGTCGCCCGTCCAACCCAGTCGCTCGTCTCGCTGCGGGCAGTCGGTGGGGACGCCCACGAAGTTGTCCCGCATGGACCAGACGACGTTCTCATGGAGCCGGTTGACCTGCGCGTTGGAGGTCTCGAACCATCCGGTTCTCGCCATATCGGAATGGATCACCACCGCGCGAGCGTCACCGGGATCAAGAGGGCCGGACAACCCTTCGATCTCGGCGTAGCGGAACCCGTGGAAGGTGAAGCGCGGCTCGAACTCCTCGGTCCCAGAGCCTCGAAGGACGAAACGGTCCGTGGCTCTGGCGGACCGTAGCGTCGTATAGTCCGGCACTCCATCGACGAGGACTTCGGCGTGCCGCACGGTGATGGTGTCCCCGGCCCTTCCCGACAGCCTCAGCCGCACCCATCCCGAGATGTTCTGGCCGAAGTCGACCACCACCGTGCCGGCTTCCGACGACCAAACCTTGACCGGCGCGAGCTCCTCGATTCGCCGGATCGGTGGGCCAACCGGCGCAACCAAGGCGGAGACATCGCGGGCAATCGGTTCCACAGCGCCCCACGCGGAGTCGTCGAATCCGGGCTCGCTCCATCCCTCCGGCTCCAGCTGCGCATCGATGGTCACCCCGTCGTAGATCCCGTTCGAGCGGACCGACCCTTCACCCGCCCGGAATCGGCCGTCCGTCGCGACGAACTCGACCCGGTCCGGATAGCGCAGTTCGATCGCGGCAAGCAGCGCAGCGCGATCGGCGAAGATCCGTCGATGGCCGATCGTGGCGTCGCCGATCCTTCCGAGAGCCCACCCTTCGCCGACGACGGCCCCGAACGCGTTCAAGCCCTGCTTCAGCAGCCCGGAGATGTCGTGGCTGCGGACGACCAGGCGATGACGGTACGAAGTCCAGCCTGGTTCGAGGACCTCGTCGCCGACGCGGGTTCCATTGACGTAAGGCTCGACGATGCCCAGCGCGGTGACATACAGCACCGCTGAGGTCAACGCGGGCGCCACGTCGAACTCGGATCTGAGGTACGCGGCCGGATCGCCTTGCTCGGAGATCGGTCGGTTGCAGGGGCCGATGAACACAGGCCTCGCCGCCTCGACCATCGCCTGGATCTCCATGGTCACTCCTCCGGCTTCGAGCACGGCAGCGTCGGGACGTGGTCGGCGGTGCCTGCGAGCGCAGGCCCACCGTACGCGAGCTGAACACGTGACACCGCCGCTTGGTTGGTGCAGTGGCAGGCGAAAGTCCGGGCAGGGACGCCGCTCGTCGGCTGCTTGTCGATCAGCGATGCATCAGGCGGCGGGTTTCCCCCAACCCCGCCAGCGCTCAGAACCCCGGCCGTTCGGTGTGGCGCAGAAGCAGGCTCGACTGGGCCCCAAGATTGACCACGACGCCGCGTACGGGACGTGGAAAGGTTCCGATCGGCCGCAGCGTGCTGAGCAGCTCCTCCCAGCGCCCAGGTCGGTCGATGCTGGGCAGGGTGCACGAGCGTGCACCGTGACCGGCGTTCAGGAGCACGAGGAGGGTGTCCCCCCGCTCGGCCCGGCCCAGGGAGTCGACCTCGTCGGCCGCCGCCCCGAGCAGGAGCATGCCGATGGTGCGGTTGTCGGGGTCGGACCAATCCCCCTCGGTCATCTCCTGGCCGTCCGGCCGGACCCAGGTGACGTCCTTCGTTGTCCCGCCGCCGACCGGTTCGCCGACGAAAAAGTTGCGCCGTCTCAAGATCGGGTTGGCGCGCCTGATGGCGATGAGGTCCCGCGCGAAATGTGTGAGGTCCCGACCGCTCTCGCCCACGTCCCAGTCGAGCCAGCTGATCTCGTTGTCCTGGCAGTAGGGGTTGTTGTTCCCGAAGTGGGTCGTCCCGATCTCGTCGCCGCCGAGGAGCATGGGCACTCCTTGGGAGAGGAACAGCGTGGCGAGCAGGTTCCGTTTCATGCGGTCCCGGACCCGTTGGGTACGGACAGACTCGGTGGGACCCTCCACCCCCCAGTTGCGGGCGAAGTTCTCATCGGCGCCGTCGTGGTTGTCGTCGCCGTTGGCCTCGTTGTGCTTGTGGTCGTAGCTGACGAGATCGGTGAGGCAGAAGCCGTCATGGCACGTGACGAAGTTGACGCTGGCTGACGTCCGCCGCCCGTTGGGGGCGAAGATCTCCTGGGACCCGGTAAGCCGGGAGGCCAGCTCGGGGACCACGCCGGTGTCGCCGCGCCAGAACCGGCGGACACAGTCTCGGAAGGCACCGTTCCACTCCGACCATCCGGACGGGAAGCGACCCAGCTGGTAGCCGTCTGGTCCGGCGTCCCAGGGCTCGGCGATCAACTTCACCGTCGAGAGGACCGGATCCTGCTGGATGATCTCGAAGAACGCGCTGGGCTGGCCCGCCTCATAGCCGCGCACGAGCACCGGAGCGAGATCGAACCGGAACCCGTCGACGTGCATGTCGGTCACCCAGTACCGCAGGCTGTCGGTGATGAGACCCATCGTCCTCGGGTGCAGGATGTTGAGGCTGTTCCCGGTCCCGGTGAAGTCGAGGTAGTACCGGGGCTCCTCAGGGGCGAGCCGGTAGTAGGTGGCGTTGTCGATGCCCCGCAGCGACAACGTCGGCCCGAGGTGGTTGCCCTCGCCGGTGTGGTTGAAGACGACGTCCAAGATCACCTCGAGGCCCGCCCGGTGCAGGGTCCGGACCATCGACTTGAACTCGCTCACCTGCTCGCCGAGCCCGCCGGTGGCATAGCTCACGTGCGGAGCGAAGAACCCGATCGAGTTGTAGCCCCAGTAGTTGGTGAGGCCTCGTTCGACCAGGTGGCGGTCGGCCACGAACTGGTGCACCGGCATCAGCTCGACCGCCGTCACGCCGAGCCCGAGCAGGTGGTCGATGACGGCGTCGGAGGCGAGTCCGAGGTAGGTCCCTCGCAAATGTTCGGGGACCCCGGGGTGCCGCACCGTCATGCCCCGCACGTGAGTCTCGTAGATCACGGTGCGACCCCACGGCGTGCGTGGCGCACGGTCGTCCCCCCAGGTGAAGGCGGAGTCGATGACCTGGCCCTTGGGGATGTGGGCGGCCGAGTCGCGCCCGTCCATCGACAGGTCCCCCTCCGCGTTCCCGACCGAATAGCCGAACAGCTCGTCGGACCATTGGATGCGCCCGGTGAGTGCCTTGGCGTACGGGTCGATGAGCAGCTTGTTGCGGTTGAACCGGTGTCCCTCCTCGGGTGCGTAGGGGCCGTCGACCCGGTAGCCGTAGAGGGCGCCAGGGCGCACGTCGGGCAAGTAGGCGTGGAAAACCCGTTGAGTGGACTCGGGCAACGAGACCGTGGCCGTGGGCAGCGCCGAGTCGGCCTCCTCGAACAGGCAGAGCTCGACCGAGGTGGCGTGCTCGGAGAAGAGCGCGAAGTTCACCCCGCCGCCGTCCCAGGTCGCCCCGAGCGGATGCGGGCTGCCCGGCCAGACCCTCACTACGCCAATCCCCCGGGCTCGGAGGTGTACACGGCAAACCCGAAAGAGGCGAGGCCCACGGAATTCCCGGGAGCGACCAGCTCGCCGTGGTGCGGGTCCTCTCCCCTAAGCGCCGGCCCGGCAGAGTCGAGCACGCGCCGCCAGGCGGTCGTGTCGTGCGTCCCGATCCCACGGGTGGGAAGGCGGGCCAGCGCCGGCTCGGGGCCCAGGTTGAACACGCAGGCCGCCGAGGCATCCGGGTGGAGGCGCAGCAGGATCAGCACTGGCCCCTGGGCCGAGGCCGACACGTCCCTGCGACTCGAGCGGGCGAGAGCCGGGTGGCTTCGGCGGAGCGCGATGAGCCGGCGGGTGAGGACGAGGAGGTCCTGGTGACCCGGCGCTCGGCGCAGCGAGGGGTCGAGGACGGCGCCGGCAAAGGTGGCCTCGGCCGCCTCGTCAAGGGCCGGCTCGTCGAAGCCCATATGCGCCAAGAGCTCAGACCGACCACGGCGCACCCTGCCCAAGAGCGCGCGATCGCCGTGATCCACAAAGAAGGGGAAAGGCGCCACCTCGCCGTACTCCTCCCCCATGAACAGCAACGGGATGCCCGGACTGAGCAGGACGAGGGCCGCCGCCAGCCGTTGTCGGTCTGCCGGCACCAGGCTGGCCAAGCGTTCACCTCTCGGGCGGTTCCCGATCTGGTCGTGGTTCTGGGCAAAGACCACGAGGCGGCCGGGCTCGAGGCTGGCGGCAGGGGCCCCGTGCCGTCGCCGCCGGTAGACGGAGGGCTCGCCCTGGAGGACGAAGCCCTCGCCCAAGGCCCGGGCAAGATCCTCCACTCGGCCGTAGTCGGTGTAGCGCGGCCGCCGCTCGCCGGTGAGGAGGGCGAACAGTGCGTAATGGAAGTCGTCGTTCCATTGGGCGTCCATGCCGAGGCCGCCCGACTGACGGGGCGCCACCACGGCCGGATTGTTGTCGGCGCTCTCGGCGATGAGCAGACAGGCTCGCCCGAGCTGCCCGGAGAGGTGCTCGGCCAGCTCGCTCAGCTCGGCGAGGAACGGGGTCGCGGTGGTGTCGACGATGGCATCGACCGCGTCCAGCCGAAGGGCGTCGATGTGGAAGTCGACGAACCATTGGACGACGCTTTCGAAGAAGAACGCGCGGACGTGGTCGGATTCCGCCCCGTCAAAGTTGAGCGCCGGTCCCCACGCCGTCTGGTAACGCGTGGAGAGGTAGGGGCCGAAGGCGTCGAGCACGCAGCCGAGTGGCCCGAGGTGGTTGTGGACCACGTCGAGCACGACGGCCAGCCCCCGGCGGTGGCAGGCGTCGACGAAACGCTGGAGGCCCGCCGGGCCGCCGTAGCTCGCCTGCACCGAGAACGGGAACACCCCGTCGTAGCCCCAATTGCGCCGGCCCGGGAATGCCCCCACCGGCATGAGCTCGACTGCAGAGATTCCGACGTCGACGAGGTCGTCGAGGACCGAGACCGCTCCGTCGAAAGTCCCCGCCGCGGTGAGCGTGCCCACGTGGCACTCCGAAATCACCAGCTCGGCAAGCGGGCGGGGCTGGTAGTCGGCGTCGGTCCAACGGTGAGCGCCAAGGTCGACCACCTCGGAGGGGCCGAACACTCCCTCGGGCTGGAGGCGGGACACCGGGTCAGCCAGTGGCGCGCCGCCGTCGAGGACGAGCCGGTATCGGGTCCCCGGTGGGCAGTCCTCGACCACCCCCACGTGGTAGCCAGCGTCGGCGGTGTCGAGATCGACGCGCCGTTCGGGATCAGCCAGCGCCACCTCGACGCGCCGGGCGAATGGTGCCCAGACCACGAACCGGGTGCGCCCAGCCGACTGGGGCCTCGCGCCGAGGCCCGGGGGCCCTGTCGCCAGCCGGGGAGGAAGCATGGCGGTCACAGTCGGCCCGGCAGCGTCGGCGCCGGGCGTCACTCCGGCTCGAGGAACAGGCAACCGAGTGGCGGGGCGGTGATCGCGAGGCGGTGGGGATGGCCGTGGTACGGCCCGGGCTCCGACGAGACGGCCCCGAAGTTGCCCTGACCGCTTCCGCCGTAATGGGAGGCATCGCTGTTCAGGCGCTCCAGCCAGCGCCCGCCGCGGTCCACCCCGATCTGAACCGCGTGCCGAGGTACGGGGGTGAAGTTGCAGACCACAAGCACGCAGGCGTCGCGTGAGCGTCGCAAGAAACCGACCAGGCCGGTTTCGGCATCCTGCAGAGCCCAGGCGAAGCCCGGGGCCTCGGCGTCCCGATCGTGAAGGGCCGCCCGCTCGCGGTAGAGCCGATTCAGGTCGCCCAGCCACCGGGCCACCCCGGCATGTTCGGGGTCCGCCAGCAAGCGCCAGTCGAGGGCACGTTCGTGGTCCCACTCCGGCCAAGTGGCGAGCTCGGCTCCCATGAAGAGCAGCTTCTTGCCGGGCTGCCCGTACTGGTAGCCGTAGAGGAGTCGGAGGTTGGCCAGCTTCTGCCAGGGGTCGCCGGGCATCTTGGCCAAGAGCGAGCCTTTGGCGTGCACAACCTCGTCATGGGAAAGAGGAAGGACGAAGTTTTCGTCGAAGGCGTACAGGGGACGAAAGGTCAGCTCGCCGTGGTGGTACCGGCGGTGGATCGGATCACGGCGCAGGTACCCGAGGGTGTCGTGCATCCAGCCGAGGTCCCATTTGAATCCGAAGCCGAGCCCGCCCAGATGCACGGGGCGCGAGACCCCGGGCCAGGCCGTGGACTCTTCGGCGATGACCTGGACGTCGGGATGGTCGGCGTAGATGCCCGAGTTCAGTTGCTGCAGGAAGGCCACCGCGTCGAGGTCCTCACGCCCACCCCGCTCGTTCGGCGTCCATTCTCCCTCCGCCCTCGAGTAGTCGAGGTAAAGCATCGAGGCCACGCCGTCGACCCGGAGCGCGTCGGCATGGTAGGTGGACAGCCAGTGCTCGGCCGACGAGGCGAGGAAACTGCGTACCTCGTGTCGGCCGTAATTGAAGACGTAACTGTTCCAGTCCGGATGCACCCCGCGCTCCGGATCGGCGTGCTCGTAGAGGTGGGTGCCGTCGAAGCGGCCGAGCGCGAAGAGATCGGTGGCGAAGTGCGAGGGCACCCAGTCGAGCACCACGCCGATGCCCGCCAGATGCAGCTCGTCGACGAGCGCCATCAGCTCCTGGGGCGTGCCATAGCGGGCGCTGGGCGCGAAGTACCCAGTGACTTGGTATCCCCACGACCCGTAGAAGGGATGCTCCATCACCGGGAGCAGCTCGACGTGGGTAAACCCCAGGCCGAGCACGTGCTCGATCAAGCGGGGGGCGATCTCGCCGTAGCGGGGGAGCCGGCCAGGATCGGCAGGGTCCCGCCACCAGCTGCCGAGGTGGAGCTCATAGATGCTGATCGGGCTGGTCAGCGAGGACCGCTCGCCCCGGGTGCGCATCCACTCCTGATCGTGCCACCCGTAGGCGAGGTCCCAGAGCACCGAGCCGGTGCGCGGCGGTACCTCGGCGTACACGGCCATCGGGTCCGCTTTCTCGAGCAACTCTCCGGCTCTCGAGGTGATGGCGTACTTGTAGACGTCCCCCTGGCAAGCCCCTCGGACAGTCCCGTCCCAGATCCCGGAGTCCCCCCGCCGGACCAGCCGGTGCCGGTCGGGCCGCCAGCCGTTGAAGTCGCCCACGACGGCCACGGCAGAGGCGTTGGGCGCCCACAGCGCGAACGTCGCCCTGTCTTCGCTGAGATGAGCGCCGAGCTTGCGCCCCAGCTGGCGATGCGTGCCCTCGTTGAACCAGAACAGGTCGTCGTCGGTGATGCCACTGCCGCCGCTGCGCACCGGTCTCATGGCCGACCCACCCGTTCGTCGGGGCCGGCCGACCGGGCTCGCCCCACCAGGTCCAGCAACTCGCTCACGCCGGCATCGGAGCGCGCCTGATCCAGGGTGAGCGCGGCCCGGTGGCGCCAGTTCCCGGCCTCGAGCCCGGTCCCGGGTCGGTTCTCCTGTTCGACCTCGCCCCACAGATCGGCCAGGTCGACCAGGACCAGGTCGGCCCGGCTTCGGGCGAGGTGCGCCAGGCACCCAGCCAGCGCGGTCCGCTCAGCGGGTGGCTGCCCGCCGGTGGCCGGCTCGGGCCCGAGCCGCTTGACGCCGCGCTCGACCAGCTCGGCGGCCAGGGCGACCCGCCAACGGGCACGCTCGTCGGGGACGACGGGATCGGCCTCGGCTCCCGGATGCTCCGGCCGCAAGCCTCGACCCGGAGCCTCGCCGCGGTAGAAGGCCGCGAATCGGGGCACGTCATGGCTGCCCCACGACGCCAGGCAGTGCTCGGGCGGCTCGGGAAGCGGTGCCTCGGGCGTGGTCGTGAACTCGAGGACCCAGGACCGGAGCATGCGCTCCTCGGCCATCGTCTCGCGCACCTGAGGCTCGACGGTGCCGAGGTCCTCGCCGACCACCATCGCTTGGGCACGGTGGGCCTCCAAAGCCACAAGGGCGTGCAGCTCGTCGGGGCGGTAGTTGACGTAGGCCCCGTGGGCAGCGTCGAAGCCCCGCGGGATCCAGTACAGGCGGTGCAGGCCCATGACGTGGTCGATGCGGAGGCAGGCCACGTTGGCGAAGGCCACGCGCAAGCTCTCGATCACATACCGGTACTGCTGGTTGCGGATGCCTTCGGGGTGCAGCGGCGGGGAGCTCCACCCCTGACCGAGGGGGAAGAAGGGGTCGGGCGGCGCTCCGGCCTCGGCCTCGGAGGCAAACGCCTCGGGCTCGAAGTAGGGATCGAAACCGTCGGGATGGACGCCGACAGGAAGGTCGCCGTAGAGGGGCGTGGCTTGGCCTGCCTCGGCGAGCTGTCGCCACGCCAGCCACTGCGCGCACAGGTGGTAGCGAGCCGCCGCGTCGAGGGGGGACTCGGCGCCTGGCTCGGCCGGCGGTGAAGTCGGCCAGCGGCGCCAATCGCGCCCGTATCGCTCCCCTGCTGCCCGGAAGCGGGCGTAGGCCACGAGCTCGGGATGCGAGTCGGCGAAGCCGCGTAGGTCGGTCCTCCAGGGTCCCTCGATCACGGCGTCGGCCAGCGGCTGAAACACGCGGCGCTGTAGCTCGGCCACCAGTTCATAGGGGACCGATCGCGCCTCGCGGGCCGCTCGAAGCGCCTCGAGGAAATCCTCGGAGCCGATGACACGCTGGGCCTCGGGCATCTCCGCCAGCTCGGGGACGGCGGCCGGATCGACATAGAGCTCGCTGTAGCCGAGCCGGGTCACCGGCAGGTACGGGCTCGGGTCGGCAGGACCGTCAAGGAACACCGGGTGCAGCGGCAGGGTGCCGACCAACGACCCGCCGGCGGTAGCGGCCAGGCGGCCGAGCTCGGCGAGATCGCCGTAGCCGCCGATCCCCCACCCCGACGTACTGCGTAGGGCGTAGAGAGGAAGGAAGACACCCCAGCTGCGTCGGGGCACCGGGCAACGGGGTGCCGAGACGAGAAGCGCCCGGTCTTGCCGCCCGCTCTCCTCCAGGACGAGCTGGTGGTACCCGAAGGTGAGCTCGCTGCCGGTCAGGCGGGCAAGCGAGACGCCCGGATGCGGGCCCGGCGCCAGCACCTCGCTCACCCGCGCCCGGACCCGCCCGCCGTCCTCCCGCTCCAGAGTCAGCCAGGCCCGGTCCGGGTCGACCGGCCCCGAGAGGGCGATGGCGCGATCCTCGTGATCGGGACTCCGGCGCACGAGGACCGGGGACAGCCGCCGCCGAGCGCGTTCGGCAGCCAGAGCGCCAAGAGCGGCGGCGGCGTCGGCCGGGCGCTCCACCGGATGGCCGAGAGCCCGAAGGACTCCGAGGACCACTTCAGGCTCCACCTGCTGCTCCTCGCCCTCGTAGGTGCGGTGAGACAGTCGCACCCCGGCCGCCCGGGCCAGGCCAGCCAGCTCCGGAGGGACAGAGATGGTCACGGGGCCGCAGCCAGGAGGTCGAGGATGCCCTGGGCCGGAACGTCCACCCAGTCGGGCCGCGTGTTGGCTTCGTAGCCGATCTCGTAGATGGCCTTCTCCATGAGGGCGAAGTCGAGGAGCAACCGCAGCTGGTCCCGCTCGGCAGGGAGGAAGCCGTCCTGCCCGGCCACCTCGAGGTACGCGGCGAGGAAGGTGCCCGCCACCCACCGGTACCACAGCGTGAGCCAGCGTTCGAGCCGGGCCGGCTCGACCGAGGCCACCGAACCCAACAGGTCCCGGGTGACCTGGAGCACGGCCATCCGGGAGGCGTAGTGGAACGAGCGGATCATGCCGGCCAGATCGATCGAGGCCGGGCGCTTGAGGCGGCGCTGCCCCAGCGAGCGGATCGGCTCGCCCTCGAAGTCGATCGACACGAAGTCCTTGCCAGTCCAGAGCACCTGGCCGAGGTGGTAGTCGCCGTGGCAACGAATGCGCTCGGCCTCGAGCGGTCCCGAGACGAACCGGCGCAGGCGCCCGATGATCTCGTCCTCCCGCCCGATGACCTCCTCCAGGCCGGCCGAGCGCTCCCTCAATGCCCCGGCCTGGCGGAGCACTCGACGTAGGAGGATTCGCGCGCTGTGGAACATCGACTGACGGTCGAGGAGGGTCAGGGGCACCGGAGTCAGCGCCGGATCGGCCCGATCGGTGGTGAGGGCGCGATGGAGCTCGGCTGTGTGCCGGCCGAGCAACGAGGCCCATTGGAGGTGGGGGCCCACGAGAGGATGACCCGGCTCGAGCTGGCGAGTGGGCACCTCGAGCAAGCGAGGTGGCGTCTCCTCGGCCAACCCCTCACCGTGGGAAGTGGCAAGGAAGTCCTCGAGGACATGGTCGAGCCCATCAATCACGTAGTCCCACCCGTCGCCCTCGTTGGCAACGAACTCCTCCACCACCGCGACGACCGCGCCCTGGCTCCTGGTCGAACGGTTCTGGTACTCGAGATGGCCAATCACCTTCGGCGAGTTGGCAAAGCGGGCGCGCTCGCCGAGGAACCGGCCCAGTTCCACGCCCGGGTTGGTCCCGGGATCCAAACGCCGGATGAACTTCAAGATGGCCCGGTCGCCCACGACGACCGAGCTGTTCGACTGCTCGGCCGTCATCGGAGTAGTGGCGAGGTCTGGTCCCACCGGCCCGGCCAAGCGGCGGAACGAGGTCGGCACTCCGACGATCCGGCTGGAGTTGCCAAAGCCGCGGCGTCCGGTGACCGTGCCCACCATGGCCTGCACGAAGCTGGACTCGTAGAGGGCGTCGACGAGGAGGCCACGGACCCCGCCGGCGGTCAAATTGGCCAGCACCGCCTCGGGTCTCCACCGGTACAGCTCGTCGGCCTGCTCCCCGGTAACCCACGAGAGCGCGAGCACGTAGTGCTCGGACTCTCCGAAGTCGAGCTCGACCCGCACCACGATCAGCATCCCGAGTCCGGGAACTCCCCGGCCGCCGTCCTTTGGGACCGAAACCACGTCGAGGACGGTCGCCGAGGTGATGGTCCGGGTCTTGTGCAGGAACCACCGGCGGCTGGCGATGTAACGGCCGAGGAACGACTCGAACTGGCGCCTCGCCGGTGGGTCGAACAGCTTCTCCCAGCTCCCGGTCACGGTGAAGTCGGCCAGCGGCTCTTCGGTCCCACCCCGGTCCCGCTCGAGGGAGAACCAGTAGAAGCCGTGGGGCCCGAGGGTGATGAAGTACGGCAACTCCCCCACCGCAGGGAAGGCCAGGTTGCCGAACAGCTCGACGGGGATCGCGCCGCGGAACTTGGCCAGGTCGAGCTCCACGCACTGGGCGAAGCGAGACAAGTTCACCACCACCAGCACCTGCTCGTCCTCATAGGCGCGGATGAACGCAAAGACCTTGCGGTTGTCGGAACGGAGCACCTCGAGAGTGCCGCGCCCGAAGACCTTGAAGCGCTGCCTGAGGCCGATCAGCCGTTTCATCCACCACAGGAGCGAGTTCGGGTTCTCCTGCTGAGCGGCGACGTTCAGCGCCTGGGAGTGGTACTCGGGGTCGATGATCACCGGCAGGTACAGCCGCTGGGGGTTGGCGTGGGAGAAGCCGGCGTTGCGGTCGCTGTCCCATTGCATGGGAGTCCGCACCGCGTTGCGGTCACCGAGGTAGATGTTGTCCCCCATGCCGATCTCATCGCCGTAGTAGATGATCGGCGTCCCGGGCATTGAGAAGAGGAGCCCGTTCATCATCTCGATGAGCTTGCGGTCGTTGCCGAGCAACGGTGCCAGCCGGCGGCGGATACCCACGTTCACCCTCGCCTGGGGGTCCTGGGCATAGGCGCGGTACATGTAGTCGCGTTCCTCGTCAGTCACCATCTCGAGGGTCAGCTCGTCGTGATTGCGCAGGAACAGCGCCCACTGGCAGTCGGGCGGAGCGGTCGGCGTCTCGGCCAGGATGTCGACCATCGGGAAGCGGTCCTCTTGGCGGGCTGCCATGAACATGCGGGGCATGAGGGGGAAGTGAAACGCCATGTGGCAAAGGGTTCCCTCGGCCATGTAGGCGACGGCGTCCTCCGGCCACTGGTTGGCCTCGGCGAGCAGCATCCGGTCGGCAAAACGCTCGTCGACGTGGCTCCGCAGCTCCCGGAGGAACTCGAAGGTCTCGGGCAGGTTTTCGCAGCTCGTGCCCTCGCGGGCGTACAGGTATGGGACGGCGTCGAGCCTCAGGCCGTCGACGCCCATCTCCAGCCAGAAGTCGACCACCTCGAATATCGCCTGGCGGACCGCCGGGTTGTCGAAGTTAAGGCTCGGCTGGTGCGAATAGAAGCGGTGGAAGTAATAGGCCCGGGCGACCGGGTCGAAGGTCCAGTTCGACGTCTCGTAATCGGTGAAGATGACCCGGGCTTCGCTGAACCGTTCAGGGGTGTCGCTCCACAGGTAGAAATCGCGCTGCTCCGACCCGGCCCGGGCGTGCCGCGCCCGCTGAAACCACGGGTGCTCGTCGGAGGTGTGGGCAAGGACGAGCTCGGTGATGACCCGGAGTCCGCGTCGGTGCGCTTCGCGGAGGAACCGGCGGAAGTCGCGCAGCGTGCCGTAGGACGGATGGACTCGCCGGTAGTCGGAGATGTCGTATCCGTCGTCGCGCAGGGGCGAGGGATAGAACGGTAGGAGCCAGAGGCCGGTGACCCCCAGTTCTTGCAGATAGTCGAGCTTGGACAGCAAGCCCTTGAAATCACCGATCCCGTCGCCATTGCCGTCGCAAAAGGCCCGCACGTGCAACTCGTAGAAGACCCCGTCCTTGTACCAAGTCGACGCCTGGGTCACCCGCTCGCCGGCCGCCTCCTCTGCCCAGTCAGTCGTGGTCGTCATCGGCCTGCCCGCCGGGACGCGGTGGCGCCGGGTTCGATGCTGAACACGTGCACCGGGAGCCCGCTCGGGTCGAGCATCACGAAGTTCCTGGTCGACTCCCAGTGGTACCGGGCATCGGTCAACAGGTCGTGCATGACGTAACCAGCGGCGGCCTCCATCCCCAGCGCCTCGAGGTCGAGCTCCAGCCACCCGGACTGGGTGTAGATGGGGTCGAGGTTGACCACCACGACGACCACGTCGGTGGAACCGGGCTCAATGGACCGCTTCGAGAACGCCACCAGCTGGTCGTTGTCGATACGGTGAAAACGAAGGGTCCGGTCGTGCTGGAGTGCCGGGTGGGTCCGTCGGATCTCGTTCACTCGGCCGATCAGCCCGGCAATGCTGTCGGGCCCCGAGAGGTCCCAGTGACGGACCTCGTACTTCTCGGAGCGGGCGTACTCCTCGGAGCCTGGTTCGCGGACGAGGTGCTCCTGGAGCTCGAAAGGCGGACCGTAGATGCCGTAGCTGGCCCCGAGCGTGGCCGCGAGCACGAGCCGGACGATGAAGACGGCCTTGCGGCCCGACTGGAGGGGCACCGTGAGGATGTCAGGCGTATTCGGCCACAGGTTGGGCCGGAAGTAGTCGGCCACCGCGGTCCGGGTGAGCTCCTCGAAGTAGCTCTCGAGCTCCCACTTCTCATTCCGCCAGGCGAAGTAGGTGTAGGACTGGGTGAAGCCCAACCGGGCCAGCTCGTACATCACCTTGGGCCTGGTGAACGCCTCTGAAAGGAAGATGAGCTCGGGGTGGTCGCCCTTCAAGGTTGCGATGAACCACCGCCAGAACCGGAATGGCTTGGTGTGGGGGTTGTCGACGCGGAAGATCCTGATCCCCTGATCGACCCAGAACCGGGTGACGTCGGCCAGCTCCTCCCAAAGGGCAGGCCAGTTCGCCGATTCGAAGTCGAGCGGGTAGATGTCCTCGTAGCGCTTGGGCGGGTTCTCGGCATGGCGGATCAGCCCGTCGGGATCGCGGCGAAACCACTCCGGGTGCTCGCGCACCCACGGATGGTCCGGGGAGGCCTGGAAGGCGAGGTCCAGCGCGATGTCGATGCCCACCCGAGACGCCGCCTCAACGAGCGAACGGAAGTCCCCGATCGTGCCGAGCTCGGGGTGGACGGCGTCGTGGCCCCCCTCCAAGGCGCCAATGGCCCACGGGCTCCCCGGGTCCCTTGGACCGGCCAGCGACCGGCCGTCCCGGCCCTTGCGGTTGGTCCGCCCGATGGGATGGATGGGCGGCAAGTAGAGGACGTCAAAGCCGAGCCCGGCAACATAGGGCAGGAGCCGCTCGACGTCGGCCAGCATGCCGGGCCGCGTCGGATCGGGAGAGGCCGATCGGGGGAACATCTCGTACCAAGCGCTAAAGCGGGCCCGCTCGGGATCGGCATAAAGATGGTGGAGCTCCGACACAACGGCCTTGGTGGGGTCCGAGTGCTCAGCGACCAGCCTCCCGAGCTCGTCGGAGAAGATCATCGTGCGAACGGTCGCCGCCGTTCGCAGCGGCGTGCCGAGGAGCGAACGCCCATCGATCTCGTGATCGGGGGCGCCTGGGCCCAGTTGCTCGGCCGCCCAGGCAAGCCAGCGGCGGTCCGCTCCGGTCGCCCGAGCGGCCGCATCCCACAGGAGTGTGGCCCCGATCAATAGGTCGGTCGTGACGTCCTGGCCCGCCGAGAGGCGCACACCGAGATCACGCCGCCAAGTCTCGAAGTCGTCGGGACGACCTCGGACCTCGAAGCGCCAGAGACCCACGGCCCCGACTGGGAGCTCGGCCCGAAAGCGGTCGTTGCCCACGTCGTGCATCGCAATCGTGGTCCAGCCCTGATCGGCCTCGTGGATGTAGGCCAGGTCGCAGGCGACGAGGTCGGGCCCGTTGACGATCACGTCGGCCTCGATCGGGACCCGATCGCCCACCGCGGCCTTGGCCGGCCAGGGCCCATCCGTGCTCGGCCGGACGTTTCGAATCACCGGGCGTTGGCGACCGGTCTGGGGTATTGGGATCGCGACCCTCGGCGGCACTGGTGCGGAATCCATGATCAAGAACGGGTCGCACCCTTCGGATACGCCCGCGGTCGCCACCTGGAGGTGACCCTTCCCGGCGCGGAGTACCCATGGGGCGCGCACCACAAACGGCACCCGGGTCGGGGGGCAAAGCTCCGACACGTCGCTCGAGAGCCACTGCTCATCGGGCGCCAGGGTGCGCTCGACGGCCAATCGCCCGCGCGCCAGCCAGGCCGGTGGGTCGGTGTCGTGGTATCGAAGGGCACACGACCTAGTCTGCCCTGCTCAGGTCCGGTCAGCGGACCCGACGATGTCTCGTGATCGCGAGTGCTTGGGGAGATGGCCTGGCGAGTTGCAGTTTGCGGGGCACGTCGACGGACTGGCCCGACGCACCGCCCGAAGTCAGACCCTTGGTCCCGTGATTGCCGTTGGGGGCGCCTTATCAGCGAGTTCCGGACTGCCGGCCTCGGCGAACGGGCTCGATCGCGATGTCGACGAGTTCATGGACCTGACCGCCCGACCGATCCGTCGCGGGTGCTCGGAACAGCGGGAGCAGCGCAGAACGACCGCATCACTTTGCACTGACCGGCCAAAACGAAGGATAGGTGAACGCTGACTGGCCCAAGGCGCCCCCTCGGGTGAGGTCTTCGGCCGACATGATCGTGAACCTCCCATTCTCCGGCCGGCTCAGCACTATTGAGATCACATCGACGGTGGTAGTCCCGTTCGCACAGTTGGGAACGCACTGGTCGTATTCAGCAGAGCCTGAACCCTGGGCCGAGTACGAGCCCCAGCTGCTCCAAGTGATCCCGCTGATCGTGGTGCCCTGAGCGCCGCCCAAATCGATCGTCGACGGCTCGCGGACCGGACCGTTGTCTGGGGTGACCATTACCGGCGAAGGCGGAGCGGTGGTGGCGGTGGGCGGGACCGCGGTTGGGGAACCCGTGGTGGTCGTCGAGGACTTCGCGGTGGTCGATGGTGGCAAGGTGTGATGACCTGCCTGCAGGCTGCCGCCACCGCCCGAGAAGAGCGCTCGCCCACCGAAGAAAGCTCCGAGGCCGACAGCCACCACGATGGCGGAGACAATGACGTGAACCCGCCTGGTGGTGAAGGTCATGATTGCAACGTGCCCTCGCCCGTACGGGCCGTCCTCACCAAAATGAGTCTGCACCTATTCCGCTGTCGAGGGTCGGCACTCCTCGAACCCAAGGTCCAAACCCCCTATCGTCCCCCGGCAATGGGCCACCGTTTCAGTTACCCCTTTGCAGGCCGACTGTGGATCGTTGTAGGACGTTCCGTCGCGCCGAACTCGTGACGATCGCTGGGGCCCCTGACCTACCACCGGGCCGAGGACCAGGCTCGCCCTCGATTGCACCCCTGACGCCGCAAGTCCGCCCTCGCTCGCGTGCCCGGTCCGATGTGAGCCCGTTTCCCCTGATTCAGCCGGTTGATGAACACTCGTAACGCTGCCAGAGCCATACGCATCTCGCCCGCGGTCGGCCAAAGCGCGCCGAAGCGGCCGCCGATTGTCGCCGACGTGCTCCCTTAGCGATGCAGCCCGACGTTGCCAGCATCCCCAAGGCCGAGCTCCACGTACACCTCGAGGGAACCGCCACGCCGGAGCTCATCCGCCTCTTGGCAGCGCGCAACCGCATCGACCTCCCCGAGGAGCGGCTCTTCAATCCCGACGGCTCGTTCCACTGGGAGGACTTCCTGCACTTCCTGGAGTCCTACGACCTAGCGGCCGCCGCGATCCGCACCGGCCAGGACTACCGCGACGTCACCTACAAGTACCTCTCCGCCTGTGCGGCCGAAGGCGCGGTCTA
>JBEDUR010000050.1:0-6809 GCA_040414865.1 Acidimicrobiales bacterium
GGTTCGGGCGACCGGCGCTGGTGGCAGTGGATGCGCCGGCTGGAGGGGCGATCCATTTCTCCGTTGCCCATCCCGAGCGGGTGAGCGGCCTTGTACTAGTCAACGCCGCTGCTCACTACGTGCGAGAGCGCGATTACCCCTGGGGCATTCCACCCGAAAGTCTCGACCGGTTCATAACCGCCATCAAGGAGAGCTGGGGCACAGCGGTAATGGTGGAAATCGTTGCCCCCAGCCGGATCGCCGACGAGCGGTTCCGGGGCTTCCTCGCACGGTCAGAGCGATTCGGCGCTGGCCCTGATCAGGCTGCCGACCTTATCCGTGCCAACGTCCAAAAGGACGTGCGTCCGCTTCTTCCATCCGTCTCGGTTCCGACCCTCGTCCTGCATCGGGAGCGAAACCGTTTCATCCACCTCGATGCGGGTCGCTACCTGGCCGAGCACATTCCCAATGCCAAGTTCGTGGTCCTTCCCGGGGACGACCACGCGTTCTTCGTGGGCGACACCGACGCCCTGGTGGACGAGATCGAGGAGTTCTTGACTGGTGCCCGCAGCGGGGCCGAGGGCGATGTGCTGACCATGACCGTCCTCTTCACCGACACCGTGGGTTCGACCGAGCAGCAGGCCCGCGTCGGGCCACGGGAGGGGTCCGGGCTCACCGACCGCCACGAGGCCATGGTCCGAGCGGCGCTTCTCCGCTACAGGGGACATGAAGTGAAGACGACGGGCGACGGCTTCCTCGCCACGTTCGACGCCACCGGAAGAGCGTTGCGCTGTGCCGCCGACATACTGGCCGGCGCCAAAGACATCGGACTAGAGCTCCGGGCAGGAGTGCACACCGGTGAGGTCGAGGTGCGCGGCGACGACATCGCTGGCTTGGCGGTGATTATCGCCAAGCGGGTGTGCGACCTGGCGGGAGCAGGACAGCTGCTGGTGAGCGAGACCGTGCGCGCCCACATGCTTGGCTCTGGCATCCAGTTCGAGGACAGGGGAGAGCACGAACTCAAGGGCGTCCAAGGTCCTTCGGGGCTCTACTCCGTGCAGGCTTGAAGCCCACCAGTACCCGCCGCTGCGACAGAGCCACATGCTCACCTGGCCGCCTTGGGGAGCACCCGCCCAGGTCCGAAGCGCTGGTTTGTGCCATGGGGCCGCTGCGCTACCTCGACGCCGGGGGCGGGGTTTGTCCTTCGCCCCGCCCCCCGCATTTACAACCGCGTTAGGGGATGCTCCACTCCGCGCAACTGGCCGAACCACCGCTCGCGCCGGTGTCGAACGATGCTCCGGTTAGGTGGTCCCCAGCAAAAGCAACCGCGTAGGCCGTCCAACCCTCGGCAGTCTCACCCGGATAGATGTCTGTAGAGCGAAACTCTGGACCGGACCCCGGTGGGGAGCCTCCCCCGCTGATATAGCCCTCTGTGGTCCCATGAAGGACAAGGCTGCCGTCAGACACCGAGAAGTGGTAGGCCCCCACGTTTTGCACCCGCCACAGGGCTTCGACGTAACGCTCGCCGGGACCCGTTGTACGCCCACCCGTAGGCGAGGCCGGGTCGACGATCTTTTCGAGGGTGACGTTGGCCGTGTACACGACGGTTCCACCGCCCTGGTGTGAAGGACTCTTGCGAGCACGTCAAGCTGTCACCCACGCGCCCTTTCTTAGCCGTATCCGGTGGGGCTGTTGGCCTAGTCTCGACTGTGCCGCCAATGGACGATGTGTCCGGTGCTGACGTGGCTGTCGTGGGAGAGGTAGACGCGCTACTGCCGCACGCTGCCCCGAGCACGCCGAAGGCCACGAGGCTCGTGGCCGCTATCGCCACTCTCCGAGGCATTACTACTGGGTCACCGGCGACCCGACAGGCCGAGGGCCCAGCCGCACCAGCGGCAGCGGAAGTCGCCTTGGTTCTTACGATCAACCCGGTTGATTCTGCGGCAGGAGGGGCACCGGGTTTTCCGAGGGATCTTGTTCTCAATCGCGTTAGCTATCGAACCTAAGCCTCCCAGGAGTGCCGAATTCGCGAACACGCCCAGGAACCCGCGATGGCGAGCCAGATCGTGTGCGACGTCATCGCCCGAGTCCCATTGCCCGCAAGAACGAAGCCGTTGCCCGGTTGGTCGTCCGATAGACCCGACGTCTCGCGTACCGCTTCGCGTACGCCTCGGGGCCCTGTTCGGCCGCCTCGATGTTCCCCATGTCTCGCGCCACTCGATACAACTGCGAGCGAAAGCTCTTCCGCCGTGGCATGGTCCCCCTTCCCCAGCCGTTCCCCGTCAGAGGTTCCACGGTAGCGCGGGCCGCCGGGAGCCGCCCGGAGGTCGTCAATCGGCCGGGTAGCTGTGTCCACCCCGGTCACTCGAGGGGCTCACAGGCCATCGTTGGGGACGGATTCACCACCTTCTCGCTCGATGTGGGTAGGGTCGCCCCTCCGTGGCGCTCGCCGAGGAACGCTTCTACGCCGAACTCCCGTGGGCCTCGTCGCGTCCCGACGTCCTCGAGCTCCTCGACCTCCTCGAGCGGCCGGCGTGGATGCGTGACGCTCTTTGCCTCGAGTACCCCGAGCTCAATTTCTTCACCCGCCCTGGTGAGGACCTCGAGCCGCTCAAGGTCGTCTGTCGTCGATGCCTCGTGCGCGAGGAGTGCCTCGACTACGCCCTGGCCGACCCGGACCTCCTCGGCGTGTGGGGAGGGACAGGCGGCCGGGAGCGGCGACGTCTTCGAGGGGCTCGACCCGGCCGCTGACTTGTCAGCCATTTGTCAGCGCAACTCTGACCAACGGTGACCAACGGGGGTCGTCGGGCGCCCTCTTTGGATTGACGTCCTCGCAGGTACAACCCACTTTCATCGACAACGACCAACGGTGACCAACGGCTAGGACCTACCTGGGGGTCAAGAGGTCCCGGGTTCAAATCCCGGCAGCCCGACCAGAAAGTCCAGGTGAGAGGCGGTGAGGCCTAAGGTCCACCGCCCTTCTGTGTCCCGTTGCTAACCGTCGTCCGGCGGTGGCCGACGGCTGCGTCCTTCCGCTGGCCGGGGCTGTTGCGCGACTAAGCACCTCGAGTCCGTTCATGGAGGGCGTGGCGTGCCTCGAGGAAGGGTGCTTTCAAAAAGGCAAGGTGGTTACCCTCACCGTGATGGTGCGTCACGCTGCCGCCTGGGTAGCGCAAGGCCGTCTCACTAATGTAGACGAGACCTCCTTCGACCAGCGTGAGCAGGTAGCGAGCCACCGCTTCGTCGTACATCGACCATGGCCCCCCGCAGGCCACGTAGATGGGTGAGGTGTGAGCGAAGACCGCACGCTGCCACTCGTCGAGGTGGTCGCCCAACCCATTTGCGCGTGCCGCCACCCACGTGTGGCTGTCCACGCTCAGCCGCTCCTTCACTGCGAGCCTCCGGGAGCTCTTCCCCTCCGCCGCTGCGACCACGTGGCCTCCCTGGACGATCTCGAGCGAAGCCAGCGGGAAGATGCTCTCGGCCCACGCCTCAACCTCGATGGTGCCTGGCCCTGGCAGATCGAGAGTGTCGCCGATCGTCGAACCCTCGACCGTGATACCCACGATGGGCCCGCTCGAGACGAAGGTGCGCCCAGCTCGTACAGCCCGGCACCATGCCTCGTAGCCAAAACCTTCCTCAGGCGGGATATAGGCGTACGTACGGTTGAGGCCTACGGGGACGTGGCTGCTCATCTTGTCGGTACCGCCGACGAAAGGCAGGCGGTAGCCGCAGTTGAGGTAGCGGTAGTACTCCTCGAGGACCTCGGCGCTGTATGCGAGCGCCTCCACTGCGTCCGCCCGCCCCGTGGCCACGAGCACAGCGGGCTCGCCGTTGGGGTTTGGGAAGTGCGGGATGACCACAGTCCCTCCCTGGGCGTGGCAGTGGTCGGCCCACCTGCTCATGGTCGTTTCCAGGTTCCCGCCCAGCTCGGCCTCGTGAGGTCCGTCGCTGCACCAGGGCATGACGGGCTCCCTGAGACCCCAGAGGATGAGGTGGCCCATGAAGTGCTGACGGTTCTCCTGCCCCACGTACGTCAGGTAGTGACCATCGGGCGTCGCACTGACCCGCCCGGTGAAATCCTCGGTGTTGGTGAACAGGGCGCCCCATTGGGACTGGAGCAGATTGACCACCCTGAGGTCTTCGCCCTGCTGCTCAAGGTGGGCTCCTTGAGTGGAGAGGAAATGCACGTGGGAGTCTCCCGAGTGCCAACCCGCAGCCGCCTGGTCCGTCCAGCGCGCCAAGCGAATCGTGAGTTCGCGCTGGCCCGGAGCGATGGTCACGATCTCGCGCAACGGCTCGTACTCGAAGCCTCGGGCTGCCTCGACGACGACCTCACCGCGGGGCAGCCAGCCTTGGCAGCGGCCGTCGATGTACGCGTAGGTGGCTCCACCGAGGCGCACATCTCCTCCGACGTCGATGTGCCAGGTCCCCATGTGCGAGTTGACGTGGTGATGGTGCCCGTGAGGCTGGTACGGGATTCCCTCTTTCGAGCGGAACCGGACCCGGCAGGGCATCGGCTTGCCGGTGTGGTCGTCGAGCACCGTGACGTGGACCCAGTTGCGGCCGTGGTCGATGAGCTCCACCCGGACAGGTCCCGACTCCGCTGCTCCCTTGCCGACCACCTCGGCCCACGCCACGCTCGCCAGCTCTCGGTCGGCCTGCTTCACGCGGAGGTGAGCCGACGGGATCGCCGCGACCTCCACGTAGGCTGAGCGATTCGAGTCCTGCTCACCCCAGCCCGGGTACCCGCTTCCGTCCGCCGCCAGAGGCTGGACGTAGGTCGCGATCCCTCTGTCCGAATGCACCTCCAGATCCTGGATGCGACGCCCTTCGTCAGGCTCGTCGATCAGCAGGCGGACGTCTCTTTTCGCCTCACGCACGAACGGGTGCTCGTCAGCGTGCCCGAGTGTCACCGCGGCCACCAGGAAGCGACCCATCCGTGGCACGAGCTCGACAGACTCGATCACTCGATCGGGGTCAGGACTCGACCACGCCCACAGGTAGTACGAGCGGGGGAGGCTGGGCACGAACTCGCATTGGCGAAACCCGGCAATCTCGAAGCGGCCCTCCCATCGGGGCATAAGCCCGTCTGGGCGGTCGGGGACCGCGAGGTAGGGGGTATGGCCCCACGGGGTGGGTACGACCTGGATTTCAAAGCGCTCCCGGATAGGCACTGTGATCGGGTCTGATCTCTCAAGGCGGAACACGTAGTCCGCTATATGCGCCCCGACTCCAAAGCCAGCAGACAGGTGGGATCCGAGCTGCCGGTGGGCGAAGATCACGCGCCGGGCGGCCTTGCCCACAGGGATCGTGACAGGCTTGGTGGGGACGATGACGCGCGGACCATCCGCTATGGCGAAGGGAAGACCCCGCATCAACAAGTCCCCCGTTGCTTTGTCGTCAGCCTTGTCGTTGCAGAGACCGGAGATGTCCAGCGGCTCGTAGTCGGTCATGGGACGATGCTACGGCCAGGTACCGATCAGGGCCCTCCCATATCTGCCGGGAGCGAAAATGGCCGTTCCAGGGAAGTGGCTGATGGTCAGCAGCCACCTTCCGGCGTACTGGGATACCCGAGCCCTCCTTCGCCCGCGTCGATATGGGCAGGTGTTCGGGGACAGTTGGCTGAGGCCCCGGCCGAATCTTGCGAACGCAGACCCGTCGATTCCGCTCGTCTTGGGCGGCAGATCACGGGCGGAGGAAATGCATGTTGGCGTTTAGTCAATAGAGATCGAGGCCCACTTCGTTCAGTCGGCGAGTTGTGTTAACAGCCGCAACTAAGAAGACAGGATCCTGCTCCATCTGGTACTCGCGTACACAGGCTTCGGTCACCTTGATCCCGTGCTCGTCCGGGCACGCCATCGCCTCGTCGATGATCTCGTCTATTGTCAGCGCCGGAGTGTCGATCTCACCGGCAGGCGGCTCGAGAACCAGGGCACAGTAGAAAGCCGCGGCGGTCCGCCAACTATGACAAAGGATGGCTCGACCGGCGTCAGGCGAGACGTGCGGTGCGATCATCCGGTAGATCGTTCCTGCCGTAAGTCCGTGGCAGAGGGCGCGCGGATTGACGGTAGGGTTGTTCGAGAGAAGGATCGCCGCGAAAGTCCTAGCCAGATCGGCGACGACAGCCGATGGGTCTTTCTCATAGTCGATCAGTCCGCCGACCTGGGCAAACGAGGGCAGACCGGCCAGCTTCCCGATTGGCTCGGTGAAGGCAAGCCAACCCGTTCGCTCACTGAGGTCGAGCTGTTCGAGCTGTCCCATCGCCTGGGAGGGTAGGAGCGCTCTCGAGGTGCCCTGTGCCTCGGGCAGGGCCTTGTAGGTAGCGGCCCAGTAGGCGAGGCCTCGGGCCAGCTCACGGATCCGAAGTTCGGTTTCGGCCCGCCCCACTCCTCGCACGGCGTGTGCGGCCCGAATGGCGCCGTGTATACCCCCGACCATGCCGGGGGCGAGGCTCGGTATCCACCGCTCGAGCACGTCCGTCCAGGAGGACTCGGAGAACTCGGCGTCAAAGAGGTCCTCCCAGTCCCGCACTCGCCGCAGGTCGCCGAGCGCCTCGGAACAGTCTGCGGCGGTCATCCGCGTCTGGCGAGGAGGCGGTTCATCCAGACGTGGGGCGTATCGCTTGGTCCAGTCGACAACGGCGTCATCGCGCCCCATGGCACACAGAGCCTCGATCACCATGGGACCGTGGTTCGCCAGGGAGATGACGCCGCCGAAGGCCTCGAACTCAGGTGCGGCATCACCCAGAACTTCGAGCCCCTCGTCGAGTGCCTCGTCCATGGCACCTCCCCCTTCTTCGGACGCTTCGAAGGGCCCGATGTCGCTTT
>JBEDUR010000051.1:0-64946 GCA_040414865.1 Acidimicrobiales bacterium
ACCCCGGCCTCCGAGATAGTGACCCGCTCGCCGGGGTGGGTGCGGAGAAAGGCCTCGCTGGCGCGCTCCATCTCATCGATGACGGCAACCGTCCGGTGCAGATCGTCGGGATCCAGGAGGTCCGGGAACACGAAGTAGCCGTCGGTGTCGAACTGATCCACCTGGTCCTGAGTCACCGCCGACCCCACGGAGCGGTGCGATGTCCAGCTGAAGCCGCGGTTCCAGGGGTGGGGCCGGGTCGCAACGACGCTCATGGGCCTCCTTCGTCCGCGGGGCAGGCTACCGCCACCCGGGGTTTGATCCTCCAACTCAAAGCGCACTCAGAAGCGCCCAGGGGTTGCGCGGCGTACCCGACGGGTAGGTTGCCAATGGAGTTGGAATCGGTCGGCAACCCGGCGAGGTAGTCGACAACCTCCCCAGGTGAAAGGGAGAAATGCGCGGACGACGACGGATCGCCAACCAGCCGATCCGGCTGGTGGCCGGCGCCTCGATGTTGAACGACGGCATGGAGAAGCTGAACGCTGACGAAATGCGGGCGTCGGCAGTGCCCGAGATGGCCGAAGAGGCGGGCCCTGGTTCGGAGGGGATGCCGACCGAGCCGTTCGTGAAGGTCATGAGTGTCGCCGAGGTCGGCATCGGCGCCGCGCTGGTGCTCCCCCTCCTCCCGGACCGTCTGGTCGGGCTGTTCCTCACTGCTTTCGTTGGAGGGAAGTTCCTCCTTCGGGGTCAGAACGATGGCATCGACCAGCTCCGACCGACGACGACACAACCCAAGCCGGCCAAGGACGCCTGGCTGCTCGGCATCGGACTCACCCTGCTCGCCACTGGCCCCGGCCGCCGTCGCCCCGCAAGAGCCAAGCCCGGGGGCCCCGACGCTTTGCCCTAGATTTTGGGGATGACGTTCACGGGTCGGCAGGCCATAGCTCAGGGTCAGAAGCCATGAGTCGCCGTCCCGACGTCCGATCTCCTCAGGGCGCCGACACGCTCTTTGGTCAGTCAGATCAGGTCCTCTCGATCGCGCAGCTCTACGCCCGAGTCGATCGGGCTCTCCTCGGCGAGTTCCCGCCACGCCAGCCGCTATGGGTGCGAGGCGAGGTGCAGACCATCTCCGATCGGACCGGCCATTGCTACATCGACCTGGTCGACCCGGATTCGGCCGGCGACCGCCAAGCCCCAGTTCTGAAGGTGCGGTGCTGGCGGCAGACCTGGGGACCGCTGCGGGCGCAACTGGCCCGTTCGGGGCTTGACCTTTCCCCGGGGACGGTCGTGCACCTGGTCGGTCGGCTCGACTTCTATCGAGCCCGCGCCGAGGTGAACTTCGTCATGGCCGGGCTGGACGTGACTGCTTTGTTGGGCCGGGTGGCGGCCGAGCGAGCAGCCCTCATCGCCACCCTGCGGAGCGAAGGGCTCTTTGAAGCCAACCGGCAACTCACCGTCCCCGTCGTGGCGCTCAGGATCGGGCTCGTGGCCAGCCCAGATACCGAGGGCTATCGGGATTTCTTGAAGCAGGTCACCGAATCTGGTTATGCCTTCGAGGTGGCGGTGTCCCGGGCCTCGGTGCAAGGGCCCGATGCACCCACGTCGATCGCCCGGGCCGTACGCCAGGCTGGAGCGGCGGCGCCCGACCTGGTGGTCGTGGTGCGCGGGGGCGGGTCCAAAGCCGATCTGGTGGCTTTCGACAGCGCCCCCGTGGCCCGGGCCATCGCCCGTTGCCCGGTCGCCGTGTGGACCGGGATTGGTCACACGGGCGACGAGTCGGTGGCCGATCTTGTGGCCAACCGCTGCCTAGTCACGCCGACCGAGTGTGGGCACGAGCTGGTGGTCCGGATCGACGCCTTCTGGCAGCGGGCGGTGGCCGAACCGGCGGCGGCTCTCGGTCGGCAGGTGACTCGTGGCCTCGAGGTTGCTGACCGACATCTGGCTGCGGCGCAGGGTCGCCTTTCGGGCACCGCCCGCCAGCAGCTCCGGTGGCACCGGCAGCGGCTCGAACACCGGGCCTCGTCGCTCGCGCGATCGGTCCCCGCAGAGCTCGAGTCCGCCGCGGCCGTGCTTGGAGCGCGGTCGAATCGGTTGGGTCCAGCAGTGCAGCGTCGGTTGGACGAGGCAGAGGCGAAGGTGGGTGGATGGCGCCGACTGCTCGGCGCCTTCGACCTCGAGCGCCAGCTCGAGCGGGGCTACACCCTGACCACCGACGCCTCCGGGAGGACCCTGCGTTCGGGGGTCGGGCTTCACGACGGTGACGTTCTCCATACCCGGTTCGCCGACGCGACCACTCGCTCGGTGGTGTCGGGATCGTGAGCGCCGAATCGGCCAGTGTGCCGGTGGGGGAGCTGAGCTATTCGGAGGCGAGCCGGGAGCTCGACGAGATCGTGGCGCTCTTCGAACAGGGGGATCTCGACGTCGACCAACTGGTCGGTCGACTCGAGCGGGCTGCCGCGATCGTCGACGAGCTCGACCGCCGGCTCCGGCGGACCCGGGCCCAGGTTGAGGATCTGGTTCCCAGGCTCGAGGCGGTCATCGCTGCCCGCGAGGAGCCCGACCGCGAGCGCAACGACGCCGACGACCAAGAGGAGGGGTTGTTCTCGTGAACGGACCGGCGGGCGAGCAGCGCCTTTACTTTCGTCAGTTGCTCTCGGGCCAAGACTTCGCCGCCGCGGACCCGATGGCCCGGCAGATGGTGAACTTCGTCTATCTGATCGGTGACCGCGAGAGCGGCGAGGCGCTGCTGGTCGATGCGGCGTACTCCGTGGACGACGTGCTGACGCTGTTAGAGGCCGACGGCATGCGTCCGAGCGGACTCCTCGCCACCCACTACCACCCCGACCATGTCGGCGGGACCATGGGAGGATTCTCAATCGAGGGCGCGGCCGCGCTCCTCGAACGGGTCGACGTGCCGGTCCATATCCAGGAGGCTGAGGCGCCCTGGATCAAGCGGTCGACCGGTCTCGAGGACGCCGACCTGGTCACCCACCAAAGTGGCGACGTGGTCATGGTGGGGGAGATCGAGGTTCGGCTGCTTCACACCCCCGGGCACACCCCGGGGAGCCAGTGCTTCCTGGTTGAAGGCCGGCTCGTGTCGGGCGACACCCTGTTCTTGGAGGGTTGTGGGCGGACCGACCTACCGGGCAGCGATCCCATGGCCATGTACGAGTCGCTCACTACCCGGCTGGCTGCGGTGCCCGACGACACCGTTCTGTACCCGGGGCACCGCTACTCCCCGGAGCCCTCGGCCCCCCTGGCCACCGTGCGGCAGGAGAACTTCGTGTTCGCCCCCCGCTCGCCGGAGGCCTGGTTGGCCATGTTCGGGCGTTGAGCACGGAGGCGGCCGGTCCGCTCGACCCCGACGGCACGGCCGTCGTCGTCGGCGCCTCTCTGGCTGGGTTGCGGGCCGCCGAGGGCCTCCGCCGGGGTGGGTTTCAGGGCCGGCTCGTCCTGGTTGGGGCCGAACGCCACCTCCCCTACGACCGTCCGCCCCTGTCCAAGCAGGTCCTCGCCGGGCTCTGGGAGCCGGAGCGGACCGAGCTGCGCGACGAAGCTGGGCTGGAGGAGCTGGGCATCGAGGCCCGCCTCGGGCACCGTGCCGTCTCGCTCGACGCCGAGGCCCGCCGGGTCGAGCTCGATGACGGGACCCAACTACGGGCCGACGCGGTGGTCGTCGCTACCGGGGCCAGGCCTCGCCATCCCCACGCCGAGGCGGGCGTGTTGGTGCTGCGGACGCTCGAGGACTGCCGGTCGGTGCGCGAGGCGGTCCTCGCCGCCGGCCACCGCGGCCGCCTGGTCGTGATCGGGGCTGGGTTCATCGGGTCCGAGGTCGCGGCCACCTGTTCCGGCCTCGGGATCCGGGTGACCGTGGTCGAGATGCTGCCAGTGCCGCTCGCGGCGGCGGTGGGCGAGACGATTGGCGCCGCGCTCGGTGCCCTACACGGCCGGAACGATGTGACCGTGCGCACCGGGGTGGCCGTGCACGCAGTCCGGGCCGACGCCGGATTCGTGCTCGAGCTCACCGACGGCTCGGTCGTGCCTGCCGACGTGGTGGTGGCCGGCGTCGGGGTGGTGCCGGACGTTGCCTGGCTCGAAGGTTCCGGGCTCACCCTGGAGAACGGGGTGGTTTGTGACCGGGCGCTGTTTGCCGCCGACGGTGTCGTGGCCGCCGGCGACATCGCCCGCTTCCCGTTCCGGGGCGAGGACGTCCGCATCGAGCATTGGCAGATGGCGACGGACATGGGGGCGGCCGCGGCCACTTCCCTCCTGGCCGGGCGGGCGGCGGCGCCCGCCTTCGATCCGGTGCCGTACTTCTGGTCGGACCAGTACAAAGAGAAGATCCAGATGCTCGGCCGACCCGACCCCAGTGACGAGGTGGTTGTGGTCGACGGGGACCTCGACAACCGCTTCGTCGCCCTCTACCGCCACGGCCACGAGCTCAGCGCGGCGATCGCGCTCACCCGGCCCCGCCAGCTCATGGCCATTCGGCCGCTGATTGCCCGACGCGCCGGTTTCGACGAGGCGCTCGCCGTGGCTCGGGGGAGCTCGTGAACAGCGGACGCGCCTGAGCCCTCAGAAGCTGATTGTCGAGAGCTCGGGGATGGTCTTGAGAGCGCGGCCGCGCGCCTCGAGCCAGCGCTCGCGCCAGGCCCTACGGGCCGTATCTCCCAGCGTGGGCTCGACGGTCCGGACCGGGCGGTAGGCGTCGGCCAGCTCCTCCTCGTCGGCCCACACCCCGGCGGCCATCCCGGCGAGGTAGCCGGCTCCGACAGTGGTCGCCTCCAGTGTGGCCGAGAGCTCGACCGGCCGCCCGATGGCGTCGGCCAGTGCCGCGACGAATACCGGATTGGCCGACATGCCCCCGTCGACGCGCAGCGAGTCGATCGCCAGCCCGCTGTCGGCCTCGGCCGCTTCGACCAGGTCGGCGCCCCGCTGGGCGATCCCTTCGAGCACCGCCCGGACCACCTCGGGGCGGCCGGTCCCCCGGGTGACGCCGAACAGCGCGCCGCGCGCCCCAAAGTCCCATTCGGGTGTGGCCAGGCCGAGCAGGGCCGGGACGAAGAGGACGCCACCGGTGTCGGTGCACTGGGCCGCCACCCTGCCCGAGCTCGCCGCGTCGGCGAGGATTCCCAGGTCATCGCGGAGCCACTCCACGCACGTGCCGGCGGACAGCATCATCGCCTCGACCCCGAAGTGGGCCACGCCGCCGCGACGCCAAGCCACGATGGGGAACGTGCCACCAGGGCTGCGATCGAGCGCCCCGGGCACCCGGTTTCCGGTGCACTGGTCGAGCATTCCCCCGGTGCCGAAGGTGGCCTTGGCGAGACCGGGCCGGGTGCAGCCCTGGCCGACCAGCGCCGCCTGCTGGTCCCCGGCCAGGCCGCAGATCAGCGGCGCGCCAGGCAATGCGCTGGCCGGACCGGATGGGCCGGAGGAGTCGACGATGTCCGGCAGCATCGTCGGCGGGATCGAGAGCGCCTCGAGGACGCGTCCGTCCCAAACCGAGCCGGTCGGGTCGGCGAGCGCAGTCACCGCGGCGTTGGTTGGGTCGGTGATGTGCAGGTCGCCCCCGCTCAGGACCCAGGCGCACCAGGTGTCGATGGTCCCGAAGCACAACGTTCCCGGGGCTCGCTCGCGGCCCGGATCGACCTGGTCCAAGAGCGCGGCCAGCTTGGTGGCCGAGGCGTTGGGCGGGAAACGGAACCCGTCGGCCTGCATCGCGAGGCAAGTGCCGACGGTCCGGAGATCTTGCCAACCGAGCGCCGGGCCGACCGGGCGACCGGTGCCCCGCTCCCAGACCACGGTGGTCGCCCGCTGGTTGGCGATGCCGACCCCTTCAACCGACCCGATGTCGGCCAGCACCTTTGATGCAGTCTGCAGCACCGCCTCGGCGATGCGGTCGGCATCCACCTCGACCAGGCCGGGAGCTGGAGAGGCGGGAAGCACCTCGACGCGCTGGACCGAGCGCACCGACCCGTCGGCCTCGACGATGGCCGAGCGCACCCCGGAGGTGCCGACGTCGACGACCAGCAGGCTCACGGCCAGGGCGCCGGCCCGAAGGGGGAAGCCAAGCCGAGCTTGCCCGGGTTGAGGATGCCGCGAGGATCGAGAGCGTCCTTGACCGCTTGCAGGACGCCGAAGGCCGGCCCGAGTGCACCGGCGAGGAACCGCCCCCGATTGAGCCCGATGCCGTGATGGTGACTCACGGCGCCCCCGTGGCCGAGCACTGTGGCGGTGGCTGCGTCCCAGGCGCGCTGGTAGTAGGCCTCCTGCCAAGCCAGCTCGACCGCGTCGTCGCGCTCGCTGCCGCGATCTGGGTATCTCCCGGCGAAGGTGAAGTAGAGGCAGGCGCCGTCGCGATAGGCATGGGACTGATGGACCGAGGCGACCAGGGTGCCTTCGACCGCCTCGAGGGCGGCCACCACTTCGTTTGCCAGCGGTGCCAGGATCGACCACCGGCCGGCGATTTCGATCGTGTCGACGACGATGTTGGCCCTCCATAGGGGCCCGAGCGCGGAGGTGTCGTTGCGTTCGTGGAGCCACCGGGCGACAAGCGCGTCGTCCAATGCCTGAGCGCCGGCGCACTCCTGCTCGCAGACCGAGGCGGTCGAGCGGAGCAACGCCTCGTCGGCCTCGTCGAGCACGACGAGGACGCAGGTCTCGGCCTCGAAGTTGCGCTTGGACTCGGTGCGGTCGTAGAGACGCAGCACCGCCGGCGTGGCGCCCCGTTGCAAGATGCGCCGGCAGGCTTCGAGGCCGACGGCGAAGGAGTCGAAGCCGAACGCCAGGCGGACCTCGGATGGAGGTTTCCGACTGAGCCGCAGCCGGGCGGCGGTGATCACCCCGAGGGTGCCCTCGCTGCCCAGGAACAGCTGGGTCAAGCTGGGTCCGGCGGCGGCGCGGGGCGCGGCCCCGTCGGTTTGCACGACCGTGCCGTCCGCGAGCACCACCTCCAGCCCCTCCACGAGGTCCTCGATCTTCCCGTAGCGGGTGGAGTATTGCCCGGCCCCACGACAGGCGATCCAGCCGCCCACCGTCGAGATGTCCATCGACTGGGGCCAGTGGCCGAGGGTGTAGCCGGCCCCCCTCGAGGCGAGCTCGGCCTCGAGGTCGGGCCCGAAGGTCCCCGCGCCGACGTCGGCCAGGAGTGAGACCTCGTCCAGGTCGTGTAGGCCCGACAGCCGGCGCAGGTCGAGCGACACGCCGCCGAAGACCGGGACCGCGCCGGCGCAGACCCCACTCCCACCCCCGATAGCCGTCACCGGCACGCCGACGTCGTTGCAGGCCGCCAGCACCACGGAGACCTCGCCCACATCTGCGGGCCGGACGACGACGGCCGGCCGTGCCGCCACCGCGCCCCGGGCCACCCATCCGAGCGACAGCGGCCACCAGTCACGGCCGGCCATGGCCCGCTCGCCAGGGTCGCTCGAGACGTCGATCCCGCGGACCCGCAGTGACTCGATCATCTCCGTCGGCACCTTGACCCGCGGACCACCAAGCCGCTCGGCCACTTCGTCGGGAGCGACCCCG
Organism: Acidimicrobiales bacterium; assembly: GCA_040414865.1. GTDB lineage: Bacteria > Actinomycetota > Acidimicrobiia > Acidimicrobiales > RAAP-2 > Palsa-461. The sequence continues at coordinate 7,513 of JBEDUR010000051.1, forward strand.
AGCTCGCTCGGCAGCACCCGGCCCATCACCCCGCCTCGGTGCGCTCGGCTGTCTCCCGCAGACCGGCCGCCTCGAGCTCGGCCTCGACCCGCTCTCGGAACCGGCCGACCTCGTTGCGACGGCGGGAGCGGGTCCATCCCAACTCGGCGACGAGGATCGCGGCCACCGCGTCGGCCGCGGCGAGCGCAGCCCGAGCATCCTGGATCGAGGCCCGGGTGCGGCGGCTCAGCACGTCATCGAGGTGGACCGCCATCTCTTCCCGTGCCGCGTAGACGACCTCGGCCCCCGTGTACGGGAGCCCGGTGGCGATCGGGGCCAACAGCCCGGGGTCGCTGGCCGCCAGCGCCGCGACCGCGTTGGCCAGGGTGCCGTAACGGTGGGCGAGATGAGGCGGCGACGCCACCCCCGCCGCCCGCGCCGGGCTACCACCGAGCCCAGGCGCGCCCTCCAGCTGGATGCGCTTGGTGATCGAGCGCGGCCGCGGCCCGTCCCGACCCACGAGCGCGAGGTCGACGGTGTCCTGGGCCATCTTCCGGTACGTGGTGAGCTTGCCCCCGGTGACCGTCACCAAGCCGTCGGGGTCACGCCAGACCTTGTGGCGCCGGGAGAGGTCGGCAGTCCGCTCCGAGATCCGGCGGCCCTCGGTCGGGACGAGCAGGGGTCGGAGTCCGGCCCACACCCCGCGGACGTCGTCCCGGGTGAGCCCGGCGCCGCTCACGGCGTTGGCCGCGCCGAGGAGGTAGTCGACATCCTCGGGCGAAGCTTTCGGGTCGTCGAGGTCGCCGTGGTAGTCGGCGTCGGTGGTGCCCAGGTAGACGAGTTCACCTTCGGCCCAGGGGACCACGAAGATCGACCGACGGTCCCTGCGTACCGGGATCACCGCGGCGATGTCGGCCGGGAATCGTGACCGAGCGACACTCACGTGCACGCCCTTCGCCGGCCGGAGGGATCCGGCCGAGCCACTCTGGCCGAGCCCGCGCACCGCGTCGGTCCACACCCCGGTGGCGTTCACGACCACGCTGGCGTGCAACTCGATCGGTCCTTCATCCGACTCGAGATCCCGCACCGCCGCCCCTCGCACCCGGCCTTCGTCGTCGCGGATCAGCCCGACCGCTTCCACATAATTCGCCGCGGCCGCCCCGAAGCCGACGACCGCGGTGCGCAGTAGGGCCAGGGTGAGGCGAGCATCGTCGGCTCGGGCGTCGAAATACAAGAACCCGGCCACCAGCTGTTCGGCGTCGAGGAGTGGGAGATGCTTGAGCGCCTCGGCCCCCGAGACCCGCCGGTGCCGGTGGCCGATGCGGATCCCACCGGTCAGGTCGTAGAGCCACAGCGCGCTCGAGTACGAGCGGACCACGGTTTTGGACACCACCCCCGATCGGCCGAACAGCGGGATGAGAAAGGGGAGCGGCGACACCAAGTGCGGGGCGTTGCGAAGTAGGCGTTGCCGTTCCGCCAGGTTCTCGTAGACGAGGCCGAACTCCCGCTGTTGGAGGTAGCGAAGGCCGCCGTGCACGAGCTTGGACGACCGCGACGAGGTCCCCGAAGCGAAGTCGGCCTTCTCGACCAGCGCGGTCGAGAGTCCCCGGCTCGCGGCGTCCAGCGCCACCCCGGCCCCAGTGATCCCACCGCCGACCACGAGAACGTCGAAGCGTTCCTCCGAAAGTCGCTCGAGGTTGGCGGCCCTGGAGAACGGCGAACGGCGCGGCGGATCACGCCGCTGTGGGGAGCCGGCCATGGGGTCAGCCTGCCACACTCCCCTTGGCCGATCCCCGTCCCGGACTGCCGCGGCGCTTCCGGCGGGACAACCCCAATCACAAAGAAACCGGCTGTGCACCGTGGTTATGCGGTTTGTGACTTTGGGTACGGCCAGGGCTGGAGGAATGTGGCTGGAGGGGTGCCTCGTCACAGGGGGCGAAGCGATGAAGGCCTTTGTTATGAAGGAGTCGGACGTGTGGGTTTCATGGACAAGCCCATCCCGCGGCCGGGTCCGAACGACGCGGTCATTCGGACGACCAGGGCGTTGATCTGCACGTCGGATTCGCACACCGTGGGTGGAGGAATCGGCCCGCGGGAGAACCTGACACTCGGTCATGAGGCGGTTGGCGTCGTTCACGAGGTCGGGAGCGAGATCAAGAACTTTCAGCCGGGGGACCGTGTGGTCGTCGGCGCCATCACACCGGACTGGGTCGACCCCGCGTCACAAGCCGGGTACTCCTCACAGTCGGGTGCGCCGCTCGGCGGATGGAAGTTCTCAAACACCAAGGACGGAGTCTTCGCCGAGTACTTCCACGTGAATGACGCGGACGCCAACATGGCCAAAATACCGAACAGTGTTCCCGATGACATGGCCGTCTACTGCTGCGACATGCTGTCCACCGGGTTCATGGGGGCCGAGAAGGGCAACATCCCGATTGGCGGAACGGTGGCCGTGTTCGCGCAGGGGCCAGTGGGGCTGATGTGCACCGCTGGAGCCAAGTTGCGCGGGGCTGGGCTGATCATCGGGGTTGAGTCGGTTCCCGAGCGACAGAAACTGGCTCGCACCTATGGCGCGGATGAGATCGCGGATTTCACCAAAGAAGATGCCGTGGGCCGCATCCTGGATCTGACCGATGGTCAGGGGGTCGACACCTCGATCGAGGCGCTGGGCGCGGATGTGACGTTCCAGGCTTGCATCAAAGCGACCAAGCCCGGCGGGACGATCTCCAACACTGGGTACTTCGGCGAGGGGGAATTTGTGCGCATCCCCCGGATCGACTGGGGCGTCGGGATGGCTGACAAGACGATCGCGACCGGACTTTGCCCCGGCGGCAGGCTGCGGATGGAGCGGCTGCTGCGGGTGTTGGAAGGCGGTCGCGTCGACCCGACACCGATGACTACCCACACGTTCGCCTTTGACGACATGGAGCGAGCGTTCGAGGTTTCGGACAAGAAACTGGACAATGTGATCAAGCCGCTGATCACCTTCTGATCGGTCTCGCGAGCCCGCATCGAGAGTGCGGCCGACAAATCAGAGAACATCCCGCAGATCGCCTGCCCTGGAGAAAGGCCGAGGGCGCCGCCGGTTGTACCGCTACAGGGCACGGTGGTTCGGCACGGGGCGACTCCCGCTTAGCCCCGACTCCGGTCGGTGGCGTCACGGAGCCCACCACGGCAGCTCGACGGGGACATCGCTCCCCGCTCGGGGTCCGAGCGAATGAAGCAGCCCGGCCAGTCCTTTGGGGAGAACCGGCTCGTCGAGGCGGTCGAGCTCGTCAGGAGTGAACCAGCTCCAGCCCTGGTGGACCTCACGCTCGAGCTCGGTCCAGCCCGAGGTCTCGGGTTCGAAGTGGGCAGTACGCAACACGAAGAACCAATCCTCCGAATACAGCCGGCGGCCGCGGAACGTCCACCATCCCCTGGTGACCGCGATCGGGGTGCCGAGCCAAGCCGGATCGACGGCGATCCCGGTCTCTTCGTCGAGCTCACGGGCCGCCGCCTGAGCCGCCGTCTCGCCGGGCTCAATGCCTCCCCCCGGAGTGGCCCACACTGCCGGCCTGTCGTCGAGGGGGTCGCGGATCAAGAAGAGGAGAACCCGGCCGTCTGGGTCGAGGACAACGACGCGGGCTGAGGGTCGACTTTCGGGCGATGACGCCGCGGATGGGTGGCTCAAGGTCAAGGCTCCAAGGACGCTACCGGGTGTCAAGCAACCCGAGCCTGTCCGAGCCGCTGCCAGAATGACCCGATGGGTGAGCGGGGAGTCGACGGGACGTTTCCGTTCAGCGGCGTTCATCTTCCCTACGCCTCATGCCCCGGAACAGTGAAGGCGTGGGTGGAGTCGGCCGCCGGGGCCCCCGTGGTGGCCGTCGGTGACCTCCACGGCGGTTTCTCGCCCGGATGCTGCGCCCTGCTGAGCTTCGCCTCTGGCCGGCGGGCCTTCGTGAAGGCGGTCGGAACCGAGCTCAACCCCGACAGCCCGGCGATGCACCGCCGGGAGGCCGTCGTCGCCACGGCCCTGCCCCGGTTGGCCCAGGTCCCCCGGCTCCTTGACGCTTACGACGACGGCGACTGGGTGGCCCTCATGTTCGGAGAGGTCACCGGCGTTCTGCCCCGGCGGCCATGGGACAGGCGGGAGCTCGGTCGGGTACTCAGCGACCTCGCGACCCTTCATCGCGCCCTGACACCCGCCCCGATTGCCGTGGAACGGATGACCGAGCGCCAGTCGGCCCCGCTGCGCGGTTGGCGGGCGCTGGTCGAGTCGACGCGGCTCGAAGGGGTCGATGATTGGTCGCGACGGCATCTCGACCGACTGGTGACGCTCGAGGCCGGCTGCCCGGCAGCGTTGGACGCAGGCGAGACCCTCCTCCACGGCGATGTCCGCTCGGACAATCTGCTCATCGGTCCGACCTCGACCGCCTTCGTGGACTGGCCCCACGCCGCCATCGGGGCGATGGCTTTCGACCTGGTCAGCTGGGCGCCGAGCGTCGCGCTCGAGGGTGGTCCTGACCCCGAGACCCTGCTTGATCGCTACGGTGACTGCGGCTGCGACCCGGAGGCCTTGCTCGCGATGGTGGCGGGCGTTGCCGGTTACTTCACCTACCACGCCACCCTGCCGGCGCCCAGGGGCCTTCCGACCGTTCGGGCCTTCCAGGCCGCCCAGGGCGAGGAGGCGAGGGCCTGGCTCCAACGGTTGACCGGCTGGCGCTGATCGTCGGGTCATGCCCCGAGCTTCGTGACCCTTGGGTGATGGGGGCCTAGGGTTTTGACCGGCGACATCGCCGACCGCCATTTGGCGGCATCAACGGACCTCTCCGGATTTTGCTCAACGTTGTCTCGGGCCGCCGGGTCTTCGTGACATCGGTCCGAACCGAACTCAACCCGGACCTGCGCGAGCACGACAGGCCCATGGACCACTGGAGCCGGGCTCAGCCGGGGTTCTGAGCCTCCCAAAGGCCGAGGACGTTCCCGGCGGGGTCGCGGAAGGTTGCCACCTTCAGATTTCCCTCTGGGTAGGGGGCCCGCACCACTTCGCCGCCCGCGGCCATGATGCGGTCGACGACAGCCTCGATGCCTTCGACATAGACGTAGAGGAGCAGGCCGGGCTCGCGGGCCACCGAGAGCGATGACATCCAGGCGCCGGCGACATGTCCGGTGCCGTCCTCGAAGCTGGGGCGCTGCGTGTCGGCCCCCGTGATCTTCCAGCCGAAGACCGAGGCGTAGAACTGAGCAGCCCGAGCGACGTCATCGGCCGGGATGTGCAGGTAGGAAAGACCACCACTCCGCGCCAAGCCGGAGGAGACCGCACGGGATCGAGCTTCGCTTATGACACGAGTCTCATTTCAGCGGTGGTGTTCGTCAAGCGCACTGGGATGGCTGATGGCGAGGCTTGTGGTATTTCCGATGCAAGATAACGGAGGACCGCCGAGCGGCCCGCACACCCATGACCGGTCGGTGACGACCCGACGACGACCATAAGACAACAGCAAACGGTAGGAGCCATGCCCCAGCTGAAGGGATCCAAGACCGAGGAGAACCTGAAAACGGCGTTCGCCGCTGAGAGCCAAGCCAACCGTCGGTTCCTGTATTTCGCCCAGAAGGCCGACGTGGAGGGCTACCCCGATGTAGCCGCGCTGTTCCGCTCGGTCGCCGAGGGCGAGACCGGACATGCCTTCGGACACTTCGACTTCCTGCACGAGACGGGCGATCCGATGACGGGGGCTCAGGTCGGGAGCACTTCGGACAACCTGAAGTGCGCGATCGAGAGCGAGACCTACGAGTACACCGAGATGTACCCCGGCTTTGCGAAGACCGCCCGCAACGAAGGCTTCGACGAGATCGCCGAGTGGCTCGAGACTCTGGCTCGGGCCACGAGGTCCCATGCCGGTCGGTTCATGAAGGGCCTCGAGTCGGTCTCGTGACGACGCGGGGTGCCCGATCGGTGCGGCCGCTGCGGCTCGGAGACATCGCCGACCTACGTACCTACGAGCGTGTGCGCGACGAGTACCGGGCCCAGGTCATCGAGCTCAAGCGACGCCGGCGGGTCAGCCTCGGGCCGATCATGTCCCTCGTGTTCGACAGCCCCGAGACGGTTCGGTTCCAGATCCAGGAAGTGGCCCGGGCCGAGAAGATCGCGACCGACGAGGGGATCCTCGCCGAACTCGAGGTCTACAACCGGCTCTTGCCCGGGAATGGGGAGCTGTCGGCCACCTTGTTCATCGAGCTGACGAGGGAGGCCGACCTGCGCAACTGGCTGCCCCGCTTGGTCGGGATCGAGCGGTCGGTCGGGATCGAGCTCTCCAGCGGCGAGGTCATCTGGAGCCGGCCCGAACAAACCCATGCCGGCGCCTTGACCCGAGGGGTGACACCGACCCTCCACTACCTCCGCTTCGCCTGCACGCCGGCCGACGTGAAGAGTCTGGCCGCCCCGGTCACGCTGATGGTGAGGCACCCCGAGTACGAAGCTCGGAGCGAACTGTCCGAGGTCACCCGAACCGAGCTGGTGACCGACCTGACCATCTCGCCCGAGCTGCCGCGGCTGGGCTGAGGCGCCGAACGCCCTCCGACCAGGGATTTCCGTCTGCCGCCGGCGACGCTGATCTTTACAGCCCTGGTGAGGTAGGTCATAATCGCGGTCCGGCCGATTTTCCCGACTCCCCCCTCGGGTGGCGGGCCGATCGGCGGAGCCACCCCTAAACCGTCTGTGACAAGGAATTTTCCAATGAGTGCCACCGCGTGGCGCAAGCGAGCCGCCTGCCGGGGTCTCGACGCAGAGATCTTTTTCCCGGCGACCGACGACGAGGTTGACGCGGCAGAGGCAAAGGCGATCTGCGCCGTCTGCCCGGTCCGCCAGGCATGCCTCGAGCATGCCCTGGTCGCCCGCGAGCGCGAGGGCATCTGGGGAGGCACGACGGAACGGGAGCGTCGCCGGATCGTCCGCCAGCGCCGCAAGTCGGCCTGAGCTCGCCCCACGGGGGCGGAGGCGGGCGGAAGTAACGTGCGCCCGTGAACTTCGAGCTGACCCCTGAACTCGAGGCGCTCCGGGACAGCGTGCGCCGGTTGGCGCGCGACAAGGTCAAGCCCCGCGCCCGTGAGATCGACCTGACCGGGGAGTACCCGGCCGACCTCTTCGACGTTTTCCGGGACGCCGGACTCCTCGGCCTGTGCCTACCACCGTCCCTCGGCGGGTCTGGCGCGGGCATCCTCGGCCTCTCGATCGCGATCGAGGAGGTGGCGAAGTACTCGAACGCGGCCGCTCTCATGCTCTTGTTGACCCGGCTGCCGACCGGCCCGGTACTCATCGCCGGCAGCGACGAGCAGAAGAAGCGCTACCTGCCAGGTATTGCCGACGGCTCCCAGAGGGCCGCCTTCGGCCTGTCAGAACCCCAGGCTGGGAGCGACGTCATGGGGATGCGGACCCGCGCCGTCCCCGACTCCGAGCGCGACGGCGGGTGGATCCTCTCGGGTGGGAAGTGCTGGATGTCCGGAGTGGCCGAGGCCGACTGGTACACGGTCTTCGCCAAGACGTCGGACCCCACCAGCCGCGCGCACGACTCAGTGAGTGCCTTCATCGTCGAGCGTCACTGGGACGGGGTCTCGGTCGGGCGGCGGGACCACAAGATGGGCGTCCGAGGAATTGATACCGGTGAGCTGCTCTTGGAGGACGTCCGGGTGCCTTCCGAGAACGTGATCGGCGAGGTCGGCGGGTTCCGCCTGGCCATGCTGGGCCTCAACTCCATGCGCCCGATCGTCGCAGCGCGGGGGATCGGGCTGGCCGAGGGTGCGCTCATGTACGCCACCGACTACGTGAAGCAGCGCCAGGCCTTTGGCCAGACCATCGCCGACTTCCAGGGGATCCAGTGGGAGATCGCGAAGTGTGCCGTCGATATCGAGGCAGCCCGGCTGCTCACCTATCGGGCAGCCGTCCTCGCCGACCAGGGCAAGTTCACCAAGGAGTACGTTCCGTTCCTTTCCATGGCCAAGTACCACGCGACCGAGCTGGCCGTCCGCGCTTCGGGCCTGGCCGTCCAGCTGCTCGGCGCGGCCGGGTACATGGAGGACCACCCCGCTGAGCTGTGGTACCGGGACGCCAAGCAGCTGACCATCGTGGAGGGGACTTCGCAGGTCCAGCTCGGGCTCATCAGTCGCGGGGTGCTCGACGGCGACCTGTGGTGGGACTGAGTGCCGGCCAGTTTCGCTGAGTTGGGGGGGTGGCCAGGGATCCTCGCCCGCCTGGTCGCCGGCGATTCGTTGGACGCCGAGGAGGCCGAGACCGTCCTGGCCGAGGTCCTCGAGGGCGAGGCCACTGAGGCCCAGGTCGCCGCGTTCGCGGTCGCGCTCCGGGCCAAGGGCGAGACCGTGGCGGAGATGCACGGGTTCGTGCGAGCGATGCTCGCCCACGCCGAGCCGCTGGCGATCGAGGGGGAGCTGCTCGATGTCGTCGGCACCGGAGGCGACCGTCTGGGAAGCATCAACGTCTCGACGTTGGCCGCATTGATCGCCGCCGGCGCCGGGGTTCGGGTCTGCAAGCACGGGAACCGGGCCGCCTCCTCCTCGGTCGGCACCGCCGATGTCCTCGAGGCTCTCGGGGTGGTACCCGACCTCGGGCCGGCAGGGGTGGCCGGCTGCGTGGCCGAGGCCGGCATGGGCTTTTGCTTCGCGCCACGCTTCCACCCAGGCTTCCGCCACGTCGGCCCGGTCCGCCGCCAGCTGGGAGTGCCCACCGTGTTCAACTTCCTGGGACCCCTGGCGAACCCGGCCCGGGTCCGCCACCAGCTGGTGGGGGTGAGCGACCCGAAGATGGCCGAGCGGATGGCCGGGGTGCTGGGCGAGACGGGCAGCCGTCGAGCCATGGTGCTCTTCGCCGACGACGGGCTGGACGAGCTGAGCGTCACCTCGCCCTCGACGGTCATCGAAGTGCAGGGGGACGGAAGCAACTATGAGCTGCGCACGTGGCGTCTTGACGCCGTCGACCTCGGGCTGCCCCGCGCCACGATGACCGAACTCTCCGGGGGCGATGCCGCCTTCAACGCCGCCGCGATCACGGCGGTGCTGGAGGGCAAGAGTGGCGCCCACCGCGACATCGGGGTTCTGAATGCGGCCGCCGCCCTCGTCGTCTTCGGCCGGGTGACGGATCTCGCCGGCGGCCTCGAGCTGGCTTCTGACTCGATCGACTCTGGCCGAGCGGGCGAGGTCCTCGAGCGTCTACGGTCCTGCTCGCAGCGGTCGGCGGCCGGGGAGACCAGCTCCTCCTGAGCTTTACCCTCGAGGGTTGTCGGCGGCTCCGCCCATCGGCCGACAGCCCCATTCCTCGGTGGGGTTGTCGGGGAGCCGGGGCGACAAGTGTGGGCACCCACGGGTAATCGACCAGCGCACGGTGCGGCTTGCCGGTGAACTCGGGGTGGTGCCTGGGCGATCGAGGTCCACGACTCAAAACCGTTCCTCACGCCTCCCCGGTGTACGCGTCAGGGTCTCTTGACAATCGGTGGGATGTCAGGCTACCTTGACGTTATGACTCCACCCGGGTCGAGCAAAGCACCCGAGCTGGCCGGACAACTGGGGAGCAAGGACCCGGAGGTGGGCCTCCGGGCAGTGGCCGCGCTGAGAGGACTCCTCGAGCAGATCGAACGGCTCCACGTCGACAACGCTCGCGATCTGGGTTGGTCGTGGGCTGACATCGCCCGCAGCCTGGGGGTGAGCCGTCAGTCCGTCCACGAGAAGCACGCCTCTCGTCGCAAGGCGATGGGGAAGGAGCCCTAGATGTTCGAACGCTTCACCGATCGGGCCAGGACGGTGCTCGTCGAAGCTCAACACGAAGCAGTCGAGACTGGCCTGGAATTCATCGACACAGAACACCTCCTCATCGGCATGCTTCGAGAGGGCCATGGCGTGGCTGCTGTTGCTCTGAATGACCATGGGGTTGCTCTTGAGGCAGTAAGGGAGAAGGTGGCCGCGGTCCACGGCCAGGACGGAGGCGATCGTGCGGCCGCGCTGGCCACGCTCGGCATTGACCTCGACGCGGTGCGTTCAGCCGTTGAGGCGGCCTTTGGAGAGGGAGCACTGTCCGACCTGTCCACGGACTTCGTCGGTTCGGCCGGAACGCTGCGCCGCCCGAAGTTGACCCCTCGGACGAAGAAGGCTTTGCAGCTCGCGCTTGGTGAGATGCGGCAACTCGGGCACTCCTACATCGGGACCGAGCACCTCCTATTGGGCCTCCTCGGCGAGGGCACAGGCATGGCCGCCCAGGTCCTTGTCCACCTTGGGGTCGACCTCGGGGCACTGCGACAGAGGGTCTACGAACTCATCGACGTCATATCCTCGGGCCAGATAACCCAGGGGGCAGACTTCCTGCAGCGACGCAGCCGCATTCTTGATCGCGGCAGCACCGTCATCTGTTCGTTCTGTGGACGGCAAGGCACGGACTCGGTCCGCGTGATCGTAGGACAGCGCGGTGCATTCATTTGCGAGAACTGCCTCTATGCCTGGACAGCCGCCCTCGGCTCGTCCGGCCTCGGTGGAGAGACGAGGGAGGTCGATCAAGCTGGTCCTGGATCGGACGGAGATGACGGTGAGGGTTCGCATGCGTCGAGCGCACCCGACACGTGATCCCCTTGTCCGGACGCTGGTTGTGAAGCAGTCCGGCTCGGGGTGATCAGTTCCGCGCCGGCCGGCACCACGCGTTGATGGGGCTGACCATCGCTTACGGACAGGGTGACACTCGGCGGCACTCGTTCGAGTCGCAAAGGCCGAGGTACCGGGGCCGCTGACCCTTCGCTCGAACAACCGCCCGCACGCGACGCACCGCGGCATCGAGTACCGCTTCGGGCAGCCCCACCCCGGGTGGCCCTCCTCGCCGCAGATGTTGCCCTTCGTGCGAAAGGGAGGATTCGGCGTCAGCTCTGGTGCCCCGAACGCCGGAGCTGAGGCGTTATCGAGCAGATCGATCGACTGATCGCTGTTCCATGAGGAGGCCATGTCCAGCGTGCCGGTTTCCGTTAAAACATGACCCATGGGGACAGACGAACGACGGGTCATTTCGCTCCATCTCAACCACCCCTACGAGATGTTTGAGATGCCCCAGGTGGACCTATTCTCCGAATACCGGAACTTCCTCACCGGTATCGACTACTGCATCAGCGAGTTGCGAAGCCGTCGAGAGAGGGCAGGTCCGATACTGCTCGACGTCTCCCTGCCAGACACCGAGGTGGACGCCGGGGTAGAGGAGCGGATCGGTCGGACGATGCGTCGGTACTGCGACCATCGGATCGTCTACAACCAGAGGGAGCAACGGGCCATCCGGTTGGATGGCGCCGCGTCGCTGTGGTTGGGGCTGCCCATCGCGGCCCTTGGGATGCTCGTCGTCATTCTCGGGGCCAAGGTGACCAATCCTTCGGACAATGGTGGTCTCCTGCTCAACACGGGCGGGTGGGTCCTCGCCTGGATCGGACTGTGGTTCCCGCTCGACTCGATACTCTTCACTCCGCTCGGTTACGGTCGAGAGAACCAAGTGCTGCGTCTCCTCCACGATGCCGAAGTGGTCGTACGCCCACGGCCGCGCACCTGACGAGCGGACTGTCCCAGAACACCGTTTCTGTCGAACTACTTCTGCCGTCCGCACCTACTGCCCCAGGAGGACTATCGCCATCACGTGCCCGACGGTTTCGTGGCCGGGGACGCCCGGCTGGCGGCTCTGCTCGGAGGCGACCAGGGCTATGGGTGACCGACGACGGCTTGACGCGGCCGCTCGCGCCCCAGCACACCTGGCACGCGCGAGGGTGCACTGGCTTGACCTTGCCCTTGGGTGAACCTGCACCGTGACCTCATCGGGCCGCCGACCCGATGACGAGGGAGATGGCCGTGGAGGAAATGCACACGGCAAGTTCTCACGGCGGTCGCGTCCTTCACCGAGAGCGCTCTGTCTCTATGACGAGCCCGGCCAGTTAGCGCCGGGCTCGCCGGGCCACCGCCAGAATCGAGAGGTAGCGCCGAACGACGGTGCCACCAAAGCGCTCGTCGACCAAGCGCCCCATGCCGGCCAGCAGGGCTCGACGGCCGCCTTCGGGCAATGCCAGGTACGGGGAGTAGGTGGCGAGCAGCCTGATCGCGGCCTCGCGCCCGTAGGGCTGGTCCCAGCGGTAGGTGCGCACCTCGGGTGGCTCGTAGAGGTCCCTGGCCGGAGAGGCACCGCCCTTGGGATCGGCCACTCCCCATAGTGTTCCGATGTCGCCGGACGCAGCGGCCATCCGGGCCCGAAACGACGCGGCCGACGGCGACGGCCCCTCGTCAACCATGTCCGGCGCGTACCGACGACGCAGATCGTCACTCAGCTCCTCGAGCTGTTGGAAGCTCCCGCCTCTCACCGTCCGGTTGGTGGCCAGGGCGAGGTACCCCCCGCTTCTGAGAACGTCGGCCGTCTTCTCCCACCGGACCGCCGGGTCGACCCAGTGGAAGGCCGTGGCCGAGAAGACGAGCTCGTACGGTTCGGGCTCGGGCGTCCACCCCTCGAAGGTGGATACGTGCACCTGCAGGGGCAGGCCCGGCGCTTCTCGCCGGGCCACGGCGGCCATCTCGCGCCCGGGCTCCACCGCGTCGATCACCAAACCTCGGGCCAAGAGGTCGCGCGTGGCGATCCCGGTGCCACACCCGATCTCAAGGACGCGGGCTCCGGGGTCGAGGTGGGCGATCGCCGTCAGGTCGTCGAAGAGGGGCGGTGGATAGTGGGGACGGAGGTCGTCGTACTCCTCCGCCACGGTGTCGAAGAGCCGCCCGATGCCCGGCGGCAACGACGGCGACACCTCACCGGTGTGTCGGCCGTCGTCGGCCGGAGGGGTCACAGCGGCACGACCCATGCTCCGGGGCTGGCCTCGAGCGGCCAGCTCCGGTGCTGTCCGCCCACATCGAGCGGGTCGCGGGAAAGAGCGACCACGCAGCCGCCGAATCCGGCCCCGGTCAGACGGGCGCCGAGGACGGCTGGCGCCGAGCACAGCCGCTCGACCAGCTGGTCGAGCACCGGTGTGGAGACCTCGAAGTCGTCCCGCAGGGACCGGTGGCTCTCGGTCATGAGCCGCCCGGCCGCGGCCAGGTCGCCCTCGGCGAACGCCCGGGCAAAGGCCCGCACCCGGGCGTCCTCGGTGATGACGTGGCGGGCGCGGCGACGCAGCAGCGGATCAGTGAGGCGCTCGACCTCCTCCGGCGACGCCTGGCCGAGTGGCCGGCCGAGGGCAGCGGCTGCCGCCTCGCACTCGGCCCGCCTCGTGGCGTACCCGGTGGTGTCGAGGCGGCGCGAGATCCCCGAGTCGACGATCGTGATGACGGTGCCCGCTGGGACGGGCACCTGGGTCGTCGCCAACGTGTCGAAGTCGACGAGCATGGCTCGGCCGGCCTCGCCGGTCATCGAGGCGAGCGGGTCCATCAGTCCGACCGGGACTCCGCCGCTTGCCTCGGCCCGCTGACAGAGCCGGGCCACCTCCAGCGGTGCCGGCGGGGCTCCGAGAGCCAGCGCCAGGGCCACGCAGGATGCGGCGCTGGAGGACAGGCCGGCACCGACCGGGAGGTCGGAGCGGAGCCGGACCTGGCCGGCTCGGGCCGGCCCCACCTGGGCAACCAGCCGAGCGAAGAGCCGTGCCCAGGTCGGGAGCGCTCCCGACGGCCCGGCGAGCGGGATCTCCGCCTGGCCGGCCTCCAAGTCGGACTCGATCACGAGGGCCCCACCTTCGGCCGGCCGGTACTCGGCCACGACCCCGAGCTGGATCGCCATTGGCAGGGCCAGGCCGCCGTTGTAGTCGGTGTGGTCCCCGATCAGGTTGACCCGCCCCGGGGCGAAGGCCCGCCGGGGGATGTCGGCGCTCACCGCCCGAGCCTGGCACAGCGGTCCGGTTTGACCGGGCCGTCACCGGCCGACACGATCCATCTCATGAGCGGACCGTTGCGTGGGATACGGGTGATCGAGCTCGGAGGCATCGGGCCGGTGCCCTACGGGTCCATGCTGCTGGCCGAGGCCGGCGCCGAGGTGCTCCGGATCACCCGTCCGGCACCACAGGGGCGGGGCGCCGGCGCGGATCTGCTGTTGCGCAGCCGGACCTCGATAGGCGTCGACCTCAAGTCGGCTGGGGGAGTGGAGCTGGTGCTCAGCTTGGTCGAGCAGTCCGACGCCGTGGTCGAGGGGTTCCGGCCCGGGGTGGCCGAGCGCATGGGTCTCGGGCCCGACCCGTGCTTCGAGCGCAACCCTGGCCTCGTCTACGGCCGCATGACGGGATGGGGCCAGGACGGACCGTGGTCCGGCGTGGCCGGCCACGACATCAACTACATCGCCATCGCCGGCGCCCTGTGGCCGATCGGACGCGAGGGACAGCGCCCGGTCCCCCCGCTCAACCTCATCGGGGACTTCGGTGGTGGCGGCATGCTGCTGGCCTTCGGTGTGGCGTCGGCGCTGGTGGAGGTGGCTCGGTCGGGCCAAGGCCAGGTCGTCGACGCCGCCATGCTCGATGGCGCCGCGTCACTGTCGACCATGCTGCACTCCCTTCGTGCGCTCGGGGCGTGGCGCGACGAGCGCGGAGTGAATCTTCTTGACAGCGGTGCGCCCTTCTACGAGGTCTACGAGACGGCCGACGGCGGGTACTTCGCGGTGGGGGCGATCGAGCCCCAGTTCTACGCCGCGCTGGTCCAAGGTCTCGGCCTCGAGCTGTCGGACCTCCCGGCGCAGATGGACCGGAGCCAGTGGCCGGCCACGAAAGAGCGCTTCGCCGCCATTTTCTCGTCCAAGACCCGCGACGAGTGGTGCGAGGTGTTCGACGGCGTCGACGCGTGCGCCACCCCGGTGCTGTCCCCGGCCGAGGCACCGGTCCACCCGCACGCCGCGGCCCGGCACACCTTCCAGGAGGTCGGCGGGGTAGCCCAACCCTCCCCGGCGCCGCGGTTCGGCCGGAGCCCCGGGGAGACGACGATGGGGAGTTACGTCAGCGGGGACGAGGCCGACGCGGTGCTGGAGTCTTGGGGGCTCGAGCGCTCGGGGCTGGCGAAGCTCCGGGCGGACGGAGCGCTCGCCTGAGCGTCGCTCAGAGGTTGACCACCGGGCAGGTGACCGTCCGCGTGATCCCGTCGATCCGCTGGACCTGGCTCACCACCTTCCGTCCGACCTCGTCGATGGAATCGGCCTCGAGGATGCCGATCACGTCGTAGGGACCGGTCACGTTCTCGGCCGACACCACCCCGTCGATCCCGCGCACCAGCCGGGTGACATCAGCCGCCTTGCCGACGTCGGTTTGCACGAGCACATACGCCTGAACTGCCATGGGCGCCTCCTCGGGCCTGTGCGCGTTCACGTTAGTTCCCGCGTCCGCCTGACGGCTCGGGTTCTTTGCCTGGGGTTCATCGGTTTGCGGTCCCTGGCCACCTACTGTTGACCTCGGTGCCGGGAGGCAGGCGGGTGGAGCAGTTCGGGGCGCTGACCCGTCGGGCGCTGGCCGACCTCTTCGACCAGCGAGCGCCGTTCGGGCGCCTCGCACTGGTCCAGGTGTGCATGCTGGCCGGCGACACCCTGGTCACCATCTCGCTGGCCGACTCGCTGTTCTTCTCGATCTCGCCCCACGAGGCCAAGGGCAAGGTCCTGCTCTACCTGTTGCTCACTCTCACCCCCTTCGCAGTGGTCGCGCCACTGCTCGGGCCGCTCATCGACCGGAGCAAAGGGGCGAGGCGGGCGACCGCGGTGTCCTCGGCACTGGGCCGGGCGGCGCTCTGCCCGCTGATGGCCGGCGACGTTCACAGCCTGCTCCTGTTCCCCGAGGCGTTCTTGGTGCTCGTCCTGTCCAAGCTGTATCTGGTCACGAGAGGAGCGCTGGTTCCCGAGATGATGGCGGTGACCCGGGCCCGGGCCCGTGCCCGCTCGCTGGCGACGGGGACGGCGGCCGAGGCGGGAACAGCGGCGACCCCGAGCTACGCCGCACTGAACGCTCGGCTGACCCTGCTCGGCACCCTCGCCGGCTTCGCGGCCGCGGTGCCCGGGGTGGTGATCTTGAAGCTCGCCCATGCACCGGTCGTGCTGCTGTTCGCCATGTTCGTCTTCGCACTGGCGGCCGTGGCCGCCGCCCGGCTGCCGGTCCTCCGCCCGCGACGGGCGGGACGGCCGCTGGTGAGGCGCCCTCGGCGCGATCCGGTTGACGCCGACCTGGCCAGCCTGCAGCCGATCGCCGAGCCTCAGGTCCTGCTCGGCCTGACCGCGAACTCCCTGCTTCGAGGGATCGCTGGGTTCTTCGTGTTCATGCTGGCCTTCGGCCTCCGCCGACTGGATGCCTCGTTGTTCTGGTACGGCTTCGCGCTCGGAGCAAGCGGTGTGGGCTCGCTCGTCGGACTGGTCGTCATGCCCCGGCTGCGACGGCGAGCGGTCGAGCCTGAGCTGCTGTTCGCCGCCCTGTGGCTCGTTGCCGCGGCCGGAATGGTGACGGCGATGCTCGGGAATCTGCCGGCGCAGGGCTTGCTGGCGCTGGCCATCGGCATCGCCGGCTCGATCGGTCAGCCGTCCTTCGACGCGATCGCCCAGCGGTATGTCCCCGAGGACCAGCAAGGCCGGGCGTTCGCCCACTTCGCCACCCGCCAGCAGTTGGTGTGGGTGCTTGGCGCGCTCGTCCCGGTCGTGTTCCCCCTGCCGCTGCCGGCCGGCGCCGCGATCGCGGCAGCGGCCGGCTATGTCGGCGGTATGGCCTATGCGGCCGGCCGCATGGCCCTCTCGAGCCGGGCGCTGCCCCGCCAGTTCCGGCCGAGTCGGCCCTGAGGAGACTGCCTCAGGAGCCGTCGTCCTCCAGCGTCAGCACCTCGGCGCTCGTGCCGAAGGTGTCCTGGATGTGGCCGGTGTCGGCCATGAGCTTCTGCCCTGCCTCGGAGCCGAACGCGCCGGCGAGGTCCTCGGGGCGCTCGAAGCGCAGCTGGGCCATCCGGAAGTAGGGCCCGTTCAGCGCTTTGGAGGTCACCACCTCGGTTAGTCCGGGGAGCTCGCGGATGAGCGGAACGTGGGTGGAGAAGTAGTGGTGCTCGAACTTCTCGACGTCGTTGGGTGTCTTCCAGAGCGCGACGAGGCTGATGCTCACCGGTCACCTCCCGTTGGTGTGGGGGCCCGACCCTAGTGCACCCCACTCCGCCGGTCTCGGGAAGAACGGCATCGACCCCGGCCGGCCTCCGGCACCGTCAGCTGGCCGCGGCCACCTCCATCAACGCATTGAGGCCGCGGCGCGGCACCATGATCTCGTCGATCATCCCGTACTCCAGTGCCTCTTCGGCCGACATGTAGTGGTCACGGTCGATGTCCCGTTCGACCTTTTCCACCGGCTGGCCGGTGTGGTGAGCGATGATCTCGGCCATCCGCCTGGTGGTGGCCAGGACCTCACGCAGCTGGATCTCCATGTCGGTGGGTGCACCCCGGGCCCCGGCCGAGCCCTGGTGGATCATGACGCGAGAGTTGGGCAGGGCATAGCGCTTCCCAGCCGTCCCGGCGCACAGGATCATGGCCGCCGCCGACATGCCCATCCCGACACACGTCGTGGAGACAGCCGGCTGGATGTGCTGGATCACGTCGTAGATGGCCAGGCCGGCATAGGCCATGCCGCCGGGGGAGTTGATGTACAAGAAGATGTCCTTCTCGTTGTCCTGGGACTCGAGATACAGGAGCTGGGTGATCACGAGGTTGGCCACCTGATCGTCGATCTCCTGGCCGAGGAAGACGATCCGCGCCCGCAGCAGCAGCGAGTACAGATCGAACATCCGGTCGCCGCGGATGCCCTCGTCGATCACGGTGGGGACGAGGGCGAGGCGCGACCCCGTCGCATGGTCTGGTCCAATGCTGGTCATCTCGCCCATGATATCTCATATCTGAGATATCGGATACGCTGTGAGAGTGAGCGAGCGCCGGCACGAGACGGTTTTCCCCGGCTTCGCCGAGATGGCCGCCAAGCGGCGGACACTCGGCGAGGAGCTAGTCGCGCGGCGCCGCGAGCTTGGCCTTTCCCAGACCGAGGTGGCCGCGCGGATGGGCACCTCCCAGTCGGCTGTGGCCAGGCTGGAGACCGGCCAAGGCGACGTCCGACTCTCCACGCTCGAGCGGTACGCCGCCGCTCTGGGGTCGGAGGTGATCGTCATGGTGGCCGAGCCGTGAGCCCGGGGGTCGCCAGTTTCATGCCGGAGCCAGGCGACTGGGAGGCGTCGCTCCGATCCCGGATGTTCGACCGCCGGGTGGTCTTCCTGACCGGGAATTTGACCGACGAATCGGCCGGCCACAGCGCGATGGAGCTGATGACCCTCGACGCAAGTGGGGACTCCGCCATCCAGCTGCACCTGGAGAGTCCCGGCGGCGAGCTCGGAGCGGCCCTGAGCATCATGGACGTCATCGACACCGTGGGGGTGGATGTCACCGGAGTGGCCTTGGGCCTGGTTGGCGGGCCGGCGGTCGGCGTCCTCGCTGCGTGCTCGAAGCGACTTTCCATGCCCAACGCCCGATTCCATCTGTGTGAGCCGGACGCGTCCTTCTCTGGTGACGCTCGGGCCGTCGAGCGGTGGCTCGAGAACCGTAAGCGCCAGTGGAGCCAGTACTGTCAGCGGCTCGCCCGGGCAATCGCCCGGCCCGCCGCCGAGGTGGAGGCACTACTGGCCGACGGCCCCTACCTCGGGGCCGACGAAGCCCGTTCGATGGGCCTCGTCCACGAGATCGCCCGAGCACCGGGCGTGGTCACGTCGCTGCGGCCACCGGGCTCCGGGCGGCCTGGGTAGCGGGCGTGGCCAGCCGCTGATCGCCAGGAGGCAGGCGATGCCGTCTCACCATCCCATCGTGCTGCGCATGGAACGCCAGCCCGACTGGCCCGGGTCCGGCGCCTCGGCGCCGAACGGCTCTCAGTGTGCTCTGGCGGCATCAAGCCGCGCCAGGCCCCTTGGGGTCCTTGATCAAGGTCAGCGACGACCGCAACGACGGGGTGGTTGGTCGACGAATGAGTCAACGACGGCGAAGCCGTGATTTTTGCCGAGCATACGGGCCGCTCCGACGGACCAGCGATGCTGATGGTTCACGGTCTGCTGTCGAGCAACTCGCAATGGGACATGAACCGCGACGCCCTTGGCAACGACCTGCACTTGATCATGGTCGAACTCATCGGGCACGGCCGCTCGCCGACAAGCCAGGACGCCGACGACTACGGTCCAGAACGACTGCTCGCCGAGATCGACCGGATTCGCGCCGACGCCGGCATCGAGCGCTGGTGGGTGTGTGGACAGTCCCTCGGCGGTGCGGTCGTCTTGCGCTACGGCCTGGCGTTCCCAGACCGGGTCCACGGTGTCATCTTCACGAATTCTCGGGCCGCCTTCGGCGTTGGACGTGGCGAAACCGGAGCGGACAATCAGGCCCGGCCAGCGCGCGCCGCAGCAAACAGGCCGGTCACAACACGCGACCTTGCAATCCATCCGATCCACGCGTCACGTCTGCCATCGCCCCTGAAGGGTCGAATCGTCGCAGCGGCGGACGCGGTCGAGTTGCCCGTGGTTGGCCACTTCGGGCGCCAGCTCAACGCGTGGCGATCAGTCGACGAGCTTGCCGAGCTGCATGTGCCCGTGCTCCTGGTGAATGGACGCTGGGAGACTGGGTTCGGCCCCCACGTCGACGAGGCGAGGGCAGCCATTCGGCAACTCGAAGTCGTCGACCTCGACGGGGGCCACGCGATCAATGTCGAGCAGGCTGAAGGTTTCAACGACGCAGTGCTCGACTTCGTCGCCCGGCACGCCCCCCGCTAACCCGACCACCGGCACGTCGACGTCGACGAGAAGACGATGAACAAACGCCCCAGCGCGTCTGATCCCCTGGTCCTGGCGCTCGACCCGGGTGACTTCGGGTTTAGGGGACGAACCCCTCGCGGCGGAACGGAGCGTCACGCCACTCGATCGCCGCCCGCAGGCCGTCCCGCCGAACGACCTCTCCGAACTCGCGGGCTCGCATCCGGTCGGAGCTGCTCAGCTGATGCCACTGCCAGCCGGCCTGGAGATGGGTGCGCATGCCCATGAGCTCGTAGGCCTGGTTGACGGCCGCCTTGTTGGCGGCCAGCAGCGCAGGATCCACTTGCGAGAGCGGCCGCAGCTCTCGTTCGGTCTGTTCGTCGAGATCATCGGCCGGGAAGCTCTTAGCCACCCAGCCCATTTCAGCGGCCTCTCGGCCACTCACCGAGTTGCCGGTGAGTTGGAGGTACTTGGCCCGGGCCATCGTCACTTTCCACGGGAAGTACAACGTGTCTGGAGTCGACATCGCCCGCATGGGCGGATAGCCGATGACCGCGTCATCGGCCACGAAGGCGATATCGCACATGGACATGAGCTCGGTGCCGCCAGCGAGGCAGTATCCGTGGACCTTGGCCACCACGGGCTTCATGAGGTCCCAGATCACCATCCAGTCCCGGAAGATGCTCCGTGCGTACTGGTCGGTCCACGACCCGAAGTGCTCGGAGTCGACCCATCCATGTGGCCGCGCGCTGCGGTCGTCGGCGAGGTCGTAGCCAGCGGAGAAGGCGGGTCCGGCGCCGTTGATCAGCACGACGGTCACCGCGTCGTCGCGTTCGGCCTCCCGCAGCGCGTCCACCAGCTGCCGGCGCAGTTCGAAGCTGAGTGCGTTCCGTTTCTCGGGTCGGTTGAGGGTGATCCGCGCGATGCGATCGCCGGCGGAATAGAGGATGGGTTCGCTCACCCGCCGAAGTGTAAGGGGTCCCTGGGCGGCTCGCCGGTCTCCGGGCCCTGCCACCTGTCCCCGCGGCTGCTCCAAGCCAACGCCGCGCCCCGGGATGGCGGCCGCCTCACCGGGCCGTTTGGCGATGGTCTCCCGATGCAACCTGGACCTCGGCCATGGCGAGGAAGGTGTCCTGGACCAATGCGACCTGAGGGGTCGGTTCGAGGAGTGCGTGGAGCTCCGAGGTGAAGCCCTCCTGGTCATCTCGCTCAAAGCTCAAGAAGGTCGCTCGAGTGCACTCGACACCGACCACGGTCTCTCGAGGCAAGATGAGCGGCCGCGCCTGGTGGGCGGTGACGACCTCTCCGAACAAGGGCGAGCGCGTCAAGGGCTCGACCCAAGGTGGCTGGCCGTCAGTCCAGTCCACTTTCTCACGGCTGTACTTTTCCCATAGCCCGCGCAAAACGTTGCGGAGGGGTTCGTCGTATCGCTCTCCGGTCGTGAGCAGAGCCAGCCAGCCGTTCGGCCGAAGGAGCCGAGCGGCCTTGCTCCAAGCGATTTCGGGATCGACCCAGTGGAAGGCGGTGGCCGAGGCAAGGAGATCGAACTGCTTGGTCTCGGGGAAGTCCTCGAACGCCCCGACTTCGAACTCGACGGAGGCGTCGGGGATCCTGCGTCGCGCCGTCGTGATCATGGCGGTGCCGACGTCTATGGCCGTGACCAAAAAACCCCGCCCGGCCAGCGCACGCGTGAGCTGCCCGGTTCCGCATCCGATTTCGAGGACCGCGGCACCCGGAGCGATGTGTCCGGTCGAGAGCATCTTGCCGACGATCTCTTCGGGGTAGCTCTGGCGGTGATCGTCGTATCGATCCGCAACGGCGTCGAAGAGCCCGCGCTGGCGGTGGCGCCGCTCTCGTTGATCACGGCTCTCGGCCACGTGGAACGTTCTACAGGCGCCGCCGCTTCGCTCGTGCCTCGGGCAGAGGGCATCGGCTATGTGCCGACGAGCTGCTTCCGCCGGCTCCAGGCCCAATCCGACGAATGCTCGCCGACCGGAACGTTGGAGGCTTCTGGACCCGCGAGCCGAGGGCTCAGTCCAAACGCTGCTCGAGGGTCTCGAGCGTACGAGCTAGCGACTCCGGGAGCCGGTCCCCGAATTGAGCGAAGTGCTCACGGATCAGTGGGACCTCGGCTCGCCATTCGTCGCGGTCCACCCGCAGCAGCTCGTCCATGTCCTCCTTGGAGACCTCCATCCCCTCGAGATCGATGGCTCCAGGGCCGGGCACCCAGCCGATCGGCGTCTCGACGGCCTCGCCCCGTCCGGCGGCGCGATCGAAGATCCACTCGAGCACCCGCGAGTTCTCGCCATAACCAGGCCACAACCAACGCCCGTCTGAGTCCTTGCGGAACCAGTTGACGTAGAAGATCTTCGGCAGCTTCTCCGAGTCGACCATCGTGCCGATCCGAAGCCAGTGACCGAAGTAGTCGGCCATGTTGTACCCGCAGAACGGCAGCATGGCGAAAGGATCACGCCGCAGGTTCCCCACTGCGCCGGTTGCTGCCGCCGTGGTCTCCGAAGCCATGATCGACCCGAGGAAGACGCCGTGCTCCCAGTCGAGCGACTGGAACACGAGGGGCACCACCGATGCCCGCCGGCCGCCGAAGAGGACGGCCGAGATGGGTACCCCGCGGGGGTCCTCCCACTCCGGGGCGATGGCCGGGTCCTGGGCGGCGGGCGCCGTGAACCGGGCGTTCGGGTGAGCGGCGGGCGTGCCCTTGGCCGGGGTCCAGTCGGCGCCGGTCCAGTCGGTGCAGTGCTCGGGCGGATCGCCCATCCCCTCCCACCAGACGTCGCCGTCGTCGGTCAGCGCGGTGTTGGTGAAGATGCAGTTGGCGGCGAGCGTAAGCATCGCGTTGGGATTGGTGTGGCTGTTGGTCCCGGGAGCTACGCCGAAGAACCCGGCCTCGGGGTTGATCGCCCGCAGGCGGCCTTCCTCGTCGAACTTCATCCAGCAGATGTCGTCGCCGATCGTCTCCACCTTCCAGCCCGGGAGCGTGGGGATCAGCATGGCCAGGTTGGTCTTCCCGCAGGCCGAGGGAAAGGCGCCGGTCACGTACCGGGTCTCCCCGTCGGGCGAGGTCAGCTTCAGGATCAGCATGTGCTCGGCCAGCCAACCGTCGTCGCGGGCAATGACCGAGGCGATGCGGAGGGCGAAGCACTTCTTGCCCAGCAATGCGTTTCCGCCGTATCCGGAGCCGTAGGAGACGATCTCCCGGGTCTCGGGGAAGTGAACGATGTACTTGTTGTCGGAGTCGCATGGCCAGGGAACGTCGGCCGCCCCCGGTTCGAGGGGCGCACCCACCGAGTGGAGGCAGGGAACGAAGTTCCCGTCCGGTCCAAGGGCGTCAAGAGCGGCCGCACCCATGCGGGTCATGATCCTCATGGACACCGCCACGTACGCCGAATCGGTCAGTTGGACGCCGATGTGCGACTTGTCCGAGTTGAGCGGGCCCATGGAGAAAGGGACGACGTACATGGTGCGGCCGCGCATGCAGCCGTTGAAGAGCCCCCGCAGCGTCGCCCGCATCTCGTCGGGATCACACCAGTTGTTGTTCGGCCCGGCGTCGACCGCCTCCTTCGAGCAGATGAAGGTGCGGTTCTCCACGCGGGCCACGTCGGCCGGGTCGGAGTGGCACCAGTAGCTGTTGGGCCGTTTGGCCTCGGGGAGCCGGGTGAAGGTGCCCTGGTCGACGAGGAGCTGGCAGAGACGGTCGTACTCGTCGGCCGACCCGTCGCACCACTCGATGCGGTCGGGCCGTGCCAGCGCCGCGATCTCTTCCACCCAGGAGATCAGCTTCTGGTTCGTGGTCGGGGCGCTGGCATGGGGTGGCATCCGGTCACACCTTCTCTTTGGCGAGGACTTTGGTCAGTTTGGGTTGACGTCGGCACACGCAGTTCGATGTGGCCGATAATGCTAGGCATGGTCGGTGGTCCACCCCAAACCGTCACCTCCAGGCGGTGACGGTTCACCCACTGGCGAAGATGCCGTCATCGAGCGTATCGGACGTCGCCTAAGGGCCCGAATCGGACCTCCACCACCGGGAGAGACCTGGGGTGACGACGACGCGGCCCTGGTCCTGCCGGACAGCTCGGGACCCCCGCTCTTGCTCACCACCGATGCCGTGGTGGCCGGTGTGCACGCCGAGCTGGGGCTCGTGAGCCTGGCCGACTTCGGGTGGAAGGCGCTGACTGCGGCGGTCAGCGACATCGCGGCCATGGGGGGGACCGTCGGCCACGCGCTGGTGAGCGTCGGGGCCCCGCCCGACACGGCGCTCGACGAGCTGACCGAGGGCATCGCCGAGGCCGCTGACCACTGGCGGTGCCCGGTGGTCGGAGGGGACCTCAGCCAGGCCGACCAGCTGTTCGTCGCGGTTGCGGTAACCGGGACGCTCGAGGGGGCAGGGCCGGCCGTCCTGCGCAGTGGTGCACGGCCCGGAGACGCCGTCTTCGTCACCGGGCCACTGGGCGGCTCGGCGGCCGGCTTGCGGGTGCTGCGGGCCCAGGGCCCCACCGCGGCCGACCCCGAGGGGGCGGCCCGCGCCCATCGCCGCCCGGAGGCCCGCTTGGCCGAGGGAAGGGCCGCCCGGGCCGCCGGGGCCACGGCGATGATGGATATTTCCGACGGGCTGGGCCTCGATGCACACCGGTTGGCCCGTGCCTCGGGGGTGGGTCTCGCTCTGGGCGAAGTCCCGGTCGCTCCCGGGGCGACCCCCGGGGAGGCGCTCGGGGGCGGCGAAGACTACGAGCTGCTCATCGCGGCGCCCGACGACGGCCGGCTCGAACGGACCTTCGCCTCCACCGGGCTGCGGGTCCCGATCCGAATCGGGGTGTGTACCTCCGATCCGGCCGAACGCCGCCTGGGGGATGGGGCGCTCCCGGCCTCAGGCTTCCAACACCGACTCTGACAGGCGCTCCCGGCGGTCAAGCCGACGGCAGGGTACGGCGTGGCGGCTTTGCGACCCGGCCGGCCCGGATGCACGAAGTACACACGTTGAGGCGGCGGGGAGTTCCGTCGACCATCGCCCGGACCCGTTGGACGTTGGGGTTCCAGCGGCGCTTGGTTCGCCGGTGCGAGTGACTCAGGCTCATGCCGAAGGAAGGGTGCTTGCCGCACAGCTCGCACACTGCCGCCATGGCACGATCCTTTCTCGGGCTACCCACTCGGGTACGGACGACAACGGCCACAGGGCCGTCGAGGTGAAGGGCAAGATTAGCATCGCCTCGATGGGCCCTTCGGCGGCGCTGAGTTCGACCACGGTGCGCCAGGCGATGTCGTGCTACCGGGATGTCCTGCAACGTCACCAGGAGGCCATCAACCGGCTCAACGTATTCCCGGTCCCAGACGGCGACACCGGGACCAACATGGTGCTGACCCTGGAGTCGGTGGTCGCGGAGCTCGACCAGCTTCCCACGGACGCCCCGCTCGTCGAGGTCTGCCAGGCGGTCGCTCACGGTTCGCTCATGGGGGCGCGGGGGAACTCCGGAGTCATCCTCTCGCAGCTGCTGCGGGGGTTCTGCTCCCGGATCGCCGCCGGGCCTGCACCCGGCTCCGCTGAGGTGGCCGAGGCGCTTGTCGAGGCGGCATCGCTGGCCCGCAAGGCGGTCGTCCGGCCGGTCGAGGGCACCATCCTCACGGTGGCTCATGCCGCCGGGGAGGGGGCCGAGGCGGCGTGCACCTCGGGAGCCGAGCTGACCGGGACCCTCGAGGCGGCGCGTGAGGCAGCGCAGCGCGCGCTCGACGCCACACCCAGCCTGCTGCCCGCCTTGGCCGAGGCGGGCGTTGTCGACGCCGGGGGAGCTGGGTACGTGCTCCTCCTCGATGCTCTGTTGTCGGCGATCGACGGCCGCCCGCTGCCTGAGGCGCCGATTGCTTCGGCCGAGGTGGGGGCTACGGCGAGGCCCAACATGACGGTCGACCTTTCGGGCGGTCTGCGCTACGAGGTCATGTACTTCCTGCACGCCCCGGACGAGACGATCCCGTTCTTCAAAGAGGTCTGGGCCGGCATCGGGGATTCGATCGTGGTCGTCGGCGGCGACGGCACCTGGAACTGCCACATCCACACCGACGACCCCGGCGCCGCCATCGAGGCGGCGCTCGACTGCGGGCGCCCCCGCAGCATCCGGGTGAACGATCTCTCTGACCAAGTTGAAGAGGAGCGCTGGGTGCGCGAGCACGTTGGCCAGCCACCGGCTGAGCCGGCCGGCGCGGCGCCGACCACCGCGGTGGTGGCCGTGGTCGTGGGCGAGGGCATCGGGCGCATCTTCCGGTCCCTGGGGGTCCACCATCTGGTCCTGGGCGGCCAGTCGATGAACCCGTCCACGGCCGAGATCCTGAAAGTGGTGGACGGGCTCGAGTCCAATCAGGTGGTCGTGCTGCCCAACAACAAGAACATCCGGACCGTGGCCGAGCAGGTCGACGAGCTGAGCACGAAATCCGTGCGCATCGTGCCGACGGAGTCGATCGTCGAGGGCTTCGCCGCATTGCTCGCGTACGACCCGGCGGCCGGGGCCGACGCCAACGTTGCCGCGATGGCCGCGTCCGCCTCCCGGGTGGAGGCCGGGGAGGTCACCCGTGCGGTGCGCGACACCCCGACCGCGGCGGGCCCGGTGCGCGAGGGCGACTGGATCGGGCTGACCCGCGAGGGCGTGGCCTCGATCGCCGACTCTCCCGCTGGCGCGGCCTGCAGCCTCTTGGCCCGGATGGTCGGCGACCACGAGCTGGTCACGGTGATCGAGGGGGATGGCGCGACTCCCCAGGAAACCCGCAGGATCACCGAGTGGCTGAGCGATGAGTGTCCGGAAGTGAGCGTCGAGGTCCACCACGGCGGCCAGCCCCTCTACCCGTATCTCTTCGGCGTGGAATGAGCGTCGCCGGCTCGAAGCTGCCGGCCCGACGGCGGCTCGGGCAGCTGGACGAGATCCCCGTGTCGGTCCTCGCCGCCGTGAAGCCGAAGAAGGCGGCTGCCCTGCGCGAGTGGGGGGTCTCGAGCGTGCTCGACCTGCTGACCACCTACCCCCGTCGCTACATCGACCGAACCCGCGCCGTAGACGTCGCCGACCTCGCCCTGGGGGACGAGGCGGTGGTATTCGCCGAGGTGAAGTGGGTGCGGGCCGGACGTCCCCGCGGCCGCAGCCGGGTCGAGGTGCTGGTGGCCGACGACACCGGCGATCTCAGCCTGGTGTTCTTCAACCAGCCCTGGCGCGAGCAGCAGCTGACGATCGGCTCCCAGTTGCTCATCTGGGGAAAGCTGACCGAGTTCCGCGGGCGACGCCAGATGGCCCACCCGGTCGTGGATCTGGTTGCCCGGGTGGAGAGCGGGGCGACCGAGAGCCGGATGCTCCAGGTGATCCCGGTCTACCCGGCCTCGGCGAAAGCCGGACTCACCAGCTGGGAGATCGGCACCTTCGTGAAGGAGGCGCTGAGCCGCGCCGGCGAGCTGGTCGACCCGCTCCCGGCGGGCTGGCGCCGCCGTCTCCGGTTGCAGGGCCGCACCGAGGCTCTCCGGGCGATCCATGCCCCGGCCACGCCGTCGGAGCCGTGGCCGGCCCGGGACCGGCTGGTCTTCGACGAGCTGCTGCGCCTCCAGCTCACCTTGGTGCTACGGCGCAGAGCGACCGAACGAGCGGCAGTGGCCATCCGCCACCGGGTCTCACTGGACGAGCTTCGGCCGAGTTCCGAGGAGGGCGCGACTCTGGTCCAGCGCTTCGTCGCCGCCCTCCCTTTCGAACTCACCGGGGCCCAGCGCGACGCCCTTGCCCAGATCCTCACCGACATGGCTGGACCCCTCCCCATGCACCGCCTTCTGCAGGGTGACGTCGGTTCGGGCAAGACGGTCGTCGCGGTCGGGACGATGGTGGCCGCCGTCCAAGGGAACCACCAGGCGGCCCTCATGGCGCCGACCGAAGTGCTGGCCGACCAGCACGCTCTGGGGGTCCGGGCTCTGGTCGAGGAGCTCTGGGTGCCCGATGAGGGCCGGCTCGGTGGGACCCGACCGCTCTCGGTCGGCCTGCTCACCAACCGGGTGACCGGCCGGGAGCGGGCCCGGGCGCTGGCCGAGCTGGCCTCAGGCGAGATGGACATCGTGATCGGGACCCACGCCCTCCTGACCGAAGACGTCCGGTTCCGCTCGCTCGGGGCGGTGGTGGTCGACGAGCAGCATCGGTTCGGCGTTGAGCAGCGCGCCGGGCTGCGAGCCAAGGGGCGCATTGGCGACACGGCCGACGGCGACGTCGTCGAGCCCGACCTGCTCGTGATGACGGCCACCCCAATCCCGCGGACCGCGGCCATGGTGGTATTCGGCGACCTGGACATGACCGTCGTAGGCGAGCTGCCACCCGGGCGGGCGCCGACGACGACGCTCTGGGCCCGAGGCTCGCTGGAAGAGGCGGCCGCCTGGGAGCGAGTCCGCAACGAAGTCGCGGCCGGCCACCGGGCCTACGTCGTCTGCCCGCTGGTCGAGGAGTCCGAGCGGGTGGTGGCCCGCTCGGCGGTCGAGGAGCACCGCCGACTCTCCACGGGTGTGCTGGCCGGGCTGGAGGTCGGGCTTCTCCATGGCCAGATGGCCACGACAGAGAAGCAGGAGGTGATGGAGCGGTTCCGCGACGGGCGGACCCAGGTGCTGGTGGCGACCACGGTCATCGAGGTCGGCGTGGACGTGCCCGAGGCCACCGTAATGGTGATCGAGGACGCCGAGCGCTTCGGGATCGCCCAGCTCCACCAGCTACGGGGCCGGGTGGGCCGCAGTTCACTGCCGAGCTGGTGTTACCTGCTCGGTGAGGCTGGCTCCGAGAGTGGTGCAACGAGGCTCTCGGCCCTCGAGGGGACCACCGACGGCTTCGAGCTGGCCGAGATCGATCTCGAACTGCGGGGAGAAGGGACCATTCTGGGCGAGCGTCAGACCGGCTCGAGCGGGCTTCGGCTGGCCAAGCTCCGACGCGATCGGGAGTGGGTCGAGCGGGCCCGTCAGGTGGCCGAGTCGATCGCCGACGCCGACCCCGACCTGGCGGAGCACCCCGAGCTCCTCGACGACGTCCGGCTGGTCCTCGACGCCGACGACGCGACCTTCCTGTTCAAAAGCTGACAAGGAAAACTTGTGGCGATGGGTCCCCGGGCGAAATGAACGTCGACCACCTGGTGGCAAGCTTCGGCTACTGGGCCGTCTTCTTGCTGGTCATGGTCGAGAGCTTGGGGGTGCCCTTGCCCGGAGAGACAGCCCTTATCGCGGCAGGGGTCTACGCGGGGCACACGCACCACCTCAACCCGTGGATCATCTTCGCGGTCGCCTCGGCGGCGGCGATCCTCGGGGACAACATCGGTTACTGGATTGGCGACAAGGGTGGCTACCGCCTCGCCAAGCGCTATGGAAACAAGGTGCATCTCGATGAGCGCAAGCTCAAAGTGGGGCGTTACGTCTTCGACCGCCAGGGCACCAAGGTGGTCTTCTTCGGCCGCTTCGTCTCGATCCTCCGGACGTACGCCGCCTTCTTGGCCGGCACGAGCCGCATGCGCTGGCGGCGGTTCCTCGTCGCCAACGCGGCCGGCGGGATCCTCTGGGCGGCGGTCTACACCTTTGGCTCCTACGCGGCCGGCAACACGTTCCGGCAGCTCTCGGGCACGCTCAACCTCGTGCTTGGCGGTATCGCCCTGGTGGTCATTGTCGCGGTGCTCTGGGTCGTGCGGCGCTCCATCAAGAAGCTCGAGGACCGGGCCGAGCTCGCCTATCCGGGACCGCTCGAGTGACCAATCCTCAATCGGATGTGTGAGACCGAGAACACCTGGTCAGGGCGAATTGCTGGGCGGTCGACACCGTTCATTGCCTCGTGCCGGCGGCGTCGGCTTCAGAGCTGAGAGGGTCGGCGAGCGGTGACCGGAGACATCGGCGGCGGGTTCGATCCGGCGTCCGTCTTCGACGCGGTCGCCGACGGCTATCAGGCGAGCCGCCCGGGCTACCCCGACGGCCTCTTCGACGCCATCGCCCGGATCGTCGGGCCGATCCGCGGCCGTCGGGTCCTCGACGTCGGCTCGGGCACCGGCATCGCCAGCCGCGCGTTGGCCGATCGGGGGGCTCGAGTGGTCGCCGTCGACCCGTCGCTGGCCATGGCCGGCTCGCTGCGCGCCGCATCGGACCGCCTCCCGGTGATGCTCGGTCGAGCCGAGCGGCTCCCGGTCGCGGACCGTGCCGTGGACCTGGTGACGGTCGCCCAGGCCTGGCACTGGGTGCGACTGCCTGAGGCCGCAGCCGAGTGCCGCCGCGTGCTGGCCGCCGGCGGGCGGCTGGCCCTGTGGTGGAACGTGAGCGAGGACCGCGGCGCCTTTTCCGAGGCGCTCGAGGCGGAGTGCGGCGTCGGCCCCTACGGCGGACGCGAGCGCCAGGATGATCAGCGGAGCCTCCTCGAGGTGGGCGGGTTCTCCGGTCTCGTGCGAGACGCGATCGGCTGGGACTGGACGGTGCCGGTGGAACATTGGATGCGCACGGTCCAGACGCGCTCGGCCCTAGCCAGCCTTGGCCCCGGCGCGGCCGGTCGGCTCGCAGCCATCGAGGCGGTCGTTCGGCGGTTCTTCCCCGCCGGCACGGTGATCGAACGCTTCACCACCCGCCTGACCGTGGCCATCCCCTGAGCGTGCGCCCTGGTCCGGGCCAGGCCGCACGCTACGGTGTCACTGTGCGGGTCATCGGTGGCCGCAGTCGGGGACGGCGGCTCTCCGGCCGGCTCCCGGCGGGGGTGCGCCCGACCTCTGACCGGGTTCGCGAGGCAATCTTCGACGTCCTTGGGTCGATGGGCGGGGTGGCCGAGCTCGGGGTGGTGGACCTGTTCTGCGGCAGTGGCGCGATGGGGGTCGAAGCCCTGTCGCGTGGGGCGGCCGCGGTCACCTTCGTCGACCGCGACCCGGCGGCCCTCGACGCCGTGCGGGCCAACCTGGCTGCGGTCGGCCTCGAGGAGCAAGGGGCCAGGGTCGTGCGGGCGGAGCTGCCGGGATGGCTCGAGCACTCCGGGTCCTTCGACCTCGCCTTCTGCGACCCCCCGTATGACTTTGACCGCTGGGACGTGCTCCTCGGCTGGCTCCAGGCCGACCTCGCGGTCCTGGAGTCGGCGTCGGAGATCGCCGTGCCGAGCGGCTGGGAGGTGACCAAAATGAGACGCTACGGCGGTACGCTCGTCACCGTGGTCCGCCAAGCACCTTCGCCGAGCGTGATCAGGTCGTGACCCGCGCCCTCTACCCTGGCTCCTTCGACCCCTTCCACAACGGCCATCTCGAAGTCGTCGAGCGGGCGGCGCGGATCTTCGACGAGGTCGTGATCGCGGCCCTCCGCAACCCTCAGAAGGCCAAGGGGTTCTTCGACCTGGAGACCCGGCGGGCCATGGTGGAGGAGTCCATCGCCCACCTGGACAACGTGCGGTTCATCGCCATGTCCAAGCTGACCGTCGAGGTGGCTCGGGACATCGATGCCGACGTGATCATTCGCGGCCTGCGTGCGGTCTCGGACTTCGAGAGCGAGCTGCAGATGGCTCAGATGAACCGGCAGCTCTCGGGCATCGAGACCGTGTTCATCCCGACGAGTTCGTCGTTCTCGTTCATCGCTTCGCGCCTACTGCGAGAGGTGGCCATCTATGGCGGCGACGTGTCCGCCTTCGTGCCGAAGCCCGTGGCCGGGATGATCGACGAACGGATCGAAGCGCTCGAGAGCGAGGAGGGCGGCTGATGGACGTGGCCGACGGCACCCCCGCTTTCGATGCCGACCTGGCGGGTCTCGACGCCGAGGCTCTGATCGGCCGCGCCCTCGAGCTGGTCAACTCGGCCAAGGCGATGCCGCTCTCGGCCTCGGTCCTCGTGTCGCGCGACGAGCTCTCCCACCTGCTCACTCGGGTGATGTCCCGCCTGCCCGAAGAGCTGCGCGAAGCCCGCTGGATGTTGAAGGAGCGGGCAGAGTTCATGGCCGAGCGTGAGCGTGAGGCCCAGGCGCTCATGGACGAGGTGCGCGTCCATGCCGAGCGGATGGTGGGTCGTACCGACATCGTGCGGCAGGCCAACCGCGTGGCCCAACGCATCCTCGACGACGCCAACGAAGAGGCGCGCCGGATGCGGCGCGAGACCGAGGACTACTGCGACCAGCGGTTGGCCGGGATGGAGATCGTGCTCGACCGGACGATCAAGACCGTCCGCTCCGGACGCCAGAAGCTCCAGGCCATCTCGAGCCCCGCCGAGCACTCGCCGACAGCGCCGCCGCCCGGCGAGCTCGACCCGGAGAGCTTCTTCGACCAAGACCGAAGCTAGGAGGCCCGCGGTGGTAGTCGGCCCGTTGGTGGTCCATGTTGCCCGGCTTCGTCGGGCAGCCGCGACCTCGCGCGTGCAGGCCAGCGTGCCGCTCGACCACGAGCTGCTGGCCCCGTTGAGTCCGGCCGACAGTCGGGTACCTCCAGGCGCCGAGGCCCTCTGCGACCTGGCCCTCACGCCCTACTCGGGCGGGATCGC
Source organism: Acidimicrobiales bacterium (assembly GCA_040414865.1). Classification (GTDB taxonomy): domain Bacteria; phylum Actinomycetota; class Acidimicrobiia; order Acidimicrobiales; family RAAP-2; genus Palsa-461. Next base: position 39,703 of record JBEDUR010000051.1, read on the forward strand.
GGTGAACGGCCGGGTGTCGGTGCCCTGGCAAGGGACGTGCCGCCGGTGCACCGCCACGGTTGAAGGGGTCCTCGACATCGTCATCGCCGAGCGGTTCTGCGACCCCCCGAGCAGAGGGGAGCCCGAGGACGAGGAGGCGTTCCTCATCACCGACGACGTGGTCGACCTCGGCCCGCTCGTGCACGAGGCCATCCTGGCCGAGTTGCCACTCGCCCCTTTGTGCCGGGATGACTGTCGGGGGCTGTGTCCTCAGTGCGGCGCGGACCGCAACCAACAAGCCTGCTCCTGCGTGGCCCCGAGGGATCCCCGGTGGGCTAGCCTCGACGTGCTCCGGTCGAACTCTTAGGTCCCGCCCCGCGAACCGGGGCACCCGGCGGAGACGACCAGTGGCCGCCTTCCATTCGGCGGTCCACCAATGACCCGGGAGAGCGACGATGGCCGTCCCCAAGAAGAAGACCTCCAAGGCCAAGGGCCGCAGCCGCCGGGCCGCCAGCTGGCGGCTGACCCGGCCGGCGCGCAGCGTCTGCCCGCACTGCTCGGCCGTGAAGCTCCCCCACGTGGTCTGTCCCAACTGCGGCTGGTACAAGGGTCGGACGGCGGTCGAGGTCGACTGACGTGCCCCCGGGGCGGCGGCGTCCGTCGGCCGAGGAGCTGGCCTCGCTGCCCGTTGCCCTCGACGCGATGGGTGGCGACCGGGCGCCTGAGGAGATCGTGGCCGGTGGCCGGCGCGCCGCCGACGAGGGCATTCCGGTGGTCCTGGTCGGGCCGCCCGAGCTGGTGGGAGACCCGCTGGGGCTCGAGCTGATCGCCTGTACCGAGGTCATCGGCATGGCCGAGGACCCGGCGACTGGCGTGCGGCGCAAGAAGGACGCCTCGCTCGTGCGGGTGGCCGAGCTGGTCCGGGACGCCAAGGCGTCCGCCATGGTCTCGGCCGGCAACACCGGAGCGACGATGGCCTCCGCACTCCTGCGTATGGGCCGCCTGCCCAAGGTGGCGCGGCCGTGCATCGCGACGCCGATGCCCCGCCCGGGCCGAGCACCGGCGGTCCTGGTCGACTCGGGAGCCAACGTGGAGTGCACCGCGGCGATGCTCGTCCAGTTCGCCCAGATGGCCTCGGTGTTCGCCGCCGAGCGTTACGGGACCAAGGAACCCAAGACGGCGCTGCTGTCGATCGGGGAGGAACCTTCGAAGGGGACCCCGGCGGTGAAGGAGGCCCACGAGCTGTTGGCCGCGGGAGTCCCGGGGGTCGACTTCCTCGGCAATGTCGAGGGTCGGGATCTGCTCGACTGTCCGGCCGATGTGGTGGTCACGGACGGATTCACTGGCAACGTGGCCCTGAAGACGGCCGAAGGGGTATTGCGCTTCGCCATGCGCCTGGTCCTCGACGTGCTGCGCCTTGACGAGCAGACCGCTGCCGCCGGTGAAGTGCTCTTGCCGCACCTCCTCGGGGCCGCCGCCGAGCTCGATCCGGAGAACACCGGAGGGGCGATGCTGCTCGGGGTGAACGGGGTGTGCGTAATCAGCCACGGCTCGTCCTCGGCAGTGGCCGTTGCCAACGCGGTCCGGGTCGCCCACGAACTGGCCACGGCCGGGCTGGCTGCCCACCTGGCCGAACGCATTGGCGAGACCGGCTGAGGGGCCTCGGCCCCCCTAGCCCGGCCCGGTCCGAAGCCCCTCGCAGACGATGGCCACCAGCCGGCGGGCCCTGGCCTCGTCGCCCCCCATGCGCCGGATGCCGTGGCAGGTCCCGATGACCAGTCCGAGCACGTCCTCGGGCCCGACGTCGGCCCGCACCGCGCCCTGTGCGGTCGCCCGCTCCAGCAAGCCGGAGATGCCGGCCGCGAGCCCGACCACCTGAGCGGCGACTGCGCACTCGACGTCGACCCCAGCCTGCTCGAGCGCGTCCAAGAGGTCGTGTCGGCCCGCCGCTTCGGTCGCCAGGAGCCCGATGAACTCGAACAGGGCTCGCCCCGGGTCGGAATCCCCCTGAGCGGTCTGTGCGGCGTCGGCCAGCCAGCGCAGGTGCCCACCGACGATGGCGGCGAAGAGCGCCTCTTTGGTCGGGAAGTGCCGATAGAGGGTGCCTACCCCCACGCCCGCCCGCTCGGCGACGAGATCGACCGGCACCGAGGCTCCCTGGGCCGCGAAGACCTGGGCCGCGGCCAGAAGGATCCGCTCCCGGTTGCGGACGGCGTCGGCTCGCGGTGCCCGCCCCGTCCCCCCGGTTCTCTGGCCCCCGTGCATCGCCGCTCCGTTTCCCGACCGCCGCACCAGCGGTTAGCCATCCGAAACCCGTGCCGATCCTGGAACAGGAACTACCGCTCCGAATATAGGCCATCGCGCACCCGGAGCGAATGGACGAACTGAGCTGGGAGGATGGGTGTTCGGACGCGTCCCGACCACCTCGGTGCTCGGCCGCCGACGGTAGACTGGGCCCGGCCATATCCCCAGCGTGCAGGAGCTCTTGTGCCCGCAGAGACCCACATCGACCGCCCCCCGCTCGACCGCCAGGGGGTTTTCGAGCTGATCCGCGACCAGCTGGCGGACATCTTGGAGACCGACCCGTCGACGATCACCGAGGCTGCCTCGTTTGCCGAGGACCTCAACGCCGACTCTCTGGCGCTGATCGAGCTGGTCGAGGCCCTGGAGGAGGAGCTCGGGGAGCGCACCGTCGGCTTCCGGATCGAGGACGAGGACTTGGAGGACCTGAAGACGGTGCGCGACGCGGTCGACTACGTGGTCGCCAAGCTCGGAGCCGGTTGATCGAGGAGGGCCAACCAAGCGAGGCGGGCGTCGCCGAACGACCCGGCGCCGGGGGCTTGACCCCAGGCGCGGGGGAGGACGCCCTTTCAAAACGCCTGGACCACCGCTTTACCGACCAAGCCCTGTTGCGCCAGGCGCTTTCGCATCGCAGCTGGTGCGCCGAGCAGGAAGGTGCACTGTCCAACGAGCGGTTGGAGTTCCTCGGCGACGCTGTCTTGGGCCTCGTCGTGGCCGAGCACTGTTACGCGGCTTATCCCGACTTCGCCGAGGGCCACCTGGCCAAGGTGCGCTCGGCGGTGGTCAATGCTCGGGTGCTGGCCGAGGTGGCCCGCACCCTCAGGGTGGGCGAGGTGTTGCTGCTGGGTAAGGGGGAGGAGGCCTCGGGGGGGCGCACCAAGGGCTCGTTGCTCGCTGACACGGTCGAGGCGTTGATCGGCGCCGTCTACCTCGACGCCGGCTGGGAACCGGCCAGGGCGCTCGTGCTCGGGCTCTTGTCCGAGCGGATCGAGGCCGCGGCCAAGGAACCCAACGACTTCGACCACAAGAGCCGGCTGCAGGAGGCCACCGTGCGTCGGGGCGATGGGGTGCCGGTCTACGAAGTGGAGGGCTGGGGGCCGGACCACGGTCGGCATTACCGGGCCGAGGTGTTCGTCGCCGGGGGCTGGTGCGGCCAGGGCGAAGGCACCTCCAAGAAGGATGCCGAACAGGCCGCCGCTGCCGACGCGCTGGCGAGGTTGCCCGGTGCCTGAACTGCCCGAGGTGGAGACCCTCCGTCAGGACCTGGCCAAAGAAGTGGTCGGGCGCCGCATCAAGATGGTGTCGGTGGCCAACGGCCGCTCCGTGCGCCGCCACGCGAGCGCCAAGCACTTCCGGGCTCTGCTCGAGGGCCACGCCATCAAGGGTGTCGGCCGGCTGGGCAAGTACCTCCTCTTGATGCTGGACGACGGCTCCACCCTCGTCGTGCACCTCGGGATGAGCGGCCAGCTGTTCCGGGTGAAGAGCCCGAAGGAGCCCAAGCCGAAACACACCCACGTGACCATCACCTTCACCCAAGGCGGCGAGCTGCGTTACGTCGACCCGCGGACCTTCGGGGAGATGTTCGTCTCGGCTGCGCCGAGCGAGAAGCCGGCCTCGCACACGTCGGTCAACGGCACCCCGCCGGCGGCCACCGTTCCCATCCGCCAAGCCGTGCCCGAGCTGGCCCACCTCGGGTTCGACCCGGTCGAGGACGTCATGAGTTGGGAGCGCTTCGCCCTCATGCTGCGGTCGCGCCACGGCGGGATCAAGGCGCTGCTCATGGACCAGCAGTTCGCAGCGGGCATCGGCAACCTGTATTCCGACGAGATCCTCTTCGCCTCGGGCCTGCGCTACGACCGGCAGAGCGACTCGCTCTCGGCCACCGAGGCCCGCCGGCTCTACCGGGCGATGGTCGAGACCCTGGCCGAGGCGATCAAGCACCGCGGTTCTTCGCTCGCCGATGAGCAGTACCGCGACCTCTTCGGGGAGATCGGGGACTATCAGGGCCAGCACCAGGTCTACGACCGGGAGGGCCAGCCGTGCCGCCGTTGCCGGAACGCCATCGTCCGGGTGAAGAGCGGCGGACGCTCCACGTTCTACTGCGAGCACTGCCAGGTCTGAGCCCCGCCACGTCCCCGGCGGAGCGGATCGTGGTTGGTAGGGTCGCCCCAATGTTCCTGCGGTCACTCGCGGTGAAGGGATTCAAGTCCTTCGCTGACCCCACGGTGCTCGAGTTCGAGCCGGGGGTGACCGTGGTCGTCGGGCCGAACGGCAGTGGCAAGTCCAATGTGGTCGACGCGGTCACCTGGGTCCTCGGGGCCCAGGGACCTCGGTTGCTGCGCTCGGCGACCATGGCCGACGTCATCTTCGCCGGCAGCTCCACCCGCCCCCCGCTCGGCCGGGCCGAGGTGTCCCTCACCATCGACAACAGCTCGGGGAAGCTCCCGATCGCCATGGCCGAGGTCACCATCACCCGGACGCTGTTCCGCTCGGGTGAGAGCGAGTACGCCATCAACGGGGCGCTCTGCCGGCTGCTTGACATCCAAGAGCTCCTGAGCGACACCGGAGTCGGTCGCCAACAGCACATGATCATCGGCCAGGGCCACCTCGAGACCGTGCTCAACGCGCGACCCGAAGACCGGCGGGCGATCATCGAAGACGCGGCCGCGGTGCGCAAGCACCGCCAGCGCCGGGAGCGCGCCGAGCGGCGGTTGGCCACGACCCAGGAGAACCTGGAGCGCCTTGGCGACCTCGTCCGCGAGGTGCGGCGCCAGATCCGGCCCCTTGAGCGCCAGGCGACCGCCGCCCGCAGTCACGCCAGCCTGGCCGCCCAGCTGGCCGAGCTGCGCCAGCACCTGGCCGGGGTCGAGCTGGCCGAGCTGGCTGAACGGGGCCGGCTCTGCACAGGCGGGCTGCAGGGCCTGCGGACAGAAGAAGAGATGCTTGGACATCGGCTGGCCGAGCTCGACCGGGAGGCCGGCGCGGCCGCAGCTGAGCTCGCCTCGCGTCGCGAGGAGGACCTTGCCGGGGCGCTCGGTCAGGTGGGGGCGCTCCTCGAACGCGCCCGGGGGATGGCGCAGGTGCTCTCCGAGCGTCGCGGTGCACTGTCGGTCTCCCTCGATGCTGCGGCCGACGTCAACGTCGTCTCGACCCTCGAGACCGACGCGGCTCGCCTTGCTGCCGAGCTCGCCGGCGCCGACGAGGCCGGGCACGCGGCCGAGCCCGAGCTCGAGGTCTTGGGCCGAGCCGAGGCCCAACTGACCGCCGACGAGCAGCTCCACAAGGCCGAGTGGGCGGAGCAGAGCGATGTGTCGGCGGCCGAGGAGGCCCTCAAGGTGACCCGGGCCCGGATCGAGGTGTTGCGCCGGACAGGCGAGCGGGCCCAGGCCGGTTTGAGGTCGCTCGAGCGCCGGATCGCCGCGCTCGGTGCCCACCAGGTCGAAGTGACCGAGATGGCCGACCGGTTGGAGGCGGCCGCAACCGAGCTGACAGCCGGGGGCACAGAGCTCCAGGTCCTCGCCCGGGGAGCCGAGGAGCGGGCACAGGTGGCGGCGAGGGACGCCGAAGCGGCCGAAGGGGCCCTGGCCGTGGCCGATCAGGCGCGGCACCGCTCGGCTGCCCGGGCCGAGGCGCTCGAGCGTGCTCTGCAGGAACTCCAGGGTTCGGGCGGTCGCGAAGTGCTCAGCGGAGGCGAAGGGGTCGTTGGTGCCCTGGTCGAGCTGGTCGAGATCGATCCCGGCTATGAGGCGGCGTTCGAGGCGGCCGTCGGTGCGGCGATGGCGGCCGTCGTGGTCCAGGGGGCCGACGCCGCCAGGAATGCCCTGGGCCGGCTTCGCCAGCACGGGACCGCCGGCGCGGTGCTCCCCGCCGCCGGCGGCCCGCCAGGCCCGCAGGGACCCGCCGACCTTCCGGGTGGAGCGGAGTCGCTGCGGCCCCGGATCCGGGCCCGATCGCACGCCGACGCTCCACTCGAGGCGGTCCTCGATGCCGTCCTCGCCGCGGTGGTGGTTGTCGAGCGCTGGGAGCGGGCCGTCGACCTTGCCCTCGACCACCCCGACCTGGTGGTGGTGACGGCGGAGGGCGATCGTTTCGCCCGCAGCGGTTGGCGGGCCCGGTCGTCCAGGCGCTTGGTGACGGTGTCGGCGGTCGAGGAAGCCGAGGCCACGGCGGCGCTGGCCGCAGCGGAGGCCGAGGCCGCCGCGGGTGCCCTTGCCCGGACCCGCGCCGACCTCGAAGCAGCCCGAGCCGAGGCCCTCGGTGCGACCCGACGGCTCGACCGGCACATGGCCGAGTCGGCGGCGGCCAGCGCGGAGCGCAGCCGGGTGGACAGGGACCGTTCCCGGCTGGCGTCCGAGCTGGAAGACGTGAACCGCACCCACACCGAGGTCGCCGAGTCGGCTGCGGCCGAGGCCGCCGTCCTGGCCGAGTGCGAGGCTTCGGCCCCTGGGCTCGAGGCGGCGTTGGCCCGGGCGAACGAGCAGGCAGCGGCGGCCCGAGCCGCCCGGGGCGCGTTCGAGTCCCGCCGGGCAGAGCTGGCCGAGGCACGCCAGCATGTCGAACTCCGCGCGGCCGAACTGGCTGAGCGCCGGCGGGTCCTTGCTGAGCGACTGGCCGAAGTGGAGCGGCGCCTGGCCGGACACGGTGAAGAGCGCGAGGCGGCGGCCCAACGGCGCCTCCGCCTCGAGGCCGACGTGACCGCGGTCGACCGATTAGGCGGCGTGGTGGCCGCCTGCCGGGCGCGTCTGGAGGCAGTCCAGGTCGACCTGTCCTCGGACTACCACCGGCACCTCGAAGCGGTCCGCGCCGGCGGTGAGCGGTTGGAGACGCTCCAGGCCGAGCGGGCGTCCGTCGAGACGCGATTGACCGAAGTGCGCGACCGCACCCGCGCCTTCGACCTCGAGGCCGCCCAAGTCGAGGTTCGGACCGAGGCGCTCACCGAGCTGGTCGGCCAGCAGTTCGGGCTGAGTGCCGCCGAGGTCATGGGGGTGCCGTGCCCCGAGCTGCCCGCGGGAGTCTCGGCTGCCGAGCACGCTGAGGCCATGGCGGCCAAGTTGGCCCGCATGGGGCCAATCAACCCACTTGCCTTGGAGGAGCTGAGTGCCCTGGAGGAGCGTCACCGCGGGCTCGAGACCCAAACCGACGACGTCCGCTCGGCTCGGCGCGAGCTCCAGGAGGTCGTGCGGGATCTCGACCGGGAGATCGCCGAGACCTTCGCCGCCGCGGTGGCCGACGTGAACGAGCACTTCTCCACCCTGGCGGCCACCCTGTTTCCTGGCGGGACCGGCCGGTTGGTCCTGACCGAGCCCGAGGACCTGCTCAACACCGGGGTGGATATCGAGATCCGGCCGGCCGGCCGGACGGTCCGCAGGGTGTCGCTGCTCTCAGGTGGCGAGCGTTCGTTATCCGCGCTGGCCTTCCTGTTCGCGGTGTTCCGGAGCCGTCCCTCCCCCTTCTACCTCATGGACGAGGTAGAAGCAGCCCTCGACGACGTCAACCTCCACCGGTTCTTGGACATGGTCCACGAGTTCCGGGACGAGGCCCAGTTGATCATGGTCTCGCATCAGAAGCGCACGATGGAGGCAGCTGACGCTCTCTACGGCGTCACCATGGCCCCTGGAGGCTCGTCCCAGGTGGTCAGCCAGCGGGTGGCCGAGCCCCCGGAGCGCGTCGAGCCGGTCGTGTCCTGACCTCCGAGCGGTCGACAGCTGTTCTGGGAGATTGCCGAAGCCACTCCCCGTAACGAGCGATGGGCATGGCTGAATCTCGTCACCGTCGTGTGGGTGGTGACCACCGAGGGCACAGCCGGGGCGGGGCGTCGGGTCGATAGGCTGCGCCCTTTGTGATCGCGCTGTTGATCGTTCTCAGAGCTCTCGGAGTCCCGACGCTTCCGATGAGGGTGTTCCGTCGTCGCCGTGAGCAGCCGACGCCGGAGGACGCGGTGGCACCCGAGCTCGAGGCCGAGTTGGAGGCCGAACCATCGGTCGAGGCAGAGGCAGAGCTCGAGGTCGAAACTGACGCCGAGCCATCGGATGAGGCATCCGATGAGGTATCCGGTGGCGGGAGGTTGTTCCGGCGGCGCCGCCGACAGCCGACGACGGAGGACGTTCTGGCGCCAGAGCTCGCCGCTGATCTCGAGGCCGAACCGGTCGAGTCGGAGGCCGAACCACTGGTGGAGCCAGAGCCCGAACGATCGGCCGAAGCCGAACCCTCCGAGGAGCCATCCGGCGGGGCCAGAGTGTTCCGGCGGCGCCGTCGACAGCCGACGGCGGAGGACGCTCTGGCGGCCGAGCTCGCCCCTGATCTCGAGACGGAACCGCTGGTCGAGCCAGAGGCCGAACCGCTGGTCGAGCCACCAGGCGGCACGCCCGCGCTGCGCGAACGCCTAGGCCGCACGCGGGGGTTGTTCGCCCCGTTCCGGGCCATCGGTGGACGAGGCAGTGCAGCCGCCCTCGAGGCGGCCGAGGAGGCGCTGCTCCGCGCCGATGTCGGCGTGGAGACGACCACCGCAATCGTGGCCGAGCTTCGTTCGGCCCGCGGTCGTGCGGATGGATGGCTGGGCGCATTGGGGGAGCGTCTCGTTGCCATCTTCGCCGAGCACCCCGATCGCTCCCTCCACATCGACGACGACCCGGAGGCGGTCAACGTGTGGCTGTTCGTCGGGGTGAACGGGGTCGGCAAAACGACCACGATCGGCAAGGTCGCCCTTGCCCAGCGAGCCCAAGGTCGCTCGGTTCTGCTTGCCGCGGGCGACACCTTCCGGGCCGCCGCGTTCGACCAGCTGGCATTGTGGGCCGACCGGGCCGGGACAGAGATCGTCCAGGGCGCCGAGGGCGGAGATCCCTCGGCTGTGGTGTTCGATGCGGTGCAGCGGGCCAAGGCGCGGGGCCAGGAACTCGTCCTCGCCGACACCGCCGGCCGGTTGCACACCAGGGTCAACCTCCTCGACGAGCTGCGGAAGATCCGCCGTGTCGCCGACCGAGCGCCGGGACGGGTGACCGAGGTGCTCCTGGTGCTCGACGCCACCACCGGCCAAAACGCGCTTGCCCAGGCCCGGCAGTTCGCCGAGGCGGTCGGAGTCACCGGGATCGTGCTCACCAAGCTGGACGGGACGGCAAAGGGTGGCGTCGTGATCCCGATCGAGCGCCAGCTGGGGCTCCCGGTGAAGCTCGTCGGAGTGGGTGAAGGGGTCGAGGACTTGATCGCCTTCGACCCTGGGGACTTCGTCGACGCGTTGGTCGGCCAATAGTGCTCCGGTAGCCTGAACATCCGATGTTCGACGCCCTCTCCGAGCGACTCGAGCGCGTCGCCGGCCGACTCAGGAACCGGGGACGGCTCTCGGAAGCCGATCTCGACGAGGCTTTGGCCGAGATCCGCACCGCCCTGCTTGAAGCCGACGTCGAGCTGGGCGTGGCCCGCCACTTCGTGGAGGCGGTGCGCCAACGCTGCAGCGGGGAGGCCCTCTCGAAGAGCCTGACCCCGGGACAGCAGGTGGTGAAGGCGGTCCACGAGCAGCTGGTCGAGGCGCTCGGCGGCGAGGCGCTCCGCCTTACGTACGCACCGCGGCCACCCACGGTGGTGCTCCTGGCCGGCCTCCAGGGTTCGGGTAAGACCACCGCTGCAGCCAAGCTGGCCCGGTGGTGGCGGAGTCAGGGTCGCAACCCGCTCCTGGTCGGCGCCGACCTCCAGCGACCGGCCGGCGTCGAGCAGCTCCGGGTGCTCGGCGCCTCGGCTCACGTGAGCGTGTTCAGCCAACCGGGCGACCCGGTCACCACCGCGGTTGCCGGGGTGGAGGAGGCGAGACGGCTCGGGCGCGACATCTGCATCATCGACACCGCTGGCCGTCTCACCATCGATGAGGCGCTCATGGACGAGGTCCGGCGGATCTCGCGCCGGACCGAGCCGCACTACACCTTCCTCGTCATCGACGCCATGACCGGCCAGGACGCGGTGGCCACCGCCCGGGCCTTCCACGAGACCCTCGCTCTCGACGGGGTCATCGTCTCCAAGTTGGACAGCGATGCCCGGGGTGGGGCGGCCCTCAGCGTGAAGGAGGTGGTGGGGCGGCCCATCGTCTTCGCCTCCACCGGTGAGCGGCTGGACGATCTCGACCTGTTCCACCCGGACCGGATGGCCGATCGCATCCTGGGTATGGGCGACGTCCTCACACTTGTCGAGCAGGCCGAGCGGACGATGGACCAAGACGTGGTCGCCCGCTCGACCGAGCGACTGCTCTCGGGCCGCTTCGGTCTCGACGACCTCTTGGAGCAGCTCCACCAGGTGCAGAAGATGGGTTCGCTCGGCGGCATCCTGCGGCTGATGCCCGGGAGGTCTCGGGAGCTGCGCGAGATGGCCGACCAGATTGACGACGGCCAGGTGACCCGGGTCGAGGCCATGGTCAGGTCGATGACCCCGTCCGAGCGGGCCGACCCGGTCATCATCGACGGCTCCCGCCGAGTCCGGATCGCCCGGGGGAGCGGGACCAGCACCCAAGAGGTGAACCAGCTCCTCAAGCAGTTCAAGGACATGCAGAAGATGATGCGGACGGTCGGCGCGGGAGGGATGCCCGACTTGGGCGGAGGACGCCTCTCGAAGATGGCCGCTGCCCGCGAACTGGCTCGCAGCGGCTCGGCCGAGGAGACACTGGCCGGGATGATGGGCAGCCGGGCCCCGGCCCCCATCCCCCCGTCGCCGGCCGGGGCCAAGGGCCGGCGGGGAGCCAAGAACAAGAAGAAGGGCGGCCGGGTGACCCCGCCCAAGGCCCGCTGACCGGCCGGCGGGCAAGGAGACAACCGCATCTGCGAGAATGAACCCCACATCCGTCCCGGGCCTCCCGGGATCAGCGGGCGGCCGCTACCCGTCGCGGCCTGACGCCGGCGCACTCTAGGCCCGGGTCCGCCACAACCAGACGACCGACGGAGGATCGAACCGGTGGCAGTGAAACTCCGCCTTGTGCGGATGGGCAAGAAGAAACAGCCGACCTACCGCGTGGTGGCGGCGGACAGCCGTTCCCCCCGGGATGGGCGGTTCCTTGAGATCCTGGGCACCTACGCTCCCCGGGGCCGGTCGACGGCCGAGCCCAATGCGGTGATCAACATCGACAACGCCAGAGCGCTCAAGTGGTTGAGCCAGGGGGCTCAGCCGACCGAGCGAGTCGAGCGGCTCCTGAAGGCTTCGGGAGCCTGGGATGAGTTCCAGGCGGCCAGGGCCAAGTGAGCGGCGAGTACGAAGTCGGCGACGTCAACACCATCGCCGGCGACGAGGACGCTGACGACGTGGGATACGAGGAGGGGGACGTCAACGCCCGGGGGCCTGGATCGGTGAGCCACCCCACCGACGATGCCGGCAACCAGACCGAGGGCTCCACGGCGGTCACCGTCCTCACCTACCTGGTTCGTTCGCTGGCTGACGCGCCGGACGCAGTCGCCGTCGAGGCCACCCACCGGCGCGGATCGATCGTGCTCCGCGTCCACGTCGCTCCGGACGACATGGGGCGGGTCATCGGTCGCCGGGGCCGGACCGCCCAGGCCATCCGGACGTTGGTGAGCGCGGCGGGCGCTCGCGACGGGACCCAGGTGAGCGTCGACATCGTCGACGACTGAGGCCCGCCGGTGGGTGCGGTCGGGCCAGGTGGGCGTCCCGCCCTCCTCGAAGTGGGCCGGGTCGCACGGGCCCACGGGCTCACCGGCGAGGTCCTGGTCGAGCTGTGGGGGGAGGGCTCGCGCCTCGCGCCCGGCTCGGCCCTCGCCACCCACCACGGCGAATTGGTGGTCGAGACCGCCCGGCCCCACCAGCGAGCGCACCTGGTCCGTTTTGTCGGCGTGGCCGACCGCTCGGGCGCCCAGGCCCTGCGCGGGTTGATCCTCCTGGCCCCCCCGCTCGAGCGCCCTGGGACCCTTTGGGTCCACGAGCTGATCGGAGCACCGGTGGTCTCGCCCGATGGTCGACAGCTCGGAGTGGTGGAAGCGGTGGAGAAGAACCCCGCCAGTGATCTTCTGGTGCTGGCCGGTGGCGCGCTCGTGCCGCTGCACTTCGTCGTGTCGTTCGAGCCCGGGCGGCCGGTGGTGGTGGATGTCCCCGAGGGCCTGGTCGGCTGAACCGTGCGAATCGACGTCTTCACGATCTTCCCCGAGCTGATCGAGGGGTACTCCTCCGCCAGCCTGCTTGGGCGGGGCCGTGGCCGCGGCGTGGTCGAGGTGGTGGTCCACGACCTGCGGGCTGGAGCCGGCGACCCCCGGCGCTCGGTGGACGACGCCCCCTTCGGGGGCGGGCCGGGGATGGTGCTCGCCTGCGGGCCGGTGTTCGCCGCGGTGGAGTCGGCGGATGCGGCCGGCCCCATCGCTCGGCCATTGCTGCTGCTCTCCCCGGGCGGGCAGCGGTTCGATCAGGAGCTGGCCCGCGAACTGGCGGCCTCCTCCGGGTTCTCGCTCCTGTGTGGTCGCTACGAGGGGGTTGATCAGCGGGTGTCTGACCACCTGGTCGACGGCGAGCTCTCGGTCGGCGACGTGGTGCTCTCGGGCGGGGAGGCAGCCGCCCTGGTGGTGATCGAAGCCGTGGCGCGGCTGGTGCCCGGAGTGCTTGGCAACGCCGAGTCCGCTCTCGAGGAGAGCTTCGCCGAGGGCCTGCTCGAATACCCCCAGTACACCCGGCCGGCCGAGTTCCGCGGCTGGCCGGTGCCAGAGGTGCTGCTCTCGGGCGACCACGGGGCGGTGGCCCGCTGGCGCCGGGCCCAGGCCCTCGCCCGAACCCTGGCCGACCGGCCCGACCTGGTGGAAGCTCGCGGGGGGCTGAGCGACGAGGAGCGGGCCCTGCTTCGCCGGGAGGGGCACGGAGAGCTGCTGGCCGAGAAGGGCTACGATGGATAGTCCGCCGGCGAGCCAGGATCAGTTCGGCCGGGACGGCCGAGACAGGGACCCCCGAAATGCACCCCACCGAAACCATCGACCGCGACAGTCTGCGGGACGACATCCCCGACTTCCGGCCTGGTGACACGCTGAAGGTCCATGTGCGGGTGGTGGAGGGCAACCGGGAGCGGGTGCAGGTCTTCCAGGGGGCGGTCATCCGGCGGCAGGGCTCCGGGGTGCGCGAGACCTTCACGGTGCGCAAGGTGAGCTTCGGGGTGGGGGTGGAGCGGACCTTCCCGGTCCATTCGCCGGCCATCGCCAAGCTCGAGGTGGCCACCTTGGGGGACGTCCGCCGGGCCAAGCTCTACTACCTGCGGGAACGCACCGGGAAGGCAGCGAAGATCAAAGAGCGGCGGACCGCCCGGACATGAGCGGCTCTCCGCCGTCTGGCGCTCGAGCGGCCTGGGAGCGTCCTTGAGCGAGGAGGAGCTCGAGCAGTACGAGGCTGAGATCGAGCTCGCCCTGGTCCAGGAGTACAAGGCTGTCCTGCCGATGTTCTCCTACGTGGTCGAGACCGAGCGCCGCTTCTACCTGGCCAACGAGGTCTCGATGCACCGGCACGACGGCTCGCCCACTTGCATCGAGCTCGAGCTAACCGACGCCTGGGTCTGGGACATGTACCGACCGGCCCGCTTCGTCCCCTCGGTCCGCGTCGTCTCGTTCAAGGACGTGAACGTGGAGCGGCTGCCCGAGAAGGACCTCTAAACCCGGGCCAGGACCTCAGCGGCGAACTTCACCCCGCCACCGGCGCCGGCGGGCGGAGGTCCGCCAGAGCATGAAGCCGACCACACCGATCAGGATCCACGGGATCCGGGGAAACCACATCCAGTGGTACTGGCCCCAGGGAGCGGCAATCAGCACCACGAAGAGCGCGATCGCCCCCCACATGACGGCCCGGCGGCTTCGCGACGGGGGTGGCGCGGGAGCGGGCGCCAGTGGGGGGAGGTCGGTCAAGAGGCCGGCAAGGTCGGCGCGGGTCTTAGCCCCCATGGCCTTGTCCAATCGGTCCTTCAGCTCGGTCGCGTCCAGGCGACCGTCGGTGTAGTGCTGGGACAGGGCCTCGGCCACCTGGTTGCGCTCGGCGTCACCGACCCGTAGCCCCGGGTCGGGGCCCCGGTTCGGCCGTGGATACCAGCCTCCGTTGTAGGACATTTGCGTTCCTTTCATCTCGATCTGCAACCCCTCGTCCGGCGCACTGCTCAGCGTACGTCCGTGGGGACGTGACGGGACCGCAGGTGCTCGGCGAGCTCGTCGGCCACGGTTTCCTCGGCACCCTCCTCGGGGACCAGGAGCCAGGCGGCGACGTACACCGGCACGCCGATGCCCATGATGGCCAGCGCGACGAGCCCGACCCGGACGATGCCGACGTCGAGGTCGAAGTATTCGGCCAGCCCGCCGGCCACGCCGGCGATCATCTTCGTGCGAGTCGACCGGCGGAAGGGGTGAGAACGCTGTTCGATCTGGTTCGGCAGTTCCATACCTGGATTATGCCGGGCGACGGCGCGATCTCGTATCGGGAAAGCCCCGGAACCGGCCCGGAGCGGCCGGTCCGGGAATGCGGGAGATCCCTGATGGCTACCTCGCAGGACCGGCGCGATCATCGGGGTATTCCCGACCCGTTCGACCCCCGTGACGGCGCCCCGATGCCGGGTCCGGGCGCCCGAACCCTCGACGAGTCGCCGCGCCAGACCACCGGGAGCCGGGGCCCCCGTCCTCCTCTCGACCGGGGCTGGCCCAGCGGGGACTGGTGGGCGCATTCCCGCCACCGGCCCTTCATGCACCGGGGCCGGGGCCCATGGCGTCGTCAGCAGGACCAGCGGATCTTCGGCGGTGTCGCCGGCGGGCTCGCGGCCCGCTGCGGGATCGACGTGACCCTGATCCGCGTCGGGTTCGTCCTGGCCGCCATCTTCCTCGGCTTCGGTGCCGTCGTCTACCTGGTGCTCTGGCTGGTCCTGCCGATGGAGGGACAGGCCACGAGCATCGCCGCCCGGGCCGCCTCGGACCGCCGGGGGATCCTGCTCTCGCTCGCGTTCCTGCCGGCGCTCGTGGCCGTCCTGCTCGTGTTCTCGACCTTCCACCTCGGCGTCGCGACCCAGCTGGCGTGGCCGTTGTTCCTCTCGGCGGCCGCCTTGGTCCTCGTCTGGCGCAACTGCGATCCCGACGAGCGGGCCTGGCTGCGGCAGGCCTTCGAGCCGGTGGTCCAGCTGGGCGCGCGCCGGGAGCACCGCCGGTGGGCGTTCCTGGTCCGCTTCGGGGCCGGGGTGGTCGTCCTGGGCGCCGGCCTGGCCCTGCTCGTGCTCAGCCAGCGGTCGCAGGCGGCTTCGGTGCTCCGGCCGTTGATCGGGGCCGTGCTTGTCCTGGCTGGGATCGTGGTCCTGTTCGGGCCATGGTGGCTGCGTCTGGCGCGCGACGTCGTCGAGGAGCGCCAAGCCCGCATCCGGGCCGAGGACCGGGCCGACATGGCGGCCCGGGTGCACGACTCGGTGCTCCAGACGCTTGCGTTGATCCAGCGCTCCTCGACCGAGCCCCAGCGGGTGGTGCAGCTGGCCCGGGCCCAAGAGCGCGAGCTGCGGGCATGGCTATTCGAGGGGGAGCTCCCCGGCGCCGTGGCCGACGGCGCCGCCTCGCTGGCCCAGGGGATGAAACTGTTGGCCCACGAGGTCGAGGCCGACCACAAGGTGGCGATCGAGGTGGTGACGGTCGGGGACCGCCCACTCGACGATCGGCTCGTCGCCCTTCTCGCCGCAGCTCGCGAGGCCACGGTCAACGCGGCGAAGTGGTCGGGAGCGCCCACCATCTCCCTCTACGCCGAGGTCGAGCCGACCAGGGTGTCGGTGTTCGTACGCGACCGCGGCCGAGGATTTGATCCCGAGGAGGTGGCCCCGGACCGCCGGGGGATCGCCCAGTCCATCTCGGCCCGGATGCAGCGGGCCGGTGGCAGGGCCAGGGTGCGTACCGCGCCCGGTGAAGGCACCGAAGTGGAGCTGACCATCGACCCGGAGGATCGCCGGTGAGGTCGGCGGCCCCATGAGCGACGGCGCCGCCCTGCGGAATCCGCGGGTCTTCCTGGTCGACGACCACCACCTGTTTCGGGCAGGCGTCAAAGCCGAGCTCGGGGCCTCGGTCGAGGTGGTCGGCGAGGCAGACGAAGTGGCGGCAGCCGTCGAGCTGATCAACGAGCGGCATCCCGACGTCGTGCTCCTCGACGTGCACCTCCCTGGCGGGGGCGGCCAGGCGGTCATCGAGGAGGTCAGGGGGTCGCACCCCGAGGTCCGTTTCCTGGCCCTGTCGGTCTCCGACGCCCCCGAGGACGTGATCGCGGTGATCCGGGCCGGCGCCCGTGGCTATGTCACCAAGGTCATCTCGGGCCACGAGCTGATCGACGCGGTGTATCGGGTGGCCGGCGGGGACGCCGTCTTCTCTCCCCGGCTGGCAGGGTTCGTCCTGGACGCCTTCGCCTCGATGCCGCCCGGAACGGAGGCGCCGAACTCGGTCGACCCCGAGCTCGACCAGCTCACCACGCGCGAGCGCGAGGTGCTGCGTCTCATCGCCCGGGGCTACACCTACAAGGAAGTCGCCCAGGAGCTGTCGATCTCGACCAAGACGGTTGAGACCCACGTCTCGGCGGTCCTGCGCAAACTTCAGCTCTCGACGCGCCATCAGTTGACCTACTGGGCGGCCGAACGGCGGCTCCTCTGAGAGCGGCCCGGGTGGCGAGGGGCGAGGCTCTGCGTGCCCGCGCTCAGCGCGCCTTGACGCCCAGATAACGATCCCGCCCGTCCATGGGGCCGTCGACCACCTCGACGGTCAGCCCGGCCCGCTCGAGCGCCGTTTCGTAGTCCTGCGGTGAGAACAACGTGAGCGTGTGGTGCTCGACGAGATGGTCGACGGCCTCGGTGGTGGCGATCAGATAGTGCATCTCGAGATGGGTCGTGGTGCCGTCCCGACGTGAGCGCCCCACCCGGGCGACCTTCATCTCATCGCTCGTCGCGACCTGCACAAAGGTGGAACCTTCCCGCCAGGCGTCTGGTCGCACCCAGCCGTCGACGATGAGCACCCCTCCGGGGCGCAGGTGCCTGGCCAGCGCCCCGATGGCGGTGTCGAGCTCTGCGGTGCTGCGCATGTAGCCGACCACGCTGAACAGACAGATGACCGCGTCAAAGGCGGTGCCGAGGGCCAAGGTCCGCATGTCCGCCTCGACCAGGGGGATCTCGCCGAGATGCTTTCGCGCCTCGGCGAGCATCTGCGGGTCGAGGTCGACCCCAAAGACGTCATAGTGGGCCCGCAGATGGCGCAGGTGACCGCCGGTGCCGCATCCGACGTCAAGCAGCCTCCGAGCCCCAGGATCGCGGGCCTGGATGAGGGCGTCGACGTCGGCGGACTCGGCGGCGTAGTCCTTCCCGGAGGCCTCGTAGATGAGGTCGTAGACGGGTGCGCTCTCGCTAAACATCTGAGCCGACGAGGATGCCACACCGCTGGGCAACCCGGCGCGCCCAGGGGCCAGGCGACTCGCCTCGGTGGCGGCAGTTGTCCAGCCCATCGGGACCGGGGAGCCTCAAACCGAGGCCGTTGCCTTCCTCATATCGATCGCCCTGTGGAAGGAACGCGCCGCGCTGTCCGAGGCTCGCTGGTGAAACGCGTCGGCAGGGTTCACGGACCGCACGAAGAAACTCTGGCCGCAACGAACCAGGCACCCTCGAAGAGCTTCTCGCCGCCGAGTTCCGTGGCCAACGTCTCGGCGGTGAAGTAGCGCTTGTAGACACGGTGACGGGAGCCGTCGTTCAAGACTCGTTCCTGCCACTGCTCGGGCTCGATCCCTGGTCGCAGAGCGGAGTCGACCACGACCAGCTCACTGGCGACGCGCTCAGCCTCGAACAGAAATCTCCGGCGTTCTTCGGACGGTAGGTGACCGTAGAAGTGGCCGGTGAACACGCGGTCGAAGGCGTGCTCGGCGACGGCCAGGTGCAATCCATCGCCCACGATCGCCAGGCCATGGGGCAGGCGGGACCGGGCGAGGGCAACCATCGCCGGGCTTTTGTCGACCCCGACCACGAACCCCGGCAAGTGCTGAGTCAGGAACCCCGTGCCGCAACCGACGTCGAGTGTGCGGGTGGGAGGCAAGCTTTTGGACAGCTCGACGATCTGGGTGACCTCGTCGTCCCAACCGGGCCGATCCCGCTGCGCGAACAATCCCTCGCCCGTGTACCACTCGTCATACTCGCCGGCTCTCCGGTCGTAGTAGGCCGCCGTCGCCGGGTCAGTGGCGAACGCCGGTGCCGGGTGCATCCCGGTCAGCTTGCCTCACCCGGACGATCCGGCCGAGCGAGTTCACCTTTTCCCGGCTTGCCCCCGCTTCCGAGCCGGGGCAGGTGACGCCGCCGGTCCGGGTTGAGCCGTTCGACGGCGTGGGCGGGTCCCGCTCTTGACCCCTCGGCCGGTGTGCGGCACAGCCGAGCCGAACACCTCGGCCAGCTCAACCGGCGTGACCACCTCGAGCTGGTCGAACGTGCAGGAGCTGGCGTCGCGGTCGGGGCGCCAGCGCACGAATGCGGTCGCGTGGCGAAAGCGGTCGCCCTGGCGGTGGTCGTAGGCGACCTCGCAGACGAGGACCGGCCGGAGCGGGTGCATCTCGAGGTCGGCGTCCGACTTCCACCTCGTGGCCGTCGGACCGGCCCAGTGGTGCTCCTGCCAGGGATGGCTCTCCTTGGGCCCCAGCGCAAAGGACGCCAGCTCCTCAAGCAGTTCTCTGCGGCGCTTGGCGCTGAACCCCGAGCACACCCCGACGTGGCGCAGCGTCCCGTCGGTCGCATAGAGGCCGAGCACAAGCGAGCCGACGCCATCCTGCTTGTGATCGCGGTAGCCGGCGACCACGCAATCGGCGGTCCGCTCGTGCTTGATCTTCCACATCACGCGTTGCCCGGGCCGGTAGGGGAGATCAGACGATTTGGCCACGACCCCGTCCAGTCCCGCACCCTCGAAGCGCTCAAGCCAGTCGGCGGCCTCGATGACCTCACTCGTCTGGGGCGTGAGCTGAACTGGGTCGCCGGGGCCGGCATCGCCCAAGAGCTGCTCGAGCCGCGCCCGGCGCTTGGCGAACGGTGTCGCGCCGAGGTTCTTCGAGCCTTCGGCCAGCAAGTCGAAGGCCACGTAGGAGGCCGGCGTCTCGGCGGCCAGGCGCCGGATGCGTGACTCGGCCGGATGGATGCGCTGGAGGAGCGCTTCGAAGTCCAAGCCGCCGGGACCGGCGATGACGATTTCCCCGTCGACGACGCAGCGCTTGGGCAACGCCGCCTTTAGCGAGGCAACCAGCTCAGGGAAGTACCGAGTCAGCGGGCGGTTGTTGCGGCTGGAGAGCTCGATGTCCTCGCCTGAGCGGAACACGATGCTCCGGAAGCCATCCCACTTCGGCTCGTACAGCAGACCCTCGGCCTCAGGGAGGTCGCTCACCAGCTTGGCCAGCATGGGCTCGACTGGCGGGGACAGCGGGAGGTCCATGATCCCTACCCGAGGAGCGGGGCGAGCAGGTCGCCCCCCTTCTTGACCCGCCCCAGCACCTCGTCCGGCAGGAACCGCAGGCGCTCGAGCTTTCCGCCGTCGGCCACCTCTTCGACCTCCTTCCAGCTCACGGGCGTGGACACCGTCGGCTCGGCTCGTGCCCGCAGCGAGTAGGGGGCAACCGTCGTCTTGGCCACGTTGTTCTGGCTCCAGTCGATAAGCACCCGCCCGATGCGGAGCTCCTTCTTCATGTTGGTCACCACGAGCTGCGGATGCGAGCGAGCCAGTTCCTGGGCGATCGTGCGGGCCAGTTCCCGAGAGCCGTCATCCTCCCAGGCGCGCTGGCGATCGCGACTGGGGAGGGGGACGTAGAGCTGAAGACCCTTCGAGCCGCTGGTCTTCGGATAGCAGTCCCACCCGTGTTCGTCGCCGACCTGTCGGGCCAACAGCAGCGCGACTTCGGCGCACTCGACGATGGTGGCCGGCTCGCCGGGGTCAAGGTCGAAGACGAGCAGGTCGGGAGCCTGGGGTTGGCTGTCTGCGCCGACCTTCCACTGGGGGATGTGCAACTCCAGCGCGGCGAGGTTGGCCGCCCACACCAAGGTGGCGAGGTCGTCGATCACCACGAAGTCCACCCCGCTACGGTCACGGGATCTCGGGCTGGCGAGGACGCGTTCGCTGCGAACCCATTTGGGCGCGCTCTTCGGGCGGTGCTTCTCGTAGAAGGCCTTGGGATCATCGACCCCGTTCGGGAACCGTCGCAAGGTGACAGGCCGATCGGCCAGATGGGGGAGGAGCACCGGGGCAACGCGGACGTAATAGTCGACGACCTGGCCCTTGGTGAAGCCGGCCTCCGGGTAGAGCACTTTGTCCAGGTTCGATAGGGCAATGCGCCGACCCCCCACGTCGACGACGGGGTGGTGCGGATCCTTGCCGCCCTCGGCCTCCGGGACCTCGTCGAGCGCCGCCGGCGACCGGGGCGAACGTTCCCTGGCCACCGCCGCACCCTACCGGCTCACCCGGTCTCGGCCCGACCGAGCGCGACGGGGCCGCCCGCCCGGGGCGGGGAGAATCTGGCCATGCCACGCTTGCCCCTCGTAGGCGGCGCCACCGCCGCGGTCCGTCGGGCGCTGACCGCTTCGGCCCGGGACCGCATCCCGAACAGCGCGGCGAGCCTGGCCTTCCATGGGTTCTTAGCGTTGGCGACCGCCGTGGTGGCCGCCGTGGGGATCGTCGACCTGGTGGGCCTGTCACCGGCTGTCCTCGAACGGCTGATCAAAGACGTCGACGTGTTGGTCCCGGTTCAGTTGGCCAACACCATCGACCAGGGGTTGCAGCGTCCCGGGAGTACGGGGGGCTGGGTCGCGGCGGTGATCGGAAGCGCGGCCGCGCTCTGGGCCGCAGTCGAGGCGATGGCGGCCCTCCAGGTCGGCTTGGACATCGCCTACGAGGTGGCAAGCGACCCTGGGTTTGTGCGCCGGCGCCTGCGGGCGGTGCCGTTGGTATTGATCACCGTCGTCCTGGGCGGCGCGGCCTTTGCCCTTCTCGTGTTGGGCGACCCGATCCGCTCGCTGCTGCCGGCCTCCTTCGTCCTCGCCCGATCCGCCTCGGATGTGCTGTGGGAGGTGGTGCGCTGGGCAGGGGCGCTGTTTCTGATCGTGACCCTGCTCACCATCTACTACCGCCTCGGGCCGAATCGGCCCCGGCCGCGTCGCTGGATCAGCGTGGGCGCGGCGGCGGCCGCCACCCTCTGGGTCGCCGCTGCGGCCGGTTTCTCGTTCTACCTCTCGCGCTTCGGCCATGAGTCGCGTACCTACGGCGCCTTCGCCGGGGTGGCTGTGCTCATGCTCTGGCTCTACCTGGCCGGCATCGCGGTCCTCTTCGGGGCCGAGCTCGACCGTCAGGTCGCGGTGGGCAGTTTGGTCGGCGCCACCCAGCCCGCTGGCATCACGGAGGGGCCATCGACCGGGCCCTCGCCCCAGATGTAGCCCCCGTAGTTCCTGCGGGACCTCGGGGCGTGCGTGCGCGTCGAATAATCGATCAGATCGTGGAAACGCAGCGCGTCCATCCAAGGCGATCACGGTCGGTTGATCCATGAGCCCGGCAAACTCGGACCAGCACGGGAAGCGAACTGGTTTCATCACGCTGCGCCCAGCCGAAATCGGCACGGGTCGCTCGAACACCGACGGGGACCCTCATCGGCTCGGCGCGGGCAGGAGCGTTCGGTCGTCGTTTGTTCAAACTGCCGGGGTCCCACGTGGAGGCATGGCGTTGCGAAAGACGCTGCCGTATGGGTCGGACATAGCTGCGATGCGTGGTCGTCAGCGCCAGTCGCCGAGATGCAGGGTGAAGCTCCTCACTCCTGTATCAGCTGACCGAAGCAAAGGATCCGGCCGTCGCAGTCGCGAATGTAGAAGTCTCGACCCTCGTAGGTCGGCCGCTCGGTCGGTTCCACGACAAAGTCCGCCCCCCGCCGGCGCAGCTCTTCGGCCAGAGCGCCGAGGTCGTTGACCCAGAAGTAGGCGTCGAGGAATTCCGGTGGCCCGATCTCGGCACTCTGTGCTTTGGCCCCACTGAGCTGCTTGAGCATGACGGCAATGTCGTCTCGTCGGACAATCACGAAGCTGGGCGGATTACCGAAGAACGTGTCAAAAGTGAACCCGAGCACGTCCCGGTAGTACTCAGCGGAACGGAAGACGTCCGGTACCACGAAGCAGGCCGACGTGGCCAGCACGTGAGCTCGCTGGCGGGTGTCCATCGATGACATGGCTGCCTCCTGAGATTTTGGATGAGACAATATGTATCAGTTCTGGTACCTTTAGTCCAGTGCCACCTCTCGTCTCGAACCTTCAGATCAGGGCGGCTCGTGCCCTGCTGGGTTGGAGCCAGAGCCGCTTGGCCGAGGAGTCGGGCGTGTCGCTCATCACCATCAAGCGTTTGGAGGGATCCGACGATGCCTTCCCAGCGCGCTATTCAACGGTGGTCTGCGTAGTCGACACGCTGGAGAAGTTCGGCATTGATTTCCTGCCCCAAGCGGGGGGCTACAGCCACGGTGTTCGCCTTCGCATCTGAGGTGGGAGGTCTCGACGGTCCCGGCCACGAAGGCCCTCCGAGCGGGATGGGTGCAGGAGTCGTCACGACAGCCCGTGACCACAGCGCACCCGTGCGCACGTCGTCCGAACTGCGGCGCGGACAGGTTGAGCGCTGTTAGACGCTTCTTGAGTCTTGGGGCTGGTGCCGTCGGGACACCTAAATGTGTCGCGGCCGGATCAGCAGCACGGGCAAGATCGTAAGGAGCGTCGCCGCCGCGAGCAGCACCAGCGGCACCGTGTCGCTGGTGGCCTGGGAGATCGTCGCCGCCGCTGGCGCGCCGACCGCCTCGCCGATCGCCCACGCCGCGTTGAAGAGCATTGTGCCGAACGCCAGCGCGGCGCCGACCCACTCCGCGGCATCGGTCATGACGGACATCGCCCCCATCTCCGTGCCGACCAGCGGGCCCCCGAGCGCCAGCACGGTAAGAACCGCCAGCGGCAGGGCGGAGGGAGGCAGCGGGAGTCCCGCGATCAGCAACCCGCTCGCGGCGAGCCCGACAATCAAGGGAACGATGATTCCTCGCCGATCGACTACTCGCCCCACCCAGGGCGTGAGGAGCGCGCTGGCCAGAGAGGCAACGACGAACGTGACCCCGACCTCCACGTCGGAGGCGCCGAATCGGGAAAGGCGAAGCGGAAGCAGCGCGCTGGCTGTGCCAAATGTGCCCGCGACCAGCACGACCAGCCAGAACCCGAGCATGAATCGCGGATTCGAGATCAACGCCCGCAGAGACGCTGTACCACCAAGGGAGGTGCGCGGGGGCTCCCGAAAACCAACCGTCCAGACGGTGAGCCCGAGCCCGAGCACGCCGACGCAGACGAACACGACCTTCGTGTTCACGTCGGCCAACGTCCCGAGCATCGTCCCCCCGAGAGTCCCGAAAATGGCGGAGGCCAGAACCGACCCGAGCACCTCAGCGCGCCGCTCGCGAGGGGCTATCGCGATCACCCATGCCAGCCCCCCGCTCCACACGCAGCCGCACGCGAGCCCCTGGATAAACCGCAAGCCGCTGAGCACGGCGATGCTCGAGCCGAACCCGAACGGCAGGATCGCGGCACTGAACACCAGAAGACCAACGACGGTCGTACGGCGCACCCCCGCTCTGGTGGCAATCCAGCCTCCGAGGAGCGAGCCGGGAAGCATCCCCGCTGGATAGGCGCCCGCGAGCAAACCGATCGCCGTCTTCGAAGCCCCAAACTCGTGCGCGTAGTGCGCCAGTACGGGAGTCACCACCGCATACATGACGGACTCGAACGCGAACAACAACCGGATGAGCCCGACGGCCTGGCCCTCGGTTCTTGATGCCCAGACCGAGCTCACGCCGCTACCAACGCAAACCTCCGACCACCACGTTTGGTCTGGACCCGACGCGCGCCTAGGAATAACCCCTGCGTGTGGGTGTTGTCAACGTCGCAGCGTTGGCTTCGGGCCCGCAGCGGCCCTGTGCCGAAGCGCACGGTGGCACGACGACTCCACAAGGTGACCGAGACGTCGCGGACGGACGTGTCGCCCTGGTTGCTCCAGTCTTCCAGCCCGGCGCTCGCCTAGGCCCTTTGCCCCCGTTCTCGTGCAGCGGCGTCAGCCGAGAGCGTGGTGGGCTCGGGGCGCCCGAATTGGAGCGCCAGACGCAATGAGATCGGACCACCAGGGACGCAGGTCGTCGAGCCTGCGGTGCCGGCCGATGCCGACCATGAGGGCGATGGCCGCCTTCTCGGCGCTGAGGTCGGCCGCCGCGAGCGCGCCGCCAGCCGGGTCTGGGTCGCGCGCCCCGTCGTGGCAACGGCTGGCGACCACGACTGGCACACCGGCGGCCAGAAGTCCATCGATGGTGGGGTGGTAGGAACTCGGGACGTGGCCAGCTCCGGTGCCTTCGAGGACAACGCCGGCAGCATCGGTCGGCACCGACGCGCGAGCAATCGGGCTGACCTTGACGAGCGCCACGTCGGTCTCCACCGTGGAACCCGGCTCTGGCGGTTCGCGCGGTGCAGGCCCAGGCCATTCCTCGAAGGGCACCAAGGCGCGCGCGTCCAGCTTGTGCACGGAGCGGGCTGGATAGAGCCTCTCGTCCCATGCGACGTGCACCCCAGCACCGACGACCCCCGACCTCCGGCCGGCGGTCAGCGCGAAGGCAAGGTTCGACGGTCCGTCGGAGTTCACGGCCCCGCTCACGCGCATGGCGCCCGTGAAGAGCACCGCAGCACGGTGGCGGATCTCGGCGCCCAGCATCAGCTCGGTGAGCCAAGCAGTCTCTTCCAAAGTGTCAGTACCGTGGGTGACGGTGACACAAGTCGCCCCGCGCTCCACCGCTTGCTTCACGAGCGTGGCCACGTCGACCATGTTGTGTACCGAGAGGTCCCATGACGGAACGGCGCACGCGTCGATGACCTCGTCTGCCCGCGCGCCGGACGCTTCGACCAGTTCCGAGCCCGTCAGCATCCGGCGGAGGCCGGTGTGCCAGGCGATGGTCCCGCCCGT